>CAIPTA010000020.1 GCA_903867855.1 Oligoflexia bacterium | reverse complement strand
TGGAAGAAACCTAAGAATTTGGCGCAACGGAAAGGCATTTTATACTTCAGT
Organism: Oligoflexia bacterium; assembly: GCA_903867855.1. GTDB lineage: Bacteria > Bdellovibrionota > UBA1018 > CAIPTA01 > CAIPTA01 > CAIPTA01. Next base: position 19,262 of record CAIPTA010000020.1, on the reverse strand, counting down.
GAACGGACTAGGTATTTCAAATCGCCTAAATCTTTTGATACATATGGCAGAACCACTCCGAGCAACGGATAAATTTACGATTCTTGCCTGTTCAGCTGGAGAATCTCCATATTGGGGAGTTTCTGCTTCTTTTTGGAAAAAGCGGGAGATCGAAACGATTTGCAGTGAAAAGCATCGTCTCGGCGGCAATATTAGACCAGACCCTTTCGACTGGCAGTACTCGGGAGTAACAAGTGAGAGTTGTTTGGGCCCAATCCTAAATCCTGACTCAAAAAAGCTAACCAATGATTAGTACCTTTGCTTTCATCTTGCTTCCCTTAGTTGCTTGCTTTGGATTGTGCGTCGGCAGCTTCCTCAACGTGATTATCTATCGAATTCCACGAGACGAAAGCATTGTATTTCCGGGGAGTCATTGCCCGAGCTGTGGAAAGAGCCTGCGCTGGTTTCACAATATCCCCGTACTCAGCTTTCTTTTCTTGCGCGGGAGATGCCAATTTTGTAAGTGCTCCATTTCCATTCGTTATCCGCTTGTGGAATCGATCACCGCTGCCCTATTTCTCTTTGCTGCCTATCGTGAAACTCAGTTAATAGCTCTACCCTTTCATTTCTTTTTTCTCGCGGCCTTAATTTGTAGCACCGCTATCGATCTCGAACATTGGATTATTCCCGATGTGATTACCTTGCCTGGAATTGTGATTGGCCTCATCGGAAGCTATTTGATTCCAGATAGGAGCTTGCTCGATGCTGGAATTGGTGTGCTCGTGGGTGGCGGAATTTTATTTGCGATCGCCTGGCTCTATACGGCGATCACAAAAAAAGATGGCATCGGTGGCGGCGACATTAAATTTCTCGCGATGGTGGGCGCCTTTCTCGGAGCAAAGGGAGCCTTAGAAACTCTCGTGCTGAGTTCCTTTGTGGGCTCTATCTTAGGCGTATTTCTTATCCTCTTCCGTGGAAAAGGCGGGAAAACTGCAATTCCTTTTGGTCCCTTTCTTTCGGGTGGAGCCTTTTTTGCGTTTCTCTTTGGAGAGGCGCTTTGGAAATGGTACTTTCAGATCTAACCATGTTTCCCTTTCGCAAAAGATTGATTTTTCAAGTGGATGAGGCAATGCCTGATCCCGAGGAACTCAAGTTCCGCTTTCGACGGCGAGTGCTGCTGCTCACTTTGCTTGGAGCTTTGTGTTTGCTTGGATTTCCAGTGCTACGGGAGTTGCGTCCCTACTTTTCAGCGAAGCTCACTGCGCGACGATTTGCCCAAGTATTACTCGATTCCCGCTTGATGGCGATTCAAAATAGAAAACCAATCGTGCTGGAGATGGATCCTCAAGACGCTCATCGTTGGATTCGAACAGTGCATGAATCAGACGATCATTGTGAGGCGGCCCCCCGTCTCCCGGCAGAAAATATTTCTACGGATGACGTACACTGGGAGCTTCGTTACCAAAATGCCGACAGCGAAGAGGTGCGTTCTACCAATAAGCTTTGCTTTCATCCTACCTTAGGATTGGTGATAAATGGCTCGCCCCTCAATCAAGGGCGCCTCCTTGTTTCTGGATTTCCCGAAAATGCGGAGAATCCCCAGAAACGCTCTGCGAAGTTATTATTGTCTAGCGCTGGCGATGAGATAGACTATCTTTCTGAATAATTCTCCTCGACGAAGAAAATCTATGCTAGGGAATATCCATGGCTGAAATCCAAGAAAAACCCCATACCGTTGAACTGTTCACTGAAGTTGCCCCGAAATATGAATTTTTAAATTCCATAATGACGGCTGGAATGGATCGTTCCTGGCGCAAAACCTTGCTTAAAATCAGCGAGGCGGCGCTTGGACAAACTCCGAAAGATATTCTCGATCTTGCCACTGGCACTGGCGATGTGCCGCGCATGATGGCAGAAAAATGGCCAAGAGCAAAAATCACCGGCACTGATCCCACCGTGGCGATGCTAGATGTGGCTCGAAAACGAAAGAGCAGCATTGTTTGGCAAGAAGGCGTGGCCGAGAAAATTGCCTTCCCTGATGAGAGTCTAGATTTAATTACAATAGCTTTCGGATTTCGAAATGTGGCAGAAGCCTCACGATTAAAAGCAGCTCAAGAAGCCTTCCGAGTTTTGCGACCGGGCGGCGTGTTTTCTATTCTCGAGCTCGGCTTGCCAGCGAGAAATCCTTGGAGAAAAAGCTATTCCTTTCTCCTTCGCTTTGGGATGCCCAATTTTGCCGGGCTCTTCTCCCCAAAAGATCCGTATAAATATTTGTCGCAATCAATTTTAGATTTCCCGCCGCCAGAGAATATCCGCCGCATGCTGAGCAAAGCTGGATTCGTGCCCTTTGCTCCAAGGCCTTTAAGCCTCGGCATGACATGGCTATACGTGGGCAAGAAATCGCCACACAAAAATCAGGATTAGGATTGGAAGCGAGAATAGATCTCGCGGAATTCCTCGAGACGAAGCGCTTGCAGAGAGTCTGATTTAGACTCCACCGGCTCTGGATGCGTTTCCAGCATCACACCAGCAAAACCCATGGCCAAAGTAGCGGCGGTGCAAGCAGGAAGTAGGGCCTTGGAGCCTGTAGCATGCGAAGGATCAATTACCACGGGTAGGTGGAAGCGCATCTGCATCCAAGCAGCTCCCGCAAAATCGAGAGTATAGCGCAACTCTTTTTCGAGCCCTCGCACACCACGCTCACAGAGAATCACCTGAGAGTTTCCTCCCTTAAGCAAATATTCCGCAGCGAGCGCCCATTCCTTCAGAGTTGCACCAGGACCACGCTTTAAAATAACGGGCTTGCGTCCCTCCGCGATTTTTTTGAGCAACGCAAAGTTTTGCATGTTGCGCGCGCCAATCTGCACGATGTCTAGATACTCAAAAGCCGATTCAACATCAGTTTCGGAAAGGGCTTCTGAGATAGCCACCATTCCATGCTGATGGGCTGTTTCCGCAAGCCAGCGATAGCCATTTTGCCCAACGCCTTGAAAATCGTGAGGCGACGTACGCGGCTTTAAAGCCCCACCACGCAGCACTTTTATGCCGAGAGCGGAAAGTGATTTCGCCACAAGGTGCAAGGTTTCCGGAGTTTCCAAAGCACAAGGGCCCGCAATCCAAATCGGCTGTTTTGGATTCGATTGAAAACGAAGCATTCCATTTTGCGCCGAGGCACATGGCACATCCACTGAATACTCATTTTTCAGTTCATCTAGGAGGGGGGTTTTCGAAGCGGAGTTACCCGCAATTTTACCAAAACGAGATAGCTCTTTTTTAATTTGCTCTTCACTCAGCACGGAACTGGCGGTTTTCACTTCAAAAAAGGGGGATTCACTCGCGTGGAAGCTATGCTCCAAGCCGAGGGCGGTGAGGGCTTTCTTTGCCGCGGCTAATTGGTCTGCGCTGGATAAAAAGAGAATCATTTGATCATTTCATAAACCCGAGCGCGCTAAAAAGCCAGCGCTCAATCTCCGCTTGGGAGCTTTCCAGGCTAGTATTTTCAATTACTTTGGTGGCTAATCGCTCAAAATAGGGCTGCCTGCTCTCATAGAGAGCTAAAAAGGCTTCGTAGCTATCGATGCCACCCACGATGAGTCGCTCGGGCTGGTCTTTGAGACGCTCCCACAGTAGAGCTGCCGGTGTGCGCAAGAATACCCTCTGAGATGGGCTTTTAAGCAGCAATTCCCGGCTTGCAGGCCAATCTACAAATCCCCCACCCATGGCAATCAAGCTAGGCGATTTGGCTGAGCTCATTTCCAACTGTGAAAGCTTGGCAAACTCTCGTTTACGAAACTCCTCAATTCCCTCGCGCTGAATAAAGTGCAGCACTGATTGGCCAAAGTCCCGAGCGAGCTCCGTATCGAGATCGATCTTTTTCCCCTGAAAACTGATTTTTTGCAGCAGAGTGGATTTTCCAGCGGCGCGAAAACCAAGGAGGTAAATATTCAAGGGAGGAGTTCCTTGAAGCGCAGTAATGTGTTCCAGAAATTGGGAAAGGATTTCGCTACACAAGCTTCGTTATCTGCCTTTAGATTTGGAAAAACATAAGAAAGCACACCGATAGCCATCGCCATGCGATGATCCCCTTCCGTGGCTAAAATCATATTCTTGCTCGGTGCTTTGAAATTGCGAGCGTCTATCGAAAAACCATCCTCAAACTCAGTGGCCTCTAATCCCAAAGCCTTTGCCAACTTCACCAGCGCACGAGCGCGATCACATTCCTTATCATGAAGTTGGGGAGTGTCTCGAATCTCGAGACGTTTGCGAAACAATAAACTCGCCACAAAAAAACTGGGTGCGAGATCGGGGCAATCTCGTAAATTGAGCGATTTATCAGTTGAAAAATAATCCGCGAGGAGCTCTGTGAAACGCCAATCTCCCTGCTCTCCAGATTTGGCACTGCGACTGGGCACTAAGCTCCCGAGGCCTTCGAATACGGAGAGTAACTCAAAACTAGATAGTGCAGTGGCATCCTTCTCCACCTGAATTTCCTTTTCGGAATAGGTTTCGCCTGCAAGTTTCAGGGCCCAAGTATTTCCGTGGACCGTTACTTTTATACCAAACTCTTCCATTAAGCGTTTCGTGAGCAGTAGATATGGCTCGGAACGAAGCTCGCCCTGCAGATTGATCTGCACTTCGCTTTGCTTTTTTTGCCAAAGCAAGGCGGCGGCAGCCATCAAAAATCCCGAGGCAAATTGGCTGCTCTTAGCAACAGATATTTCTTTTGGCAGTGGCAAAGCGCAAGGCAAGCGAATCGGCCAAGTAGTTACACTAGGCAACTGCAAGGCATGAAATAAATCATCGCTGCTGCGTTTACGTAAACTCGGCGCACCATCGATGTGGAGAGCTTCACCACCAATAGCAACGCTCAAGGCACCTAGAAAACGAAGCGGTGCTGCACCTTCACCGATAAAAAGTGGCTCACTACTCGATATCAATTCTTTTCCGCCATGGATTGTCCAAACGGATTCTTCGCGCTCCCATTGTAAGCCCAGTTGCTCTAGCGCATGAGCAAATAATTCCGTGTCTGCGCAAATGGCAGGATTCATAATTCTAGTTTTACCGGGATAGAAGGCCGCGAGGGCAAGCGCTCGCAACGTTTCACTCTTAGAATTAGGTATCATGGGCAAAATATTTTTCTTGATCGCTTCGCCACGTTTTGCGGAAAACCAAATCTCATCTTGCAGCTTGGCTTGTTCCCTCCACCACTGCAGACCCGAAAGATAGGGAATCTTCTTTTCTTTGGCCCAAAGAGCAAGCGGAGCTGATCCATCTGCCTGCTTGAGCTGAGCATCGAGGAGTAAATCTATTTGAATATTCTGAGCCCGCAACGCCTTCACGAGTTCTGGCTGAAACTCCAAAGGCCAAGTGGAAATCAAACACTCTGCAGCCGGCAATGAGGGAAGAGTGCCATCAGCCTCGCGGGAAATTAACTGCACGGCAAATCCATCAGATGTAAGCGCATCGCTCACACCCTTACCTGCCCCACCACCACCAAGCACAAGGATCTTCTTCACTTGGCAGCGCTCTAATAAATTACTCACACCGCCGCCATCAGTATTTGCCATCGCCCAGGCACTGCCCTCTCGATGAATTGTATTTATAGCACGCAGCTCATTTCCAGGAATTGCGAGCGGAAAATATTCCTTAAATGGTTTTGTTACAGCCGCGCCTTGCACCTTGGCCATCTCCATCCAATCAAGTGCACAATACGACCAATTCTTTTTTTCCTGTGTAGGCGCATAACTTAGCGGCACATCTTTGCAAGCTACATTCACAAAGCGTGCATTCCATCCCCGCTTTTGAAAGAGGCGATTCCACTCTCTTTCTCCGTGGAGATTACTTGCATCATCACTCCAGAGAATAAACAATTCAGGAATGGGTTTTCCGAGCGTGTAGGGAAGCACATTTTCAAAAAGGTCTTGCCCTGGCGCTGTGCGAGCATCTTTGGAGAACGCAAAATAACTCAAATTCCCCGCGAGACGACTCCATCGCCAAGCCTTTCCAGCATCACCCATGGCAACAATGATTTTGAGCGGGTGTTCCTGGATATCTTTCGTTATGCGCGCGAAATACGCTAAATCTCGAGCGCCCGTAACTGGGGCTGCGATTTTGATTCCCGCATTATGATGTTTTGCACTACTTTCCAGTTCCGGAAGGGCGCGCGCCACTTCATCAAGAGGAAGATGCACGGAAAAAAAGGCGTGGCGGGAGCGAAATTTTCCGCCCCAGTTGAGACTTTCTCCAGCGAGTTCGTCTAGCACAATCCAATCGAGATCCACAGCAAACCAGGCACGCAGCGCCATCACTTGCTTCCACCAGGCTTGCCAAGTTTGCACATCCCAGGTGCAATTACCCATAGAGAGCGGCCCAGAGGCTTTCAGGCGCATCGTGAGCACCAACCGCGATGCCCACTCTTCTGGAAGTTCCTCTAGAAAAGCAAAGCTCTCTGCGGGAGATAATTGTAAGTAATCTAAGCGGAGCTCACACAAAACACGCGGACTTGCCTCCAGAACCTTCGCCACCCTGGCAAGAAGTTCCTTGGGTTTTTTTTCGCTGCCTGTGATACAAACATAAGCCATAACCGTATTGGGAAGTCTGCCATGAACGGAAACACTTTTGGAACCATTTTTCGAATAACCACTTGGGGTGAGAGCCACGGCCCCGCTTTAGGCGCTATCGTGGATGGCTGCCCGTCTGGAATTAAGCTTGGCACCCAAGATTTCATCCCGGATATGACTCGCCGCCAAGGAGGCAATGCCAACTCCGCAACACCGCGAAAAGAGAAAGATCTTGTCCAGATCGAAAGTGGAGTTTTTCAAGGTATCACTACCGGCACTCCCATAGCTCTCCGCATCGTAAATGAAAATACGAAATCAGAAGATTATGCCGCCTATGCAGACTTGCCAAGGCCTGGTCACGCCGATCTCACCACTATCGCCAAGCATCACCACCGCGATCCACGTGGTGGCGGACGCTCTAGTGCTCGCGAAACAGCTGCAAGAGTTGCCGCTGCAGTAATAGCAAAAAAAATTCTACAGCATTTCGGTATCGAGCTTTGTGGTTTTGTGGCACGCATCGGCGATTTACCAATTCCACTAGACGCAGCGAAACAGCTCTCCATTTCTGATCTAAAAAAAGTGACTGCGGAGAATTCGTTATTTTTGCCCTTAAGCGAACCGGCCAGCGGCGATTGGATCAAGCTGGTTACGGAAGCGAAGGCTAGCCAAGATAGTCTCGGTGGAAATATTGCGTGTATGATTTATGGAATGCCCTCCGGCATCGGTGAACCACTCTTCGATAAGCTGAACGCACTCTTGGCCCATGGCCTCATGAGCTTGCCCGCTGCGGTGGCCTGTGAGATTGGCGCTGGCCGCGAGGCGAGCTTTCAAACTGGATCGGCAATTCGTGATCCCATTGGCGTAAGCGATGGCAATCTAAAGGTACAAGGTAAAAAACATGGTGGCTTGCTCGGTGGGATGACTACGGGTGAACCGATTTTTTTGAGTGTAGATTTTCATGCGCCTACAAGTATCCCGCAAGAGATTCAAACGGCATCAATGAAAACACTCCAAACAGAAACTATTAGCGTACAAGGCAGACACGATTCTACTCCCCTCCCCCGCGCAGTGCCGATGGTGGAGGCGATGGTAGCGATCACGCTGGTGGATGCACTTTGCCGAGCTGGACGAGTGCCGGAAAAGCTCTTGCCATAAATTGCGCAAGCTGATTCGGCGCCACTTCTAGACGAATTATTTTTCCCTTGGCGAGAGCAATCGACATCGCGAGTTTGCTCTTATTCATTTTTTTATCCCCGAGAAAGTGGCGCTCCCAATCCTTTCCTTTCATAGAACCGTGTTTTTCGGGGAGGCGAAATTGGAGTCGCATCAAATCTCCATATACCCTTTGCGCAATCAGGAGCTCCCGCTTGCTTTCCGCAAAGGCCACTTCGAAAAAGAGTCCGAAGGCTACTGCTTCCCCGTGAGAAATTTCGCCACCCGCCATACTTTCGAGAGCGTGCCCCACCGTATGACCAAAGTTCAACGCTTCGCGGATTCGCTTCGTATCTAGAGGATCACGCCTCACAAAGCCAATTTTCGCGGCAATCGCTCGCTGCACCTGGCGCTGCATCGATGCATTCATTTTCCCGTTCGCCAAAAAAAGTTGCATCGAGGCGATATCTGGTTCCACGCCTTCTAAATAGAGCATCTTCAAGAGCTCACCCAGACCACTACGGCGTTCGCGAGCCGGTAATGATTCCAAAAATGACGGCGAAATCAAAACCTGGTTTGCGGGATAAAAGGCACCGGCAAAATTTTTGATCCGCTTTTTATTCTCGATAAAATCTACCGCGCACTTTCCTCCAACGCTGGCATCTAGCTGGGCGAGTAGTGTGGTGGGCACCAAAGTGAGCGGCATACCCCGCCGATAAAGAGCGGCCGCCAGCGCCCCTAAATCACAAGCCGCTCCGCCACCGATCACAAACAGAGCTTCTGATCGTTCCGTATTTTTAGTCGCTAGCCAGGCAAGCACAGCTCCCAGAGTTTTCCAGTTTTTACAGGCTTCGCCACCAGGTAGAGGAAACGCCCTTTTTCTCATTTTTACAGGGAGATGAGGCAATAAATTTTTATCTACCAGCAGGGAATACTTTTCGGATTTTGTAATTCTGGAAAATACATTCTCTCTCGATGGGAGGAAAACTAATTTCGTTTTTACCGCTGGGAAAGGAAAGTTGGCTTCCATGTCTTTCACACTACGTTGCCTTGCGAATTTCCTCAAGGCATGGAAGAATTTATCCATATGAAAAAAATTCTATTCGCTCTTAGCTTATTTCCAATTTTGTCTCATGCAGCTGCGCCTGGATTTTCCAGCGGCAATAGCTTTACCGCCACTCCACTAGAGGGGCAAATTCAAGTGCAGTGCAATCAAGGCACGCAAACCACCTTTGGTTACTTCGTGTGCACGGATGAAACATTGGATCCTGCAGAGTTTGTGCATTTTGTGGGCCCAACAAATATCGCGGCCGATGAGATCACTTTGAAAGCAATTCATGAAGATAAAAGCACCGTAGAAAAAACCACAGGCTACGATCCCGCAAAAGGCATCAGCACTCGCTACTTCAATTTGTGGATCGCTACATTACTGCAAACCCCACTCCTCGACTACGGCACCAACACGGTAGAGTATAGTTTTACGAAAGCTAATTCGGTGATTCAGCACGGAGAGATTATCGCTACCGTGAAAAAGGGAGCAAAACGCGTGTGCGCGAACCCTGGCTACTACCTTTCCGCTAATGCCAGCGACTGCGTAAACGGTAGCAATATTTGTGGCCAGTATTTCGCTGATCAAAACTATTGCCAATAAGTAGATTTAATAAAGATTTCGCTGGCTTCAGTCGAAAAGCACTTATGATGACGCGATCCTATATCATCACTTTCTTTCTGCTTAGCCTAAGTGCCCAAGCCCAAACTACGCCCACTAAGGCAAGCACCGTGGATCGCCCCACCTATCACGCCGGGCAATTTGCTATCATTCAAAACTCCACCGATTCTTGGACAGATCAAGTGGTGCAGATCTCCGATGTATTCGAAGATGGCAGCGTGCGAGTGCGTCTTAGCGATGGCACAAAAGCATTTATCCGCAGCGATACGATTTTGAAAACACTAGCGCCTGATATTACATGCGTGGATTCTCACGGCACAAAAATTTGCAATGGCGATAAGGTTTACTATCCGCTACATGCAGCGAGCGTGGCCGTGCCCGAAGCAAAAGTGGAACATCTATTCTCGAATGGCAAAGTGGAGGTGCTGGCAGGGCTCCACCATGTATTTAACATGGATGAGATTGGCAAAGAGACTGCGTGCAGTCCGCAGAAGATAACTATTTGTAAGGGCGATTATGTGGTGGCGAATGGCTATAAAGAGAGCCGTCCGTTTACTTTCGAAGGCACAGTAGACAAAGCCTATTCAAATGGAATTGTTTTGGTGGCGTCTTCCTATTTCTGGCGTCTACCTGTGAATGTTTCCGGCGTGATTAAGCGCACCGAAACCAACGATAGCCAAACCACTGGTGCCATCATTGTGAACAATAATGTGGGTAAGGCTCTCGGCGGTACTCCCTATACTCCTGAGGTGGACTCTGGGAAAGCCTACGATCCTTTTGCCGCCCAGCTCGATGAGCTCGACGGCAAAAAGACCGCTCCAAGCGATTCAAAGTAGAATCTACTTACCATCACCGTCGTCATCACCCGTAGAATCTCCGTCACCATCTACATCTTTCACTACTCCTGCCACCTGATTGGCACTCACGCGGAAATCAGAAGAAACATTTGGTATGAGAGAAAAATCCTGCACCCGGAGTGCAGCACTTTGTTGTTTCGTTTGCAGATCTTGAATTACCAGAGTTGCAGGAGCAATCTCCGGACGGCTCTGGCAAGCAAAACTTTGCGTATCATTCTTCACCGCACCCAGGCTGCAGGTTTTGAGCGGAAAATTGAAATTGAGTAGCACTTTATGATTTGGAGCGATTTGTTTTTGCAAAGCTGGTGCTAGCGCCTCAGAATTTTTCGCAAGGATAGAAAGACTCACGCCATTCGCTCCTACTTTTGTTTGCACAGTTTTTGCCGCGAAGGCATTGCCTGCCACGATGAGACTCATCAGGATCAGAAATAAATTTTTCATAGCTTCCTCTTATTCTAAAATTTCAGCGGCAGAATCTGTCGCTGTGTGAAAAGAGGAATACCCAATGTAGCCGCACAGCACCACCAAGAGCAGCTAAGGATGATGATGGAATATGATGGGATTTAACGATTCGAGAGTATTTGTTCGTCAACGAAGTCCCACTCGCTTGGCGCGAATGAGACTTGAGACAAATAAATTAGTTCATCTTTTTGTAGAAATAGCAGTAGGTTTCAAAAGCGGCATTTGGATCATTTTCAGTTGCATGGCCATAGATCAATCCGTCGTTGCCCATTTTCACTTCATAGATAGCAGTGGTACCCACAACACTAGATGTTGCCAAGCCATTCACTACGGAGAGATCCGTAACAGCAGTGGTAGATAGATTGCTCAAAACGTCAGCCGCGTTTTGGGTATCGTTGGCGGAAGCAGGTTGATCATCAGACAATACTCCTGCGTTATCCGTGATATTTCCAACAAGCATGAACGCCATCTTGTAAGAGGTGGTGGAGCTAGGTGGGAACAATGGGCCTTCATCTGGATTTTGGGTGGTGGACACGCCCTCTGCGGCAAGAATCATCCCTACTGGAATATCATTCGCGGCTTGAAAGCAGCGACCAAGAGTGGCTCCGAGAATAGCTTGTGCTGTTAAGGTATTGTTGGTTTGGTTTAGGTATTTATCTTTCAAAACATCGAAATGACTTTGTGCAAATGCCATGGTTGAAACAAGTAATCCAATGAGTGCGGTCGCAAATAATTTCATAACTGGTGCCCCTTCCAAAAAAGACAGGTGATTTATCGTTGAGGCGGAAGGAGTAGCGCGGGAGCTCAATACTGTCAATGGATTTTGGATTCAGGATTATTAGGGCTCAAGAATTGTAGCGAGTGTTTCTCTCGCTACGATCCAATAGAAGTCTATTTCTCAGTTTGATTTATTTTTTATAGTCAAAATTCTCGTACACACACGTGAGGCTTTCCGTGGCGTGCGCTGAGCCCAGCGATTTTTCTGCCGGTCCAGACCAACCAACAGGCGTTACATTGGATAGCTCTAGTTTTGCAGTAGTGCCATCATCTGCCAAAATAACTACAGTGATGCTTCTGCGCTCGGCCTTGCCACTGCTAGCTCTCTCCATCCAGCTATAGAAGGTGGTGTCGTTACTCCATTCACGCGTGATAGTGATTCTGCCCGTTTTATTATTCCCCGGACGATAGCGAGTGGTCATATCTTCAGGATCCTTATACTCCACGGTCCCACCCGCGCTCGCATCCACCTGAGTGATCCCTTTGAGCGCAACTCCATCTATTTCAACTTGCACATTTTTGGGCTGAGCATGCTGCTGGAGAGTAATCACTGCTGCAGCAGAATTGAGGTGAAAGGATAAAGCCTCTGCTCGAGCAGTAGACGTAAAGAATGCAAGTGCTAGAATCCCCATCGGTAATACAAAAATGTTTTTCATAGTTTCTCCCTTTTCTTTCACTAGATAGAGCAAATTGGATGCCAACCAATGATTTCAAGCACTTGCCGCCTATCCAGCTAAGGAGAACTGTCTATCTTTTGCGATCCTACAGAGGGATAGGCAATCTGGATCATTTGATTGTTGATAGAACAGGCCGGAGCAATACAATATGTAGACCATGAAATTACGATTATGCTTTTACGCGTTTGCTCTTGCCCTCACTGCTTGCTCTACCACTGCCGCTGATCGCTACAATCAGTTAGGTAAAAAAGACAGTAAAGATTGCGCAGCCAATGTGGATGCGTTGAAATCGATGCCGACTAAACAATTATCTATTAGTACTCCAAGTGATGGGGAGCTAAGTTCTGATAGCTGCCTGATCCTGAAAAATGGCAATCGTGTGAGTTTTGAAATCTATGAGTTCGTGGCCACTGCGCCCACACAATCTGTAGACATCTTATCTTTTATAAACGCTCGCGGCATGGGTTTCGGCGGGGAAAATACTGTGGTTTGGCCAATGGTAATATTGCAAAAGGATGGCTCTGATTTGCTAGAGATTCATCCACCAAGTGCAAACAACTCGCATTGGATTCGAAATGTTTGGAGTGGAGATCGGCTACAAAGCTCTGTTCGATTTAAAAATCTTATACCGAACGCCAAATACCGCCTTACAATTGCCTCGACTATCGGTGAGATGGGCAAAGAAATCCCAGGCTATCATAGCACGGTGGCTGCAGGTAGAATTGTAATTGGACCCTTGGGCAAGATAGAAATTACGCTGCACTAGAGATAACGAAGTCCAATCTAGTCGTTACCTTCTAGGTAAGTGTATCCATCCAAACCAAGTTCATAATACTGCAAGAAAGTTCTCCCCTCTTGGATCGTCATGCGCTTGGATTTCATAGCATTTTCTACGGAGAAGCGCATACGTTCCATGAGCGCTGGCTTGAAGTATTCTACGTATTCAAGCACTTCCGTAACAGTATCTCCCTCTACGATATGATCGATTTCGTAGTCGCCATCGTCTTTAATGGAAACGTATACCGCATCCGTATCGCCGAAGAGATTGTGGAGATCGCCCAAGATCTCTTGGTAAGCACCGAGCAAGAAGATACCGATATAGTATTCTTTGCCTGGTTCAAGAGGATGCACCTCTAACGCATGCTTCACGTCTTTAATATCGATGAAGCGATCCATTTTACCGTCGGAATCACAGGTGAGATCTACGAAAGTGGCACGACGAGTAGGCTCTTCATTCAAGCGATGGATCGGCATAACCGGGAAAAGTTGTTTTACGGCCCAGTGATCCGGGGCGCTTTGGAACACAGAGAAGTTGCAATAGTAGGTATCGTGCAATTCTTTGTCTAAGCTCTCGAACTCTTCCGGACGTTCATTCACATCCTTGCTCATCTTCTGAATTTTCCCGATGATCATCCAGAACAAAGCTTCGATCGCCGCGCGATCACGAAGCGTGAGGTAGCCGAGGTTAAAGAGAGTGGCGGAATCCTCTTTCACCTTGATAGTATCGTGGTAGCTCTCCACCATGTTTTTGTGAGTGAGGCGATTATAGACTTCAAAAAGCTCATGCACTTTTTCATGGTCTTCCGCTTGCGGCGTGGTTGGGCCGCCCGCTTTTAAGATTTCGTGGGTGCCGAGCACGTTGAACACAAGCACTGCGTGGTGGGCAACGAGGGCACGTCCGGATTCCGTTATAATTTCTGGATGGGCCAAATCGCGCTCTTCGCAGATGGATTGGATGGCGCTCACTACGTCGTTGGCATATTCCTGCTCGGAATAGTTGAGGCTATTTTCCCAGTTGGTTTTGGAACCGTCATAGTCCACACCCAAACCGCCGCCCACATCGAGGTATTTCATCGGCGCACCCATGGCATGAAGGTCTGCGTAGATACGGCAAGCTTCTTGGAGCGCATCCTTGATCGGACGAATCGAAGTGATCTGTGAACCGATGTGGAAGTGCAAGAGCTGCAAGCAATCGAGCATCCCTTCTTTTTTGAGGAACTCCACGCCCTCCACGATTTCCATCGCGGTGAGACCGAATTTGGAGCGAGGTCCGGAACTATCTACCCATTTTCCAGCGCCGCGATTTTCTAACTTCGCGCGGAAGCCGATGAGTGGCTTGATATCGAGCTGGCGAGCGATCTGCACGAGCAGCGGGAGCTCTTGGAAGCGATCGATCACGATGAGCACGGTTTTACCAAGGCGGGTGGAGAGCAGCGCCGTCTCGATATATTCTTTGTCTTTGAAGCCATTGCACACAAGCAAGGCCTCTGGATTATTCATCAGCGAAAGTGCAATGAGCAGCTCAGGTTTGGAACCCGCTTCGAGGCCTAGACCAGTCTCTTGCCCAAAACGCATCAGGGCTTCCACCAAGTGGCGCTGTTGGTTCACTTTGATTGGGTAAACGCCACGGTAACCACCTTTATACTGAAAAGTTTGAAAGGCATTGTGGAAAGCTTCCGCGATGATTTTCACACGGCTTCCGAGAATATCGGGGAAACGAATCCAGAGAGGAGCTCGCAGGCCGCGATCCACGAGATCATTCACGAGTTCGGGTAAATCGAGGGAGGGTCCGTTCGGACCTTTCGGCGTAACAATCGCATTTCCTTTTTCGTTAATGGAAAAGAATCCATCCGACCAGCCATTCACATTATAGAGACTCAAGCTCTTCTTACTGTTCCAGGATTCCAAGGAATTCGGTGTATTTGCCATCGATCAATTCTCCTACCAAGCCCATTTTTCAAGAGCCGCTCTGCGGCGAGCCCAGGTTTTCGCACAAAATACGGAAAAAATGCAGAGAAATCCACATTAACTGCTGCATTTTTGAAAGTTCGAAGGCACAATTTTCGAGTAACAAACTCCAAGGAGATAAGACTATGAGCGAAGTGTTGGTTGTAGCCTCTAAAGTGAAGAGCTTCATCAAAGATAAAAGTGGCATGAACACGAGCGGTGCAGTTCCAGAGGAACTATCCAAGCGCCTGGAAGTGCTTCTTGAAAAAGCGATCGAAAATGCGAAAGCAGACGGTCGTAAAACTGTAATGGATCGCGACGTTCCTACCCAGTTCTAAAAAAATTTTAGACGAATTAGCGAAGGCTCAAGAAGAAATCTTCTTGGGCCTTCTTCTTTGTCCGCACTAGAATTCTATCATGCAACACATCAAAGTGAGCCCCATCGGTTTCGTGCGCTCTTCCCGCCAGAAAATGGAAGACGATCATTGGGACAATGAATCCGTTTACGTCGAGCTTTCACCTCAGTTCAGTAATGCATCCCTTAACGGCCTCTCTGACTTTTCCCATGCCGAGATTCTCTTTTTCATGCACGGCGTAGACGCTGCCAAAATCGAAACTACAGCCCGTCACCCCCGCAATAATACAGACTGGCCAAAAGTGGGTATTTTCGCTCAGAGGGGAAAAAATCGCCCTAACCAGATTGGCCTCACCATTTGCAAAATCCTCCGGGTTCACGGAAATGAACTCCACCTCGAAGGCCTTGACGCAATTGATGGCACGCCGGTTTTAGACATCAAACCGTGGGTGCAGGAATTCGCCCCTCGAGGCCGCGTTTTCCAGCCAAAATGGATCACGGAATTAATGAAAAACTATTGGAAGGAAGAAGCATGACGAACGAAATTCAAAAAACAGAAGCGGAAATCTTTGCTCTCGTACAAAAACTGGAGACTCTTCGAAGAGCGACGACGCCGGTAGAGGTGAAGAACTATGAATTTCAAACGCTGGATGGAAAAGTAAACCTGCTCGATCTCTTCGGCGAAAAAGATACGCTATTCGCAATTCACAATATGGGCGAGGGCTGCGTTTATTGCACTCTTTGGGCAGATGGACTCAATGGACTTCTCCCCCATTTGGAAAATAAATTTTCGGTCGTGCTGCTTTCCAAGGATTCACCTACTGTACAACGGCAATTCGCCAACTCCCGCCAATGGCGCTTCCGCATGGCTTCCCACGGTGGTGGCGCTTATATGACGGAACAAAGTGTCGGAAAAAGTGGTGGCAATAATCCCGGCGTGGTTTGCTATCAGCGCGAAGGGAATAAAGTTTTCCTCAAAAACCGCACTCCATTTGGGCCAGGCGATTTATTCTGCGCCCACTGGCATCTGTTGAGCCTAGCCGGCATTGGGATGGATGATCGATCTGCGGATTATAATTATTGGAAGAAATCGTAGACCAGAAAATAGTTCGGAAACGGAGATCAGCAATCAGATCAGATCACTTCCGGCGCCGGAAGTGGAAGCGCTCAAGCCCTACACAATCGATAAAGATGGGCACCTAAAATATCCGCCGATTTCGCCAAAATAGGATATTGCTTGGGCGACAAATCCAGAGCGGCCTGCGATTCCCGCAGCGAAGCCATCGCGATCACAAAAAGCACATCTGATCTTTCTTGCTAGCTCTAGCGCTACCTTCAGCGAGATTTAGAGCAATGGAGCTAGAAGCACGCAGCAATTGATCTTTAAGGTAAGAAGGAAAATATTCCGCGCGAACAGCGCGATGAAATTCTAGAGCCAATTGATAGGTGCGAAAACTTTTGAGCATAGATCTGATCCTCCGAGAAATAATTTTTTTGCTTTCAACGCTAGTGAAGCAAAAAATTATTTCTAAGGATCAGAAAACAGCTCAGAAACAGAAGTCAGTCATCAGATCAGAAAACCGAAAACAGATTCCGATAATCCGATTAAAGAGCTACCACTTCCTGCACTTCAGGAATCGCATTCTTCAAACGAGTCTCAATACCCATTTTCAAAGTAGCCGTGGAACTTGGGCAACCAGAGCAAGCGCCTTGCATATAAACATAAACCGTACCCGCTTCGAATTTTTCGAAAACGATATCGCCGCCATCCATCGCCACTGCAGGGCGAATCTCTTGATCCAGCACAGCCTTGATGCGTTTTTCAAGATCCGTGTCATCCGCTGCTCCGCTGGTGGCAGGACGATCCAAAGTAAGTGGGTTTACCGCAGGGTCGCCGGAATTGATATGAGCGGTGAGGGCTTCGCGAGTTTTTGCGTCGAGCACTTCCCAATCACCCTCTGGTGTTTTCACTACTGTGATAAAATTATACCCAACCAAGCAGCTGGCCACGCCAGGGATGGTAAGGATTCGTTTCGCTAGCGGCGAGGCTTCGGCAGTGGCCAAATTCGTGAAACTCGCAGAACCACGCGCAAGGAGCACATGATCGTCTACCACATATTTAACCGCATTCGGGTTAGGTGGAAAATCAAGACGGATATCAACGCTATTTGGGGTGGCCATAGAAACTCCTTCGCTATTGTGCTTAACGTCAATGGGTATACCACAGGAAATTTCTCGTCACTATGAGAAATCCTGGGCTACACTTAGCTTTCTTCGATTTCTAGGAGGCTCCATGGGAAAAAAACACATACTAATTTTGGCTTTTCTGGCCCTCGCACTGCTGGAAGGCACCAATGCCCACGCAAAAGCCTCGAAAGTGGGCAGTTCTAAGCTTCCAAACGGCCTCGAGGTGCAGGAATACAAGCTAGATAACGGCATGCAGCTGCTATTGATTCCCGATCATACGGCGCCAGTTTTCAGCTATCAGGTTTGGTTTAAAGTGGGTTCCGCCACCGAGCGGCTCGATCCCAAACTCCAGAAGACTGGCCTCGCTCACCTCTTTGAACACATGATGTTTCGCGGCACCAAAACCGTGAAGGATTTTGATGAGCGGATCTCTAGCGCAGGCGCTGTAGGAAATAACGCCACCACTTGGCTAGATCGCACTTGCTACTTTGAATCGCTACCGAAAGAGCGTCTTGAACTCATCTTCCAATTGGAAGCCGATCGCATGGCCAACCTCGACCTCGACGATAAGCTCTTTCACGACGAGCTTGGCGCAGTAATCGGTGAATATAAAATGGATAAAGATAAGCCAATGCGCGTTGCGTTCAGTGAATTGTGGGATCTTGCGTTTACAAAGCACCCTTATAAGTACGATACCATGGGCACCATCGAAGAGCTCCATTCCTTCAAGGTGGAAGAGGCGCAATATTTTTATAAAACCTACTACGCCCCCAATAATGCCACGCTCATTTTGATTGGTGATATTTCTGTGCCCAAGGCGCTCGCGCTAGCAGAAAAATACTATGGCAAATATAAGTCGCAAGTGATTCCAGAGCGCATTCCACCGGTGGAACCAGAGCAAAAAGAGGCGCGCCGCAAAGAAGTAACTCACCCGCTCGCGAACTCTGAAATTGTGCTCATTGGCTACAAAACTCCCGTGATCAATCATCCAGATGGAGCTGCACTCGAAGTGGCCGCGGCAGTGCTCTCGGCTGGGGAAAGCTCTCTCCTTGAGCAAGCCTTAGTACAAAAAGGAATCGCGAGCTCTGTTTCTGCTTCCGCCTATAAACTTCGCTACCCTGGCCTCTTCGTGATTGAGGCTCAAGGTGCTCCCGGAAAATCGGCAAGTGAAATCATAAAAACAATTCATGAAAATGTGGACAAACTAATCGAGGGAAAAATTGGAGAAATCCAAGTGGCTAGAGCGAAAAATCAGTTCTTGCTCTCCTCCTATAACGATCTAGACAACCAAACGAATATCGCGCAATCCATCGGCGAATCACTGGTGAGCTCCGATAATTACCATCGCGGTTTTGATATCCTGGAAGAGGTGAAAACCGTTACTACCAAAGAACTCCAGCGAGTGGCAAAAACCTATTTCGTAGATTCTCAATCGAGCACCGTAATCATTTCTCCGGAGAAACAAAAATGAAAAATCTAAATCTCCTTCTTATTGCAAGTCTCTTCGTTCCCACTCTCGCGCGGGCCGAACTGAAACTTCATAGCAGCGGTAAAGATAAAAACTTCCTCTACGACTATGATTCGAAAGCGCTCTCTACTCATGTGTATTTCGTATTTCGCAATGGCAGCATGGGTGATCCAAAAGGCAAAGAGGGCCTTACTCGCCTCTCTTTGAATGCGCTTCTTCGAGGCACAGAAAAGAAAACTCATATTGAATTTGTGTCTGCGGTGGAACAAATGGGTGCTGCCATCGAAGTGAACCGATGCCTTAAACCCGGCGGGATATGTCGTTTTTGCGACGACGCCTACTCGCCTGCCTGGGAAGCCCTAAAACGAACACTGGTGCATCCAATCAAAACC
>CAIPTA010000019.1 GCA_903867855.1 Oligoflexia bacterium | reverse complement strand
CGGCCGAGCTATCTTTGGATAACGTTGATCTAGTTAAGGCTTGGCAGGAAAGAATTTCAATTTCTGCGAGCGAATTTCTAAGTGGATGGAGTTTGAGTTTCTCACGAATCACTGCCAGGGCTTCTCGAAGTGCCGGGCTAGAAATTGGTTCGCCAGGGGCAAGAGCTAAAAAGAAAAGTGCCTGGTGGATAGAGCAACTAAAAGCATCGCGATCGGCCTTACTATTTCGTGGTTTAGGAGTTCCACTCCAATCGAAAAGAATTTGAAAGTAAGCACTATACGCTTCTTCTCCTAAGTTCGCCGCATTAATATCGATCGGCACTAATTTCCATCTTGGGTCTTGAGCTTCCATCAGTTCGATGAGGTACGGCCAAATGAAGCGCCAGTTATTCGTGGATGCCTTGTTTTTCGCGATGGAATATTTTTTTAAAGTATTTTCAATAGCTCTGATTGCTTTGTATTTATGGTATTGAGTGTCGGCACTCGCGCAGGCTTCTTCTTGCCATCTGATGGAGCGGGCATCGCGAAGCAGCTCATAATTTCGTTGATTGCTCTCTTTAAGTTGGGAGATTTCCGAAAACTCCGCGCTCGTATAGATTTCAATCTGTCCCAAAACAGGGATTTTCCGCCTTAGGCTTTTGATGCTTCCCTGAATTTTGGAAAGTGTTTGCTCTCCTAGCTCATCCACAATGAGAATAAGATCGAGTGGATCGAGTAGGAAATGAAAGTTGCTAGTGCGACGGATTTGAATTCGCAGGCTTTGGCTGATTTCTTTTCTTAGTTGATGGTGGGCAAGGGGAACAAGAATCAAATTATATATTTGAAAAACCGTGAGATGAATCGGCCAAAAGATGTTTTGATCGAGAATTTTGGCGGCAAAATATAGGTGATTTGATCTTTTCATTGTTAATGATGCCAGCACACGCAATAAGAATTCTTGAGGGACGGGCCGAACGCAAGCAGGGCAGTTTGATCCGATATCATTGAAATCTAGACTATTTTTACCAATACCAGCTCTAGGTGTCAATCCGCCAATAGTCGAGTCTTGACAGGGGTTGCATCGAAGAATTAATGTGCGCAAACTATGCGCGTCGCTTTATTGCTTTTACTATCTGCCCTTTGCTCCTCGGCATTCGCCATGGATCTGCGTCAAACCACACTCTTTAGCTATGGCGACTCCATCACCGCGGGTTGGAGCGTTCAGCAAGAGCAAGATTATGCTACTAATCTTGCTTTAGATGGCCGAGCAACTCTTCAAAATCGTGCAATTAGCGGTCAAATCGCCTGTCAAATGTCGCAGCAGCAAGTTTTTTCCTTGGCCGATCCGTCAGTTGCGGATGGTGCCCGCTACGCCACTTTGATGATCGGAACCAACGATGCCAATGTTCAAGGCATTGGAGCCTACGAAAGTATCTATGAAATGTGTTTACGGGCCTCACTTACTTGGCTTGCAATCCCGAGTTCTCATAAGGCTCTCGCGAATACGGCAGCTTGTGAGAAAAATGGAGATTGGATCTCTGATTCTTCTATGCCTCTTCAAGGGCTTATTTCTTCGCGCACTGGGGATTCCATGCGATGCCATCTTCACACCGATGGTGGACCATTATTTATTTGGTACAAAGCCAGTGACGCTTCCGATGGATCGCTAAGGTTTTCGATTGATGCTTTGGATCAATTTCAAAGTGTAAAGATTCGCACTGCGGTTCCTATTCGCACCGTGGACGGGCGCGGCAGAGATGGTAGCGCTTCGATCGAAATTAGAGGCTTACGGCCAGGAATGCATGCGGTTACTCTCCTGAATAATTCTGAAAAAGATGGTAGCCCAGTGATGGTTTATGGCATCGGCACCCCAGCTCCCCGTATTTCTCCTGCGCTAACTCCTGAAATTTTCGTAGGTGCCGTTCCGTTTCAACTAGAAAACAAAAAAGCGGATGCCACCCAAAGATATGCTGATCTAGCGAAATCCATCGTAACGGAGTTAGAGGAAATTCAACTATCCGTACATTTCGTGGATACCCGTAAGTTCATGCTGGGAACAGCCGGCGAAATGAACGACGAGCTCCATCCAAATCCTTTAGGTCAGCAGCATTTGAAAGAAGCATTTGAAAGTGCCATTTTGAACTATACGTTTGCTGAGCCTAAAGTATGGAAGCGTAATCGAAGAAAACATCTTCGATTACGCGCTCTTAAACTGCTCGATTAGTTTCCCTTTTTGATTTCATGACAAATATCTAAAATCATATTGTCGTAAATTTCGCGGGAGGATTTGTGGAAATTCGTGAATTTCACTCCGATCCCTCTCGTTAATCTGCCGGGACTCTTCATTTCATCGTAGATACGAGTGATTCTTGCCTCTACTTCCCCAAGTACTACTCCATGATTAGTTAAAATATGGAATAAGGTGCTCTTACCCACATACTCACTGAGCGAAATTCCTGTACTTGAGAATTCAAACATTAATCCAAGATAGGAAAAGTTAATCACAACTCCATTTGCCTGGCCTGCAACACGAGGAAAAATGATGCGTGCAGGTTTTTCTACGAACTGCGATGTATTTGCCGTGGGTATGCGAGGGTATTCTCGCGACCAAGGCGAGGGAATGCCTCTTAAGTTTAGCAGTTTATAGAATTCCCCTTGTTGAATTTCCGTCATACTGAGAATGCGCATATTATAGTGCACTCCCTCGGAACCCTGCTCTCGAACTAAGCGTGCCTGCAGATATTGGTTATCCACTTTCACGGTAAATATTCGAGCGCTTAAAAAGTCCTGCTGCACTTGCTGCGACTCTTCAAATACTCGATAGATTCCCTGCCGAGAAACGAGCACATCAGACACGCTAATATTGGCTTTCTCTTCATCGAAGACCACCACGGGCGCTTTGAAATAATGCAGTTTAGTCATAAAGACCTCCTGCCATTACAATTCGCAAGCTCTTTGCCAGCGCCAGCTGGGCGTAAAGGCAGTGCTAGTGCGATCTGACGAGGCACATGTATCCATTCGGACACAGTCTAATTAGATTCTCGACACCACGCCTTTCCTGAAGTATCACTAGAATACGAAAACTTTTTATCGGCGGATCTTTCCCATGTGTAGTTTCTTGCGACGGCTTTTTTTATTTTCTATGCTTTTATCCTTCGTATTGCCCGCGAATCTCAGCCGTGCGGCAGAACCGAAGAAGGTAGAAAAATCACTCGATCTTAGTGATCTCGGATTTAGCGCGGAAACCACAAAGCCTGATCTTGAGCGCCAATCGCTATTAGATGAGCGAACCCATAAATTGAAAACCCATGAAATTCTTGGCCCTATCACCTGGGCATTGATGACGGCCACAGTGCTCGCAGCGCCAGATCATGGCAAGGCCTCCACTCTTCACCAGGTGCTTGGTGCAGTTACCGCAGACCTATATTTTACCACTGCCTATTTTAGCTGGACTGCTCCTAATGATCCCTCAGCGGGTGCAACGAAAACAAATCTCAAAATTCACAAGGCTTTGCAGTGGGTTACCTTGCCGCTTATGGTGCTCACTCCAATCGCGGGGATTATGGCGCAGAATCAATATAATAGTGGGCAGCGCACCCATGGGCTTGCTAAACAAAAATCTAGCCTAGCCACGGCACTTTATCTCACTTACTCTGCGTCGTTTGCCGTAATGGTGTTTGATTTCTAGGAGAACGAATGATCCAACTATCGATTTTATTTTTCGTTTTATTCGCAGCGAATGCCGAAGCAAGCACTTGGAAGCTGAGTTCAGGCTCGCTGGAGTATACGTTGAAGCATATGCTGCATACGGTGAGCGGAAAGAGCACCGAAGTGAAAGGAATCGGGAAGTGCGATCCCAAGTGTAGCTTTCTCGTGGCAGCACCAGTGAAAAGCTTTGGTTCCGATAATTCAAATCGTGATAGCAATATGCAGGTGTATACGAAGGCCGCGGCGAATCCGATGGTAGAGCTTCGCACGAATATCGATCCAAGCGCGGGCACAAAAAATGCTGAAATTGAAATCAAGCTCGCTGGAAAGTCACATAGTTACAATGTGCCCATTAGCTTTACGCCAGAAAGTGGCGGCTTTTTAGTTCATGCAATAGTGCCAATGAATCTTAGCGACTTTGATATTGAGCGTCCGGCCCTTTTAGGCGTAGCTTGTGAAAATGCTGTGCCAGTGACGGCCGATTTACATATTCAATCGAAATAAAATTTACTTAAGGCAGGCTATGGCAGCCTTCTGCAGAGACTCTAGGGCGTAGTTTAGCTCGAAGGGCGATTGCATGGGTTGAAATTGCTTTTGGTGTATCGCTAAGGTGCATGCACATTGCTTTTCATTTAGCTCTTGGCGTTCACAAAACGCCGATAAATTCCCTGGAAGACTTTCCACGCGTTGTAAGATTTCCACGGGCATGGGCAAATGTCTCCTTCCCTCTTTGGATGTTTTAAAAAAGAAAAATTGCGGAAGTAGTTTCGTAATCACTACTGGATGCGCGATAAAGTTTTTGAATACTTCAGCATAGTCGCGCCAATGCAATTCGAAGTGGCCATCCCGATGAAATATCTCCTCGATCTGGCTTTGAGAAAGGGTAAAATGCTCCGATTTAGTGCGCTGAATTTCTGCCAGTAGTGCGTTCGTTTTTGGGCTCACGTAGCCGAGATAGGAAATTCTTTCATCAAGTAGCGGCGAAATATATTCACAAATATTTATAGAATCGGAGAGAATCCATTCACCGCTTTTATTTTGACTAATCCAGCCTTTTCCATAAAATAAATCACGAAACAAGTGAAGCCCAGCCATATTCCCTTGGATGTCGCCGAAGCTCACCACCTCTGACGAAAACTTACCCATCATGGAATTTTCCTCATCGAGGCCCTTCATGAGCATATCCCAATCGCTTAGATTCTTTTTCTCATTTACCCAGAGCTGATAAAAGCGAAAGGCATCATTAAAGATGTGCGTGAGTTTATCGGCGCCCATGCGCACCCCGCAGAGTTGAAAAGTGGGAGCTAAGTATTGGTTGGTGAAGTAGTTATAGTCGGAGCGCCCATAAATTGATTCGTCCTTTTTGAGAAAGATACGATCAATTTTTGGCCAATCTTCACAGTTATTATAGAGAATACAGCTCTCGAAACTGCTGAAATAGAAGTTATGCATTTCCACTTTGGTATAGGCCTCGGAGAAGGCGAATTCGGCTGTTTGTAAATCATTCGCCGTGTGATCTGCATTTACTATCTGAAGTGCCGATTGAAATACTTTTCGCATTTGCTGATTCACCGGTGCCGCAATATCTCGCAGCAGGATGGAGGAATAGGTGAATTGATCGGTTTCTGTGGCAAAGCTGGTGCGCGGAATGAGTTGCAGCCAAAGGAAAATAAAAGTTAGCCAAAGTTTCATCGGTTGCTTATTTTTTTCAAGGCGGATAGGCGCAATCGAACTTCTTCGCTAGAGGATTCATTGCCTAATACGCGAAATAGTTCCTCTCCGAGCCCCAATTCAGCGGCGTATTGATCTGCTTCTACTTGCGCCAGCAAGGGAGAAACGGCCTTTCTTGAGTGACCCTTAGCCACATGACCCAATTCATGGGCCAAGATTGCATAGGCTTCGAGGTATTGCGCAGATTCTAAGAGCCGGAGTAGTTCGGGAAAGATAAGCACAATTTCGCGGCCAGAAAATTGATGAAAAGCGCAGCTCATTTTTTGATTGCAGTAGAGTAATAGGAGTTTTCTATCTTGCAAAATTTCTTTTAAGTCGCCAGCGGAGATGAGGCTTAGAAAACCAGCGATCCGATCGAGCAGTTTGGGATTCGATCGAATCCAGCCATGCTCGGGCAGGCTGAGAAATTTCACGATACAAGAAGCTGCATCAGGTATTTTCTTCGATCTTAAAATGCGCTCGAATCCCAAGATAGACATATAGGCTTTTCGGTATTCCGAAGCACCTACTTAGAGGGAATTGAGCGGAAAGCGTGTATTATTTGCTTTTCTTACGCATGAGTAGTTGTGACGTCTGCAATTTGTTCGCGAGCGGTGCGATTCTTTGCACTTCAGAGCCAATTCTTTGAAAGTTTGGTAATTGTAAAACATTCTGATTGGAGGCGATGCAACTAACTCCATTCTCATCACAGCTATTGTAGCGTCCGCAGCTACCACTTGAATCGTCGATCATGTCGGGAGCGGGCGTGCCAGCCACGAGGATTCCCACCACTTCCATATTTTTGTTAAAAACAGGGCTTCCGCTATTGCCTTCAAAGGCATCAAGATTGGTGATGAAGCTCTCGCGATTTGGATTGTCTAGCAGCAGCTTTGCATCGCTTGCGTATTTTGCGGGCATGCCTAGTGGATAGCCAATCATCGAAAGAGGCAGTTCATTCTGTTTGTTTGGTGCAAGCTTGAATGGTTTTCTGCCAAGTGCCGGACGATCTAATTCTACGAGCGCAAAATCTAAATAGGGCGCTACTTCTTGATTGATGGCATAGATCACTTCTTTGCAGTGATAGAGCTTATCTTCAGGAACATTATTAGTTTCGAAATTTCCGGAATTATCCACTTGATAGTCGAAGAGCCAGGAGAATGCTTTGCAGTAAGTTTGTGTTTCGTGTTGGTCTTCGCCGGTATTCACCATGCAATGGCCTGCCGTAGCGAGTATGTTCGGGGCAACTAAAAAACCAGTGCAGGCGTAGCTGAGGGATGGCTG
>CAIPTA010000018.1 GCA_903867855.1 Oligoflexia bacterium | reverse complement strand
GTTGATATGTTCCAGCCAACGAGTGCGCGCAAAGACGCAGCCGGCAGCGAATAAAATAATGTAGGAAGAAAAATAGCCAATTTGCATCAGCCACAGCTCTTGCCCAACAGGCACCCATAAACGCAAAGCAAACGCGCCCGCGCCAGTGATCAATGCCGCCAGCAACTAGAATTGTCGCTCAGCCAGGAACTCTGGAGACAAAAAGAGGCCAATTGGCGAACGGAAACAATGCAGTGTTTTATGGAGCGAACAGCGGAAACGGCGAACGGCAAACAGGTATGGCGTGAGCTGGCAAAATTGATTTCTGATCGTTTACCAGGGGCTTCGGTTGTTGTGTACCGCTTTTCCTCAACTTCATTCTCTTTAGTGCCAGAATACAGTGTAGGCTTAGATTCGTTCGAGGAAAGTGCTAAAAAATATCTCGATGATGCGAGAATTTTTGTGGGTAGTCTCTCGGAGATGGAGCATCTAGTGCAAACTCAGGCATTTAAGAACTGGGATCGTCAGCGACAGCGCTACATGAGAATTCACGACGTGAACATCCAGTTTTTACCTTTTGGCGCGAATAGTGCGAACAGTGGCTGCCTGGCAGTGCTACTGGAGAAATCGCTAAACGAAAATAGTGTAAATTCTGAATACTGGGATTTCTTTCACTTACTGATTCGATACGCTTCTTGGCTTTACGATTCTAGGCAGGCCTTGTTACAATCAAAAAATGAGAAAAGAGACTGGGCCCCCGTGGCAGGTTCGTCAGACCAAGCTAGAAATAAGCCTGCCCGCGCTTAGAAAAAATTATAAAATAATTTCGCGCAACGCTGCGAACGCAGACGTGTTGGTTCTTCTAAAAAGCGATGCCTATGGCCACTCACTAAAAGTGATTGCGCAAGAATTAGATTCCCTCCCAAGCTCTGCTCGGCTACATGGCTTTGGCGTTGCTAATGTGGAAGAGGGAATCGAATTACGACGACTTCGCGTGAGTAGGCACGTCTATGTTTTATCCGGGATTCAAAATGTCGATGATGACATGGTTCGCTGCTTAAAAACATGTAACCTCATTCCTGTTATTTCTTCGCTTCACGCGCTCCAACAGCTTTGTAAGGCACTTCGTGGAGGTTCCCAGCTAGTTCACCTGAAATTTAATACGGGAATGAATAGACTGGGAATTGATATAGAAGAAGTTCCGGTAGCTCTCCGAATGCTGAAGCGAAATCCAAATGTTCAGGTGGAAGGGCTCATGAGCCATTACGCGATGGCAGAGGAAATCGGATCTTCTTTAACAAAATATCAAACGAAAAATTTCCGTGCGATCCAGCAACTCTTCCAGAAAAACCAATTTCATCCCAAGTTTTTACACCTAGAAAACTCAGCCGGAATTTGGAATGATTGTTTTCCCGAAGGAAATATTGTTCGCGCTGGACTGCATCTTTATGGGATCGGACAGCCAGAGCTGATGCCCGTAGCAAAATGGACGGCCCAGGTATATCAGATTCGCAGCTTAAAAAAGGGCGCGACGGTAGGATACGGTGCTAGATTTCGTGCGAAGAAAGCGATGCGCATGGCTGTGTTAGGCGTTGGTTATGGCGATGGCTACCGACGAGCGCTTTCTAACCGTGCCGATGTGCTGATTCATGGCAAGCGATGTCCTGTGATTGGCTCAGTAAGTATGGACCTCACGGCGGTTGATATAAGCGCGTTAGATTCTATTTCTACAAAGAGCCGGGCCGTTCTGATGGGTCGTGATGGGGAGCAAGAGGTTCGGGCCGAGGAATTAGCTTCTCACGCCAATTGTATTCCTTGGGAGATCGTCACGGGGATATCACCTAGAGTACCAAGGAGTTTTATTCATGGCCGTACGTGATGATAAGCTACATTGGTTGATACGTGATCCCAATAATACGCTTAGGGGACCATATACTCATGCGGAAATTTCCCAGTTCATTAATAAGAAGGCACTGCGCCCTAAAACAGAAATTTCTCAGGCGAATAGCTATTGGTTTGCCATTGAAGAAAAAACAGAATTAGACCGATTCTTTTCTGATACTCCTGTGGCCGCAGTAGAAGCGCAAGATTTCACGTCTACGCTGACAGAATCCTACATCGAAAAGAGTGATCCGAAAATCGAACTTACTCAATTTGTTGCCTCCCCTTTAAAGCAAAAAGCTGAGGTGCCGAAGCCAGAACTCGAAACGCAAGATGCTGGCGTGCAATGGTTGAGTGATGAGTATGCGGAAGAATTTGGGATAAGTTTAGAGGAACCTGCCTCCTCAACTCCGTCGAGTCCTACTCCACAAGTTAAAACTAGATCTAATGTGCCAACGGGCGAAATTCCATTAATGCGCACTCCAGCTCCGAAGGCTGCGAGCCCGGTAGCTAAAAAAGAAATTCGTAGCCCTGGCATTGTTACGATGAATGCGGCAGTTGCTCCAGGTGCAGCGAATATTGAACGTGATCCTGAGCAAGAGGTAGAAGAGAAGGCTCGAAAGCTTGCCCTCAAATGGATTTTGCTTGGTGCCTTGCTCCTTATCTCGGTGGCAGCATCTCTATTATATTTTAGAGCAAAGTCTAACCATTCGGCACTACCCAGAGTTGGGACAAAAATTAGTTCCACAAAAAATATTGAATTGACGCTTCGTCGAGCTTTTCTATTCAGTGATTTAGAATTGGCAAAATCAGTGAGTGCCGAATTGTCTGCGAGTGGAGGCAACGAGTATCTCGCGAACCTCGCTACCGCGATGATTAAGAAGAATTTTCTAGTGGATCTCGATGGCGCATTGCTCAGCTTGAATGCGGCACGTTCCGCTGTGCAAGATTCAAAATTAAGAGCCGAAATAGATAATCTCATTGGAATTTTTAATTCGGATAAAGATATCTTGGGCGCCGCCACTCATGCCAAATTGGCCCTTGATGCAGCACCTGGTGAAAGCATCTATCGCTATAATTTGGCTCTCGCGGAATTCATTTCTGGTGATGTGGACAAAGCAGAAAAAGATATTTCCGCAATAAATCCAGAAAACACGGATAAACTACTGTATCCAGAAACTCTTACCTTGAGAGGCTGGATCTCGGAATCACTGAAAAAACCTAACGCCGAAGAATTTTTTCAGCACGCGCTAGAAATCGATCCATATAACGGCAGTGCTCAACTTCTATTGGCTTTGCATAAATTACAAGAAAAGCGTTTTAAAGAGGCAGAGTCGGAATTTCGAAAATTCGTAGACTTGATGCCAGAGTTGGATTCCTTTCATCTAGAGAATTTTAGAAAAATGAGTAGCGTTCAATTGATCGATCGAGTTCGAATTGAAATGCGTGCCCTCAATAGCGGAGGTGCTCTCACTCGCGCCCTTCCCGCCACCATGGCAGCTGATGCTTTGCTTTCGGCGAATCAGAATAAATTAACAGAAGCCGATAAAATTTTAGAAGCAGCACTAATGACATCTCCCGGTAATATTGATTTGCTCAAGGCGCGCGCCTATTTACGTTGGAAGGAAGCCAAGTACGATGAAATAGTGGAGCTACTCAAGGATCTCCCTCGCGAACAAAGAGGAAGCTTCGGCTACAATCTTCTATTAGGAATGGCCTATTCCAAGTTGGGTAAATATCCTTCAGCCATACGTTCCTTCCAAGTTCTCACCGATATTGATCCCGAGCGCAGTGAGGCGTGGTCGCTGTATGGTGAGGCACAAGTGCATTTGAAGCAGAATATTGAAGCAAAGCAAAATTTCCAACGTGCGCTATCTAAGAATCCAACAGACATTCGTGCCCTTCAGGGTTTGTATAATCTTGGTGAAGAGAAGCTAATTGAAAATCCAAGCTTCGCGAAGCTCTTGCCGTTTTAGTTGAGGAAGCAATGATTTTTCCCTTTCATGCAGCGTACTATTCCCGAGAAAATAGAAAATGCCTAGAAAAGTTGGTTGTCTCTGATTTAGATACAGCAGAACATTTGTGGGGCTCTACTGACTCAAGCTTAGCATTTAGGAATGTACTAGTTGGCTCTACTGAGCATCGAGGCGAGATGTGGCAGGCTTGGATTGCCGGTGGACAAGTTGAGCTCTCCGATACCCCATCGTTTTATATTCTCAACCAAGAGCATGAAGAAAGTGCCGGCCGTATTTCTCGTTGGGCAATCTTCGCATCCATCGAGATTGAAAGTAATCTTATCTACGTTCATGAAAATGTTTTTCCTGAGGGTGTGGAGCGAGCTCGACAATCCACAGAGGCTTGCGAAGGTGATATGGCGCCGATCTTTGTGGGTTGCTCTGAGGATCTTGGCAGAGCCATGCGTGACTTTTTGCAAAAGTGGGTGATTGGAAAAGAGCCTCTATTATCCATGGGCGAAGTGGAAAAAAGTCGTATATGGAAAGTGGAAGATGCCGCGGCGGAAGAGTCGCTACAGGCTCTATTTCGAAATCGTGGCTTATATCTGCTGGATGGCCACCATCGCCTCGCAGCGGCAAGAGAGAACCAGCGTCTCGGTATTGGGGACGGAAAAATTTTAGCCTGTATTTGCTCAATGGAGAAAGACGACACTCTAATTCTCCCCATCCATCGGATTGTCCATTGTGATCGGTGGATACTCCAGGATGCGTTCGTGGCTGATCTGATTCGTGCGGGTTGCAAAGTAATAGAGCGCCTCGATATTCATCCGCAAAATATAGCCTCTGCCCTGCAGAGAGTTCCTAACGGCGAACCGATTGCGTTTGCCTTGCATGCCCACAGCAATCGCGTTTTGGAAGTAAAATTCCCAACTCAGTATAAGCAGCCAGAGTCACTCGCTTCATTGCCGGTGGTGGCGCTGGATTTTGGTATTTTTCACAATCTGGAGAAGCTAACTTCCATTCCGGTAACTGATGTGAACATGGCTTTGGATCAATTGGCTGCAGACCAGGCCCAGGTGGCATTTTTCTTGGCTCCTCTATCGGCAGCTCAAGTGAGAACGGTAGCCAGAGCAGGATTGAAAATGCCTCGGAAGTCTACGCGCTTTATTCCCAAGCCTGCCTTGGGAATGCTTATGCGTCCTTGGAGCTAGTTCCCGCTCGGAAATGGATTTCTTTTACCATTTCTGAACCCAGCGCTTTGTTTAATTTTGTTCTTATTTGATGACTTCTCAGTTGAAGCTCGGAAGCCCAAAGAGAGTGGTTTGTGTCCACGAAAAGAATGCCATTCTTGAAGGCTTTTGGTTTCGAATGTTTGCTAATTTCTGCGCCGACGCTCTTTTCCCACAATTCCCAAATTTTCCATTCCGCGCTGGCTTCCGGGGCTTTGAGTTGACCCTTGAACAGCGATTTTAGGCTATCTCCGATATGGGATGGTGCGGCGGGTTTTTTTGATGGGCGTTTCAACATCTCCGTTTTTTGTATCAAGCGAGCTATGGTAAACACAAGGCATGAAGTTCCTTCTCTCTCTTTATTTGGCTATATGCGTGGCGCCATTGGTTGGATGCGGCTATTCCCTGCAGGGCACTAAAAATCCGCTTCAGGATTTCGGCATTCAGCGCATTTATGTGGAGGGATTTACGAATCGCACCTATCGCCCCGGTATCGAGCAAATGTTCACCACTGCCTTAATCCGTGAAATCGAAAAAGGGGGCACATTTAAGTTGGTTCGCTCTCCGAAAGAGGCAGATGCCATTATCACTGGTGTGATAACCGGTGCAGATAGTGGTGCCGCTTCCACAACGGCTGTTAATGGTATTTCGAATACTACCATTCAGGTGGCAACCGAATATGTGGCCTCTGTAACTTGCGATATCACCCTCAAAGAGCAAAATGATAAGGTGATTTTTCATAATGGATTTTCGGGAACAAAAAATTATACCGGCTCCATTCTGACTGGCGATGCTGGAGCCACAGTGCCGCTCACAAATGATAGTGAGCAGCGTTTAGCCTATCAATTTCTTTCCACCGATATGATGGCTGGTGCGTACCAACGCATGATTGATCTCTTTTAGGAGAATTCTTGGCCGTTGTAGACGAAAAAAAAGCGAAAGAAGAGCTTCGGAAAAAGAAGTTTTATTCTCTCTACTATTGCTATGGCGAAGATCCTTTTAAGCTTTCTCAGTTTCAGCAGCATTTGCAAGCGGCTCTGCTGGGTGATGATTCGAATGCGTTTAATGTCTCGATATTTCATGGTGACGAACTGGACGCGAGTGAGCTGTTAAACGAAAGTGAAAGTTTATCGCTCTGGCAGACACAAAAACGTTTGATGATAATTCGTGGTGCGGAACGTATTCCGGCAAAGCAGCAAGAGCTTTTGAG
>CAIPTA010000017.1 GCA_903867855.1 Oligoflexia bacterium | reverse complement strand
GAGGCCGCCAATCATGCCGGCCAAAACATCTCCCGAACCCGCCGTAGCCATTCCATCGTTCGGGTAGTGATTGAGATAAATATGTCCATCTCCAGAGCAGATGAAAGTAGTGGCGCCCTTGAACAACACAATGGAATTCGTTTCTTCTGCCGCACGCTCCACCATTTGCCTTGGATTTTCCACGGCCTCTTCTTTGCTCACACCGAGCAATCGAGCAATTTCTCCTGGATGAGGAGTAAGAATGGTGGCCGCTTTACGTGAATGCAACTTTGCCTTGAGCGCAGGATCCGCAAGGATGGTGATGCCGTCAGCGTCGATCACTAATGGCCCGCGATAAAAATCGATAAAGTCGGCGAGCAGTTTTTTCGCGCGCTCGCCCGTGCCCATTCCGGGACCAATCACCACGGAAGAATAGTCCTGAATGTCCGATTTATATTCAGAGTAACGCTTTTCATCCAGGCTCAAAGGGAGACACATAATTTCATCGTCTACTCGCCCTAGTAATTGTTCATAGGCATCTTCCCAGGTAACTGCGGTAACGAGTCCCGTACCAACTCGTAGACAAGCCTTGGAAGCCATCGCTATAGCGCCTAATTTGCCCTTGGCGCCGCCAAAAAGCAGGGTATGGCCAAAGCTATTCTTATGACCATAGCGATCCCTGCGAGTGAGCAGAGGCGCTACGGTATCTTTTGATAGACGGTGGATCACTCCTTCAGAGCGAAAGCGCACTGGGAGAGCGATATCCACAATGGCGAGCTCCCCACGATGAAGGGCGCCAGGGGTAATATAGTGGCCCAGTTTCGCAAAACCGAACGCTACAGTGAGGTCTGCGTAGATGGCTTGGCCGATCACTTGTCCGGTGGTGGCATCCACTCCAGTAGGTATATCGAGAGCGATGGTATAGTCGATTTTTGCGTTGAGCATATCAACCACATCGGCGTAGAGACCAGCCAGTGGGCCCTTGAAGCCGATACCCAGGAGACCATCCACGCAAAGGAATGGACCTGAGGCGCTCGCGAAAAACTCTTCGAGTGGACTAATATTTTCCAAAACGATTGGCCGAATTTTCTGCTCTAGCAAAATTTCTAAATTGGTTTTCGACTCTTCCTTATACGCATCAAAACTATGGAGGAGAAATAGACGCACTCGCTTGCCCATAGCCACAAGCTGACGAGCCGTAACCAAGGCATCACCGCCGTTTTTTCCCTTTCCGGCAAACACTAGAATATCCGAGCGATAGCCAAGCTCCGAATGCTTCTTCGCCACAATGTCGGCAGCCCGAGCGCCCGCGTTTTCCATGAGCACAATCGAAGGAATCTTAAACTTTGAAAAAGCCAGATCATCGATATCGCGCATCTCTTTGGAAGTGACAACTCTCATATTATTTTCCTTCGCTACTCAAAATCACACTGGCCATGGCCATTCCCCCATCATGGGAGAGACTTAAAAAAATTTTCTTAGCCCCGCTGTTCAGAAAAAACTCCTGAGCCGAGGCCTTTAGATGAAGCGAGGGAGCACCTTGCTCATCGTTGCGCACCTCGATCTCGTTTAAATTGCCTGTGGGGCCCATACCGAGCCCTAGCGCCTTGCCATAGGCTTCTTTCGCCGCAAATCTGGCCGCAAAATGAGGGGCGGGATCTTTTTTCTTCTTGCAGTAGGCTCGTTCTGATTCACTGAACACGCGCGCTTCAAAATGATCGCCTTGGCGAGCAAGCACTTCGCGAAAACGCTCAATGTTCACGAGATCGATGCCATGGCCAAGGATCACTCTGCCCCCACGGCTTTTGAAAAAGCGGCTGCAATTTTCTTCGCTTGAGCACGAATCATCTTCAGATCTTCGCCCTCTATCATCACGCGAATGAGTGGCTCCGTGCCCGAGTAGCGCACGAAGACGCGCCCTTTGCCGGCCAATTCTTTTTCCGCGTCCTTAATGAGTTTTTGCACCTCAGGCAATTCGGCGACAGGCTTTTTCTCGCGGACGCGCACGTCTTCTCTCACCTGTGGCAAAAGCGGAACTTGTTTCTTGAGCTCACTCAAATTTTTCCCCGTTCGCTGCATGATTTCGATCACCTTCAGAGCAGCCAGAAGACCATCTCCCGTGGAACCAAAATCAGAGAAAATTAAATGGCCGGATTGCTCACCGCCAAAATTCAAGCCATTCTTCCGCATCTCTTCGAGCACATAGCGATCACCCACATTGGCGCGAATCATGCTGATGCCATTTTCTTTCAAAAAAAGTTCAAGACCCAAGTTCGACATCGGCGTGGTAACTATAGTATTTTTATTTAGTTTTCCTTCACGCTTTAACTCAAGCGCACAGATGCCCATAATCTGATCGCCATTCACTACAGCGCCAGTTTCATCGGAGAGGATGAGTCGATCCGCATCGCCATCTAGGGAGATACCAAGCTTCGCCCCAAACTCCACCACAGCACCAGCGGCAAGCTCCGGGTGAAGTGCACCCACAGCTTTATTGATATTCGTTCCATCCGGCTCGCAGCCGCGCATAATCACTCGGGCACCTAACTCGCGGAAAAGCATGGGGGCCACTTTGTAGGCGGCGCCATGGGCGCAATCCACCACAATCGGCACATCCTGAAGGTGAAAGCCTTTCGGAAGAATATGCTTTAGAGAAACGATATAGCGCCCGCCAGCATCATCAATACGAATCGCACGACCAATCCGCTCGTTCACCGGCAAATCTTTTTGATCGCCAAAATCTTTTTTCTCGAGCGCGTCCCAAACGAGCTTTTCGATTTCTGACTCTACAGAATCAGGCAGCTTATAGCCGTCGTGATCAAAGATTTTAATTCCGTTATCCTGATAGGGATTATGGGAAGCACTCACTACAATGCCCGCATCCGCGCGCATATTCTGCACCAGGAAGGCAATCGCTGGTGTAGGTAAAGGGCCCACCAAGAGCACATCGGCTCCCATAGAGCAAATACCGCCGGCTAACGATTGCTCCACCATATAGCTGGAGATACGAGTATCTTTTCCAATGACAATGCGTGGGCGTGGATAGTCGGTGCGGCGATGCCCACCAGCGCGAGCGAGGAGAACTTTTGCCGTTGCGGCGCCTACTTGCAGTGCCACTTCCGCGTTGATGGGAAAGCGATTCGCTGTGCCGCGGATACCATCAGTGCCAAATAAGCGTTGTCGTTTCATTGAGCCATCACTCCGTTCGCACCTGAATTCGATCGGGAACCACCTTTACCAAGCGCACACCGTTTGGCAGATCCACATGGACTTCGCGAGTTATAGTAGTGCCCACTTTTGCGTCGCCCATTTTAATATAGGCGCGCACTTTCTCTGGGGTAATCATATGAATTAGATTCGGTGGGCAGTTCACATAGAGCGCTACCTTGTCGGCGCTCAGATTATATTTACCCGCACCTTCGGCTCGCAAGGGAACTCCGGCCACGCGAAAATTGGAGCCAGTAGGTTCCACTTCGACCATCACCTTGGGCTCAATTTCTTCTTCGAAGCCTACACTAGGATGCCCCGTAGTCACGGCAACTTCCCATTTTAAACTCGGCTTTACATCAGAAAGATCAATCGGCGCACTCTTGATAGAAGTAATCTTATCGAGCTGGTTTTTTGGACCCTTAATATGCACGCGCTCGGGCATCGCTTGTAATTTCACGATGCGATATCCAGGCGGCAATTTATTTTTCGTGTCTAACTCCACGGGCACAGTGCGATGGTCGATGGGTTCCAGTAGCGGACTAATCGTAGACGGGCTAATGGAAAGGATCTTCACGCCGATCGGCAAGCGTAACGCTTCCTTCTCAATCATATAATAAGTTGGACCCGCCTTCGCGTGCGATAAATCCACGTGAATCGAATCTAAAGAATTCGCGAGCGTGCGCAGGAAAAATTTGGAGCCAGCCAAACGAAAGGTGACACGATCAGGAACATCATTCGCTACCACAAGATTCGGCGGCACATCGATTTGTAATTCCACTTCCTTGGAAATCTCAATGGAGTTAGAGCTCATCACCATGAACCAAAGACCAAAGGCAACAAGCAGCGATAAAAGTTTCCAGCCGAGATTGTGAAAGAGATAGCTCATTCCATTCCTCGCACGGCCTTAGAACTTTTCCCAAAATCAGTGAGCTCCAAAATTACCGCGAGGCTGCTCGACAATTCTTCCTCAGAAAGCTTGGCGGAGATTCGTCCGCCCTTTACTAGATAGGCGGCCCCTGCCTCTTCGCTCACAAGCACTACTACCGCATCTGTATCCTCGGTAAGACCGATCGCAGCTCGGTGCCGAGTGCCGAAGCTCTTATCGATATTGGGATTTTTCGTGAGCGGCAGGAAGCAACCAGCAGCGGCAATTTTACCGTCTTTGATGATCACGGCACCATCATGGATGGGCGAACTAGGAATAAAAATAGAATAAAGAAGCTCGGAGCGAACGGAAGCATCGAGCTTTGCGCCGGTATCGATGAAATTTTTGAGACCCGTTTCGCGCTCCAGCACAATGAGCGCACCCATGCGATCATTGGCCATCTGAGTGGCAGCCTTCGAAACTTCTTCGATGACAATGCGATCAAGCTGCTCGCCTTTTGAGGAGATAAAAGGATTTTTCCCCACGAAAACAAGCGCACGGCGCAGATCATCCTGGAAGAGCACAATCACCAGAATTGGAAGCGAAGAAAAGAAATAGCTCAAAATCCAGTTAACGGTGAAGAGTTCAAAGTAACTGGAGAGAAAAAAGAAAACTCCGAGGAACAATAACCCTGTGATCATTTGGATCGCATGGGTTCCTCGGAGAATCATGAACACTCGATACACCACCAACGCGACAAGCAATATATCCACGAGATCGTGAATGCGAAAGCCTGTGAGAATATTCGTCAGCAGTGAATTCAATGGATTTAAACCGGCGCTGGTGCAGCTGGCGCGCCACCGAGGATTCCCCCAGTGATGCCGCCCTCATTCGTTGCCGGCGCAGTTCCAGAGTCTGTGGGCGCACCAGTATTACCACTCGTTTTTGCGGCTTTTGGTGGCAGCGTTACCCGCTTCATCAAGAGCTCGATATCATCTTTATCCAAGGTTTCGTAGGTGAGCAGCGCCTTCGCCATGGAATGCAAGATATCCATGTTAGAGGTGAGAATATCGCGAGCTCTTCGATAGTTAAGCTCCACAATTTCTCTCACTTCAGAATCGATCACTTGCGCGGTAGATTCCGAGTAATTTTTCTGCTGCTGAATATCGCGACCCAAGAACACTTCGCCATCTTTTTTGCCAAAGGTGATTGGTCCGAGACGATCGCTCATCCCCCACTCACAAACCATGCGGTGAGCAAGTTCTGTGGCGCGTTCGATATCGTTTCCGGCGCCTGTGGTTTTATGATTGAACACGAGTTCTTCCGCGATGCGTCCGCCCATCAAGAAGGAAATCATATTCTCCGCGCGATCTCGCGTATAGGAGAGACGATCTTCCTCTGGAAGAGTTTGCGTGAGACCCAGCGCGAAGCCGCGAGGAATAATGGTCACCTTGTGAATAGGATCGAGACCGGGAAGCAAGGCCCCCACAATCGTATGACCCGATTCATGGTAGGCCGTATTCTTCTTCTCTTCATCGCTGATCACCATGGATTTACGTTCCACACCCATGAGCACTTTATCTTTGGCGCGCTCAAAATCGCTCATCTCGAGAAATTTTTTATTCTCGCGAGCGGCCAAAAGAGCAGCCTCGTTCACTAGGTTTTGCAAGTCAGCACCAGAGAATCCTGGCGTTGCTTTAGCAATTGTTTTTAGGTCTACGTTCTGCGCAAGAGGCGTGCGACGAGCATGAACCGCGAGAATTTGCTCACGGCCGCGCACATCGGGCTTGCCCACTACGACGCGACGATCAAAGCGTCCTGGACGAAGAAGAGCCGGATCCAATACATCCGGACGGTTCGTGGCCGCAACGAGGATCACGCCTTCATTGCCTTCAAAACCATCCATCTCTACAAGCAATTGGTTCAAGGTTTGCTCACGCTCATCGTGACCGCCGCCGAGACCAGCGCCACGCTGGCGCCCTACCGCATCGATCTCATCGATGAAGATGATACAAGGAGCATGTTTTTTCCCTTGTTCGAAAAGATCGCGCACGCGGGAAGCACCCACGCCCACAAACATTTCTACGAAATCAGATCCAGAGATCGAAAAGAAAGGAGCGCCTGCTTCGCCGGCAATCGCCTTAGCTAGCAAGGTTTTCCCCGTTCCAGGAGGACCCATCAGGAGCACGCCTTTCGGGATTCGTCCGCCAAGGCGGGTGAAGCGCTTCGGATCTTTCAAGAAGGAAATAATTTCTTCGAGTTCCTCTTTCGCTTCTTCCACACCGGCAACGTCTTTAAACGTAACGCGGGTTTGATTTTCGTTCATGAGGCGTGCCTTGGATTTCCCAAAGCTCATTGCCTTGCCGCCACCCACTTGGAGCTGACGCATAAAGAATACGAAGATGAGCACAAGCAAGAGCACTGGCGCCCAGGAGACCATAAGAGTCTGCCAGAGGGGCTGCTTCTCCACTTGCTTCACGCCGAACTTCACGTGATTTTCGCCGAGAATTTTCACGAGATCTGGATCTTGGCTGGGAGTCGTGGTGGTAAACGAGGTGAAACCTTGGTGAGCGGTCTTCAGCTTGCCACCCAAGTGATTATCGGTGAAGAGAGTAACCTCTTCCACATTACCCGAGCGCACCTCATCGAGGAATACGCTATAGTCCACCACTTCAGAAGTGGGCTGCTTGGTTTGCTCGAAGGCTTTGTATAGGCTCATGCACATCAAGGCGATCAAAAGCCAGAGAGCTAAAGTGCGATGGGATTGCTTCATATTGATTTTTTTTCTTTTCATAGACCGTCCTTTGCGCAAAGCAATGCGCCTCTTGTCAGTATCCCTCAATCAAAAGGGAAAGACAATTCAGCTCTGCGCCTTGGCAGGCGCGTCATTGCATAGTGAAGAGAAGTTGGGTACGGTTTGTCTACTGTCAAATTTTTAGGGAACGAAAGAGTAAGAATGCAGCCCATCATTTACCTGGATAATCACGCCACCACGCCGCTTGACCCCACTGTTTTAGAATCCATGATGCCATTTTTAACCACAGAATTTGGCAATGCGAGCTCGAAAAGCCACGCCTATGGCTGGAAAGCGGAATTCGCCGTGGAAAAGGCACGGGAACAGGTGGCTCGCCTGCTGGGCGCCCAAAGCAAAGAAATTATTTTCACGAGCGGTGCCACGGAAAGCAATAATACCGTACTGCTAGGCGTCGCAGAAAAAGCGGCTGACCGCGGCAAGCACATCATCACCACGAAAATTGAGCATAAATGCATTTTAGACACGGGGAAATATTTAGCGAGCAAGGGATATGATGTCACTTTTTTACCCGTAAACTCTAGCGGACAAGTGCGCGTGGAAGAAGTGAAAGCAGCCATGCGCCCTGATACGATTTTACTCTCCGTGATGTTCGCGAATAATGAAGTGGGCACCATCAACCCGATTGCAGAACTTGGCGCACTCGCTCACGAGCGCAATGTTTTCTTCCACACCGATGCAGCCCAAGCTGTAGGCAAAGTACCTGTGAATGT
The DNA here is from genome assembly GCA_903867855.1 of Oligoflexia bacterium. GTDB lineage: Bacteria > Bdellovibrionota > UBA1018 > CAIPTA01 > CAIPTA01 > CAIPTA01. The sequence continues at coordinate 7,559 of CAIPTA010000017.1, read as the reverse complement.
GGACGCAATGAACATTGATCTGCTATCGCTTTCCGCGCACAAAATGTATGGCCCCAAGGGTATCGGGGCGCTTTATATTCGTCGCAAAAACCCGCAAGTAGAGATCACTCCGCTTGTGCACGGAGGCGGGCAAGAGCTGGGCCTACGTTCAGGAACACTCAATGTTCCAGGTATTGTTGGTCTCGGCAAAGCCTGCGAAATTGCGGGTTCTCATATGAGCGCAGAAATTGCGCGAGTAACAGCCCTGCGAGAACGGCTATATCGTGGGCTGCAAGAAAGAATCGGTGAAGTTTCCTTAAATGGGCACCCCACGGATCGCCTCCCACAGAGCCTAAACGTGGCCTTTCCCTATGTAGAAAGCGATTCCCTTGTGGCACGGCTAACCAATATTGCTGTTTCCAGCACCTCGGCCTGCATGTCTGCGGCCTCCATACCATCCTATGTTTTAGCGGCTATGGGCGTGGAACCTGAAAGAATTCATGGCAGTATTCGCTTTGGGTTGGGCAGGTTTACTACTGAGGAAGAAATAAGCTATACTATAGATACTGTGTCGACGGCGGTGAAAGAGCTGCAAGCAGCCTCCCCACTCTACCAATTACGGCAGAGCGATGCTAAGAAGTAGGCCATATGATTCACTTAACAGAACAAGCAGTAGCGCAAATTAAAAACGTTCAAGAGTTGGAACAAAAATCCGGACTCAACTTGCGTGTGAGTGTTTCTGGCGGTGGTTGCAGCGGGCTTAGTTATAAGCTCGATTTTGATTCCACGATTTCTGAAAAAGATAAAGTGTTCGAACACGGCGGAGTGAAAGTGGTGGTAGATGGCAAAAGCTATCTTTACCTTAACGGTATGACCCTTGATTTCTCTTCTGGGCTAAACGGAAAAGGTTTTACCTTTAATAATCCAAACGCCAAAAAAAGCTGCGGTTGCGGCAGCTCCTTCTCCGCTTAAATTTGACCATTATATTTTGAGCCGTTACCCTATCGAAAGGGTGGGATTTATGCGTACTAAAAACGGCTTTAGTCTTATTGAAGTGATGGTGGCCATTGGCGTGCTGTCGATCATCACCTACGCATTCTCCAGCTTTCTTGGTGGCTCCCTCAACAGACAAAAATACCTGGAACACAAATCCGCTACCTTCGACATTGAACAAGGAATTCGCACTGTTTTTATCAATCCAGCAGTTTGTAAATGTAACTTTAATGGCATCGGGCCCACGATAAGTGCGGGAGTGCTTGGCTCTACCGTTCCTGTGAGTAAAATTGCGTTTTATACCGATTCGGCCTGCACCGCCGCCTCCGCTAAGAATGTGGCCATCTCTGGTGCGGCAGTGCCCGGACGCAACGACATGACAATCAACTCCATGCAACTCAGCAGCTTCACCGTACTTCCGGGAAATACAGCTGCGGCAGATCTAGATATTGTGTACCAAACTGGTGGCGCGGGCACTCCGCTCAAAAATGGAAAAGTTTCTTCGCTGTTTTTCAAAACTGTAATTCCAAGCCCTGGCGCAGCGCCGGTGATTACCGATTGCTTATCCATGGGCGTGGCGCCCTCATCCTGTGGCTACGGAAAAGTTTGTTGGAATGGACACCAGTTCACGTTCACCAACTCTACGGGAAACCCCATTTCTGCGGAAATTCAGGGCTCTGACTCCACCGGATTCACGGCCGTGTTCCGCACGCCCGCGGGAAGATCCACTCTGTTATCGCTAGTTGATGATGGCACAAATATGGGAATCATGAATGCAACCCCCGCCACGGGATGGCATGCCCAGTTTTGCTATTCACATCCAGCGCCGCCGTGCGGAGTACAAACAGTGTTCGGTATTTTGCAGTATAATTGTGGCTCCGCGATCTACTGGAAAGTAGATTCCAATCCAACGGCCTTTTCCTCCGGAGCGGATCAGGTGTGCCCTTAAGAAAATCGCCCTTGCGAAACGAAAAAGCGGATCCACGCTCATTTGTTGACTATTTCAGTGTACTAAGATAGATTGAGCCACCCCGAAGGAGGCTCCCGGTGAAACTCACTCAACTGGCTGTTTTAATAGCACTTTTATCCAATAACTCTGCCTTTGCCATTAAAAATGGTCAGGATGTGGCGAAGCTGCACCTTAGAGCGCAAGGTGTTGCAGCCATTTCCGCGGTGGACCCAAACGGGGAACAGCAATCCCTTTGCTCGGGCGTATTCATTTCAGATCACCTGCTCCTCACGGCGAAACATTGCGTAATGGACGGATTGCCACTCTTGACCATCATCGATGCGAAGCCACTAAAATCCTTTTTACTAGCGCCGGCGACCAAGATTCGAACCTCGAAAGCTCTCGACTTGGCTCTAATTTCTTACCCTGCAAATACCGCCAAACACTTTTCCAATATTGCCAGCAGCGATCCAAAAATTTCCGAGCTCATGGAAACCCGCGGCTTTGGCGGCAATGAGGACCCTGAAACATCTTTCGCGCCCCTCCCCTTGCCAGGCCACGCCATGGAACTTGCGGCCCACTATGAGTTATTCAGCCTTCCGGCCGACTCTCTGCAGTTTCGACTACATCCCACGGGCGCCTTTTCCATCAGTGGAGATTCTGGCAGCCCAGTATTGAACTCAAAGGGTGAACTCGCAGGAATCATGATTACCTATGAAAGATTGGATGCCACCGACCAATACGGCAATGAGTGGGTACAAAATACGGCAATATCCTTAAATTCAGATACAGCGAAGAGCTTTGTCCAAAACGCTTCTGCTGACTTAATAGACGCCAAATAGCGCCGGCCCCATTCATTTCTCGATGGTAAGCTAACAAGCGCGTAACAGACGATTGGCCCTCGTCAAGGTATAAACTCGCACTAAGTATGCAAGCGAGGCCATCACGTCCAAAAATTCATATGTATAGTGACTATAGGTCATTTCTCGCTGACTTTGAAAAACATAGTCGCGCCCAAAGCCCTCATTGGAGCTATGGCACCTGGGCTCAAAAGCTTGGGCTCAAAAGCAAATCCCAGCTCATCATGACCATTCAGGGTTCCAGAAAGCTTAGCCCGAGATTGTCAGAGCGATTGGTTCAGTATTTCAAATTCAATCCAGACGAAGCATCCTACTTTAAACGCTTAGTATCGATAGAAGCAAAAGAGAAGACAACGATTCATCAAGTTCAAGTAACCAAGGAAGGCCTCAAACACAAAGAATTGGGAACTGAAGTGGATGCAGAGCTAGCGCAAAATGCCTGGCTCGCTTTTGTGGTAAAAGAAACTGCAGCTTCAATGGAGATAGATGCAACGGCAGAAAAAATCTCCGAAAAGATTTGCACAAAACCAGAGGCAAAGCAGGTAGAAATACTCCTTCACTCCCTCGTAAAATCTGGATATTTGCAGGAAACAATCGATGCAAATAAAAATAAAACATATACCCCTGCGGCGCAAACGCCCCCAGTACATTGGAATATAGAATCAATGCAAAAGCTTCATGCCGATGGACTTCGCGTCTGTGAGGAGCAGGGTAAGAAGCTCAGTAGCGAAGAAAGAATCTTTCAAACATCCTTCATTCGAATTCGAAAGGAAAGGCTAGCGGAAGCTAGAATTTTGCTCCGCGCCTTTCAAAAAGAATTCCTGCGTGATCTTGAAGAAGAAGACGGCAATGAGATTGTTCAGCTCAATCTTCATTTATTTCCCGTTACCAACGGTCTCAAAAGCTGAGATCGCTTTCGAACGAAACAACATCATTGCGCTGGCGAAATAAAACTCGAACCGGTAGAACCCAGACATCAAACAACTTAACTAACTCGGAGAATAAAAATGAAAACTCTCTCTACCCTATTAGCTACTGTACTCTTCAGCATCACCAGCGTTGCCTTCGCTGGCACAGAAATCTCTCATCGTCCGATCGTAGACTTTGTAGATTTCTTCAAAGGCGATGCAAGCAACTTCCGCATCACTTCAGTAAGCCTCGGCAAAGATGCAGTTACCGTCACTGATAAATCAGATGATCAATGTCTCGCAACTGCCGAAACCCCAGAAGATTGCCATAGCTACAGCTACGAGTACGCAAACGTGGTGCACTTAGATGTAACATTCGATTCCAGCGAGTCACAGTATGAAGACGGCGGAAATGTAGTTACCCTCTCGCTTCCACAATCAGAGTTCAATACTCAAGAGCTAGCTGTATTGAAAAAAGGCAATCTCAAAGCAGCAAGCGCTCTAGCCAAGCTCAATGTAGTTCCTTTCGTAGCGCAGATCTCCACTCCTTCTGATGTTTCCCAATGCTTGGGCGACGAGTCGCTTGCAGAGTGTGGCGACAAAGTTACCTATACTGAAACAAACGTAAGCAAAGTTCGCGTTTCTGTATCTCGCTAATTTAGATCCAATCTGAAAATCGAGCCCAGTTCAGCCCCCTCTGAACTGGGCTTTTTAACGCCCTGAACGTAATTCTCCCTATTAGAATCCTGACACTTCAGTAATTTTCCCATGCTATAAGCAGCTAACAAAAAATTAGAAAAAAGGAATAACTATGAAACTTTTATTTTTGACAGCGATCGCTCTTCAACTCACTACCGCCACCCTAAGCATGGCCGCGCCAGCGGGCTATCCAGAAGGCTATATCGAAGGCTCTGAGGCACTCTCCATCTATGAGAGCATTCAAGGCCCTGCCACGCCCACCTACGATGAGAACGGACAAATTTCTGGCTACTCCAAAACGGGCGATGGATTTTATTGCTGGAAAGAAGCGCGCTTCTCTGAATACGTTTACTGCGCGAATGCTAGCAAATAATTCTACCTTGAAATGCCTAGCTCTTCTCGCAAAAAGAGCTGGGCATGAATGATGAGCGCTGGAATCTTTGATATATTTTCAGGAAAAATAGATAGGTCTTCATTGAAAAGCTCGGGGCCGCTATCCGCCAGTTGCATCACTGGATCGTTGTCATTTTCACCCCTAGAAACTAATGAATACACGAAGCGAGCACTGGAAACGCTTTTACGAATCAAAGGCGCCGACCAAAGCTGATTCATTGAGTTTACTACGTCACGCATGCACGAAGCAGTTGCGCAAACTTGGTAAAGACTATTGGGTACCGTTTGGTAGGACATAGCCTGCTCCAAACTTGCACCACCATTATTGAAGCGATGACTTGGCACTAGCGCCATTCTTACTTGGTAGGGCAAATTCTTTAGCTGTAGAAGTAAACGTTTGATTTCTAGATCACTGAAATCTCCATTTATAGTGTCTGCAGCATTCGACGGCCAATTCCGGCCCGCAATAAAATCTTCAGGCGTGATGCCCAAAAGTCTTGCTGCTCGTTGATAGAGTAATTTTGGACTTTGCATTTCCAAGCCAGGATAGAACGACAAAAAGCTATGCTGTAGCCAGCCATCCAGATGGGTAGGAATAATCGGGTTCATTCCGATGGTTCTTGGAAAGCCGGACTTTTCCAATAAGGACGCCAACGCCCCCACACAATTATTATTTAAAAAAGTATAGTTGCCCGCTAGAGCAGGATTCTTAATCCAGCTCTGTAGAGTGGATAATAAAGTAGCCCTCATCTCGGGCGTAGAAGGAATAATAAAGCGCTGGAGAGGGCGCTCTTCTGTCATCACATACTTAACCCAGAAATCACCGAAGCTATCGATGGTGGGCACAGTTTTATAGCCGCCATCTAAACCTTTTAGGGCATCGATTTTTGCCGAGCCAACATCCGCTTCCAGGCTCACCACTAAATCTGTGGTAAAATCTCCGTCTGCCTTCACAAAGCGCAGCATCGCGTGTCCGAAGCGGCTGTATACAGCGCCATCGGAAGCTGCAGCCACGATCGCTTCAATACCAATCACATTGGCCGGATCAAGCGCAGCCGAATTCACCTCGGCGCGCAGATCCACACAAGTTACAGCCGTCATCAAAAAGATGAGCGACTGCAACACAAGCTGTAAACGCTTTTTTATCATTGTTCCTTAGTGAGCAACAATCCAAGCAGCTACGGCTGAGGCCAATTCAGACTCGGAGTCCAAATTTCCAGCTGGGCAGAAAGAACGGGTTTGGTTGCCGATATTCACTGCGGCTGCCACTTGGTTGAGGGTGGCTGTTTTACCGTTTGGCATATCAGCTTGCACTTTTTCTTGAAGTTGACGAAGTTGCGCGCCATCGCCCATTTGAGCTTGGTCGATATCACTAACCACATTGCTAGCGTCTTGTAATTCTGCATCTTGGGCAGCAGTTGTGGTGCTAAGAGCCGCAAGGATTGCGATCACAGCAATCGCTGCAGCAGCATCGTTTCCACTATTATCTTTCGATCCGCTATTACCTCGGTCGCCACCGCGATCACCGCCACGGTCGCCGCCGCCGAAATCCCCACCACCATGGTCATGATATTCAGGATAGTGGCCATGAAAATTTGGTCGCTCGTCCACAATCACCACTGGCACAACTGGTGATGGAGAAGAAGCTTGAGCAATATAGGTAGAATAGTAATCACGGCAAGAAACATCCGCGCGTGCTGCAACGGAAGCAAAAAGTGAGGTTCCCATGAGGGTGAGAGCAAAGAGAGCAGTACCTTTACGGCAAGTTGAATTCATCATTTTTAGTCCTTCATTTTGGGTTATTGATGCGACTAGTTATAATGAAATCAAGCGGGATTCACAATGTTTTTATTGATTATTTTGGTCAAGTATTTAAGGTATTGATATAATTAAATAAGTTCCCCGAGTCCAGAATCGACCTAGCGAATGCCGGCTTTATAGTTTTGCTGCAAAAGCTCCCCTAAAACCCGCAGCCCATCCGTGGCGGTAAATATCCCCACCACCTTGCCATTCTCCTGCTGCACAACCGCGCAACCAAACTTATGCTCCGCCATTTCAAAAACCACACTATCCAGGCTGCTTTGCGGGGTCACCGTATACGGATCTGGCGACATCACCTCTTCCACCGTGAGCTCTGAAGCCCCCTCAAAACTAGAGGCTAACTTGATATCCCGATCGGTGAGAATGCCCAGCAATTTGCCGCCATCCTGCACTGGAAGGTGACGAAAATTGTGTTCTCGCATGAGTTGGAGAGCAGCCTTAATGGGCTGTTTTGGGTTAATCGTGTGAGGCATATTGCTCATGTATTTTTGAATCATTGGAATTTGTTTCATAAATTTCTCCCTTACTAAGGCCATTTGCAGATACTGGGCCAACTCATTCCCACCAAAAGCAATCACAACAATGAACGGGATCAGAACAATTGACAATATTTTATTTATTAAAAATACATTAAATAAATAATGCTCGGTCATTGTTTCCACCTTAAAAGCCCATCCGCTAAACCTTACAACAGCATATTTTCCTGCATAGATAGCCATCATACTGATAATTAATAAACTTATAAACAAGGACGGCGCAAGCGCTCCCCCGCGTTGGGGTGTATGAAGTTTTACCACAAAATAAACATACATACCTGCCGACATAGTAAAAAAAACATTCATTAGCAGGTTCGGAATGCCGGCAGTTTGCAACTGGTCCTTTAGCTGGCGATTACTAAGTGTAGTATTAAAAAATGCCTTCCACAGATTACTGAAGTAACGTGTATCAACAACCCTT
>CAIPTA010000016.1 GCA_903867855.1 Oligoflexia bacterium | reverse complement strand
TTTGCTGAATTATTTTTAGCTGAACTTTTCTAAAAAGCCTAATTAAATTCAATGCCTTGTATGAGGAGAGGGTCAAGATTTCTGTCCGTTCGTAGTGGACTGGTTCCATGGGTGTGGTTCCAATTTCAGTAAAAATCCAATTTGGCACCGCATTAAATTCCTCATGACCACTTAATTTGCTTCTAGCGCTTGGCACAGTATTCGCACTAGGCGAAGTAAGTTTACTGAACCAAAAATCAAATTAGGAGCAACTATGAAAACTGTATTATTCGCCATATCCCTTCTCACCATCACCAACGTAGCTTTCGCCAGCGTATATAACTGTGGCATGCCAAAAAATTCCAAAGGGGAAATCCTCATGGGTGGTTCTTCTTACTCTGTAGATTTTAATCAAGATGGAACTGTGTTTCTAATCGCAACTAATTACGACACTGGCAAGCTTCGTCTTTCCAAACTAGAGATGACAAAAGAATTCCAAGGCGTAGATGGCGCAACTTGGAAAGTGGATAATATCACCGTTGAATCCATGAACGGATTGGTACGCTTATTTGAAGGTAACGAACAATCCGCTACCTGCGCTGTAGGCAAGTAATTTTTTACTAAAGTAAGTTAATATAGGGCGATTTTTCGCCCTTTTTTTATTGTGTCTGGTCTGACACATCTCCGCCCCGACGCGTTTGTGAGGCTTTCGAGGGCGGGCTATACTAAGATATGTTTAAAATCATTTCCCTAGTTAGCATAGTCTCTCTTGCAGCCGCTAACGCCCTTGCGAGTGGCTCCGATCAAAGTAGTACAGTGAGTGAAGCTCCGCCTTTGCCCGCCTGCCAATGTTCTGTGGATGTGTTTCAGGGTGCTTATGGCTCCCAAGCGCAGCAAGCCAATGTGCATGACTTGAATCGCTACAGTATATATTTTAAGTGGAAGCCCTTACCAGGAAAGCAGGGTTGTTATCAATTGAGTTGCGATTCAAGTGGCATACAAGGTGCCATTAACTCCGGAGGCACCGCAGTAATGTCGGATTTAGTGAATCAATTGATTGCGGGTGATCCGGTGGCAACTTCGGCGATTGGTCAGTTTGGGGCAAGTCATATTCAGGCTGTAATAAATACTTATATTGCTGCTCACTCGACTACTTACTCTCCCTCCGCCCCTGTTTGCCAAGCCCATTTAAGTGCGGATGGTAGGCGTTTGTTTGTGGGCCAAGCCCATATTGCAAAGTATCCTGCGTATAATTATCACTGCCGCGGAATAGCAGCATCAAGCCACTAGCTATTTATGGCGATACATTGCAACTTTTGCCGAGAAAATTATTTACGATAGCCACATCGGTGCTATCGATACGTCGGTCCCAGTTTAGGTCGTAAGGCGAGTGATACGAGAAGGTTAAGTCCCATTGTGCGGGAGCGGCACCGAAGTTTGCTTGCACCAAGTTAATATCATTTTGATCGATGATCCCGTCACCATTAATATCTGCCACACAATAGGTGCTTGTTATCGGTGTAGAATATAGCGTTTGCCCCCCTGAGCTTCGCAGTGCCTGCATAGTGATTTTAAGAAGTGGTGCTTTGCCGTAGTCTAGCTGAAGTTGGGCTGAGCGTTCGTTGCCTGGCAATTGCGTAATGATCACTCCCTGCATACCATCTTGAAAATCTCCCCTAACTCGAAATCCATCCGCAAGGCTAGAATAATCCCAGTAGAGCTCCACTTGACCATAAAATGTGCCTGGCGTAATTCCTGCGTTAATTAGAACTTTTAGTTTCAAATTCTGCGGGGCAGGAGGCGGCTCATTGCTGACTGCGTATGATACAATTTCCGAATAGACATCAGCCGCAGGGTCTTTCCCAATCAGTTCAAAAAAATCACCGGCTTTCACGGCATTTATATCCAAATTATAGGCACGCCAGGATGGGGGGATAGTATCAACAAGTTTTGTTGTTGGATTGCCAGCCTTATCCACGAGCCAAAGCTCCCAATGATCGATTCCAGCCGCATCTGGATAGGCCCAGGAAAGAAGAATATTTTTCGGTTGCTGCAAGGTAGAAAATTGAAATCGAGATGGATCGGTATTGGCTTTGGCAATTTTGGCGGTATCTTCTTCAGTAATACTTGCGTTGCTGCCCGCACCGATATCTGAGGCGAGGGATCGGCTTGCATTGGATTTGCCGCTCGCACTTTGATCTGGCGATAAATTTTTAGCCGAGTTTCCACCCAAGTGGCTCGCGAGAGGAGAGCTTGGTAAGCTGGCGTTTGAGTTGTTGATCGTTACCGTTTTGAGCTGGCTTGCAAGATTGAGTTTCCCATAGCTAGAAACTAGTCGAGCAAAATATTGGCCATTAGCAGGCTTTGGAATCATCGCAATGCCCTTGAGGGGCTCGATCGGGAAGCGTAGGATTTTCGCCTTGAATTCCCTATCTTCAGAGAGTTCGAAAAAATGAGTGCCCTTATTGGGGGAAACGGTTTGAGTCGGCTGAGCCCAGCTCACCGATAGGGCATTGTTGGCAATTGTTTCAACGCTACCCAATGTAAGGGAGTCCACTGCAGAAATTTGAAGCATACGCACTGGGCTCACTGCTTTTTTATTTTCGCTCAAGCGCCAAAAATACTTTCCTGGAGCTAGAGGCATGTTTTTTTCGTCTAAATTTTGTATGTCTGCGTTCGTGCTAAGTGGGCCAAAGTTTGCGCCGCTAGCAATTTCTAACTGCAGCGAGCTTTTTATTTTGTGAGCTTGTTTCCAGGAAAAAGCTACATCGATTTTTTCGCCTTTTCTTAAATAAAGTTCTGCGTCTGGCTCTGGTAGCAATTGCTTCACGAAGTAATTGTGGAGAATCGTTTCTGTGCCAAAGCTCGCAGCCAATTTGATCTCCGCGCCATGATCGATCATGTTCATCACGCCACTTAGCAAGTAGAGCCCAAACTCTGCGTTTTCATCAAAGATGATGATACTATTTTCGCTCAGCTCCACTTGTTTTTCTGGAGACTTTGGGAAACTTAGTTTCGCCTTGGAATGCTCGCCTGTTTGCAAGGATTCGCGGTGATAGAAAAAATCACCCACCTCCACGTTGCTCCAGCTGTAGTGGTTGGCGCGCTTTCTACGCACATCGATTTTTTTTTCTTCTAGGCGTGCGATCGCGCTTCCCTTACCACGGCCTTCGCGGAGGGAAAGCTCAGTAACAATTTGATCTATACCCCAGCAGACGCCGCCGCTCGCAAGCGTAGTCAAAAGGAGAAATGGCGAGATTGCCTTTGATTTAAAAAAAGATCGGAGCATCAAGAACTCATCGGCAATTTAAGCCTATGAATTAACTAAAGTTCATTTGCTTTAGCTCCGAAAAAGATAGGAGAGGAGCTGAGTTGCAAATTAAAAAAAACCTAGAAATAATGCACGCGAAGCTGGGCCTCAGCGTGGGCTTCAAGCTTATTTCGCTGATTATAGCGCTGCTCCTCCTTAGCATTTTTGTGCTTACCTGTTTTGCGGTGAGATTATTTCAAGAGGATAATACCCTGCTTGTGCAACAGATGAATGCCCATTCTGCGCGCAGTATCGGGGCCGAGCTCCGCCGAACTATTGAATCGGACATTGAGCGGGCGAACGGGTTCCTCTCGATTCTTGCCAATCCTACCAATTCAGCCACGCGAGATTCATCGAACTTATGCGCGGATCTCTTCGCGAGGAATGCAGATTTTTTTGGCCTTATCCTCGTGGATGGTGAATCCACCATCAAGAATTTTACTTTTTCTGAATCCGTGCCGACTTCAGAACGGGAATTGTTGGCAAAAAAAGTAATCGAGAATCGCAGGCGGAGTGCGGATGACATGGGTGCCTATTTCGCCACGCTTTCGGCGGGTAAAAATGTTTTTGTGATCTCGCTAGCCGTCGCTCAGGCACAAAATAATTCCAGGCTCTATTTGCTCGTAGACCCAAAACAGCTGGATCAAATTTTTGGAAAAGTGGATGGAGTTGCGGCCTATTTATTGGATACTCGCGGGGAACTTTTGAGTGTGTCTGATCAAGAGCTAATTAAGACGGGAAGTGGATCGTTGAATCTTCCAGGACTAGCTGATTTGGTGGCTGGGAATTTTTCGAATAAACAGCTGCGTTACGTAGATAAGGCCTCTGGCGAAGTGAAGATCGCTTCATTTTGGAAGATCGGTCTTGCCGGACTTAGTGTGATCACTGAATTGCCAGAGTCTGTGGCGTTGGAGGCTTCCCATCGCTTAGTAAAATTGGTTTGCCTCATCGCTTTTGTAGTTTTTTGTAGCAGTCTTCTAGTGGGTCTTTTCTATTCTCAACTTTTGATTCGCCCGGTGCTCCGCCTCACAGAGGCCGCCAAGCAAATTATGGTAGGGCGCTTCGGCACTCGAGTGCCAGTGGCTAGCTCAGGAGGCGATGAGATAGTGCAGCTATCCAGGGTATTCAATGAAATGGCGGCCGGACTAGAGGAGCGAGAGCGCTATCGCGACACTTTTACGAAGTTTCACAGCGAAGAAGTGGCAGAAAAATTATTGTCGGGCGAGGTAGCGATTGGTGGCGAGCGAAAAGAGGCAGTGATTCTCTTCACGGATCTTCGTGGTTTCACCACCCTTAGCGAAGCAAACCCGCCTGAAAAAGTGGTGGAAAGTTTAAACGAATATTTGGCGCTAGTGGTCGCGATCGTGCGCAAGAATGGCGGCATCATTGATAAGTTCATTGGCGATTCTGTGATGGCCACTTGGGGAATTCCATTTTTGGCGCCGAACGATGCCCATCATGCGGTGAGGGCATGTCTGGAAATACGAGAAGCACTAAAGAGCTTAAATACATCGCGCACAAAGCGCGGCGAAATGGAATTGCGTATCGGGATGGGCTTGCACCTCGGCACTGTGATTGCCGGAAATATCGGCTCTATGGAGCGAATGGAATATACAGTTATTGGAGATGCTGTGAATACCGCGGCACGGCTAGAATCCATGACGAAAGAGCTCAGTACCGATTTCCTAGTTTCCCAAACGCTTAGAGCAAAATTGGGAGATAAGTTTATCTTCACCTCAAGGTCTAAAATCCAGCTGCGCGGGAAAACCGAGGCAACAGAAGTATTTACCGTAGGGCAAAGCGCTGGAATTCAGAGCCTTTCGGCCTAAAAATACGCCCTAACCAAATCCCCACTTGCTAAGTGGCACGCAGCGTAATAAATCAGGGCAAACTTAAGGAGAATTCTATGAAAAAATGCCTATTTGCGCTTTCCCTACTTCTGCTTGCCCCTAAGGCCTTTGCCGGTGTTTATTCCTGCACTCTATCGGTGGATGGCGAGTCGCCACGATCCTCCTTCAATCGAGTGGGCACAAATTATGTGAACTTGCCCTCTGGATCGGGTTTTTATGTTTGCGAAGGAAGCCTTCAGAACGGCGTGAATAGCGTTGTGATCAATATTCCTTCTTTTGGGCTGAATAAAGTGGCCACGGCGAGCTCTGCAGCCAATGAAATCGCCACGGCAGACTATAGCGAACAAAGTGAACGCTATGATGAACCTGATTTTCATGTTCGTTGTGCCTGCAGCTACTCTTCAGAAAGTGATAACGGACTTTCCCGATAGTTACTTCCGTGTTCGTTCTACTAAGATTCTGAGATCGATGATTTGTGAGTCTCGATCTTGGAATACTATGCTCTCTGGATAAGTCTTGGCTGCCTGAGTGGTTAGAGCTGCCAATTTTATCTCCTTAGCCAAAAACCAGTTCTGGCTATGTAAAATATAGCGAACACGCTGAGCTCGTAGAGTTGGCAGGAGTTCTAGGAAGGAGTTTGCCTTCCTGGCCTCAAAATCGATTTCCGCATCCTCAAAGCCCGCAAAGGCATTCATTCCAGGCAAATAATACGTAAGATTATCTGCCGTGAGCATCACCTTTTCACCCACATCCACATGTTGCCTAAGCCATGAATTTGAATTGCCCGCCAAGTGATGCTCGCGAATCTGAATTGCCGCGTTTGGTTCCTGCCAAAGATCCGAAACGGATCGATACAGCGGATGATCTTGCACTAGATCCGCACCAAAGTGTTGGGTAGCAATCAAATCGGAGCGCCAGAGAATTAGCGCCAAAACAGCCATTAGTAAACCGCTGCGCAGCTTTTCGTTGGCGATGAAATCTTCCACCATCTGTCCCGTACTCACGATCGCAAGAGCTGTGCATAGCGGGAGTATTGGGCCTAAATAGCGCATAACGCCCAATCGGGCAATGGTATAAATAAATAGTATTGCTAGAGAGCTGAGGCCGATAATTGTGGTTTTCTTTGATTTTGATTTCTTGCCCAAAATGATCGGCAGGAATAGAAGAGGCGCGAGGCTCTCTATCGAAAATGCGAAAACGTTTTTAAAAAAAGTGACTAGGAGGCTAGGGGAATCCGGTGCTGAAAATCCATGCTGGTAAAGCGCGCTTGCTGTCCTGGATAGAGATAGGCCATGAAAAGCCCCGGTGAACGCGGGAAAAAGGGGATCACCAGTGAGAATATAGTTTTTTAAAAAGGGTGGAAGGAAGAAAATTGCCGCCACAGATAATATGGAACAATGGATCTTAGCTGATGTGCTCCAGCCCAATTTGTTTTTTGCAAAATAAAAGGAAGCAAAAAGCATGGGTAATATGGTGAGCGCCGCGCTATATTTTGCTCCAATGGCGAAGCCGAAAAATAGTCCGGCTAGAAAAATTTCCTCCTTTTTCGAAAGTAGCCTCTCACGAAAGAGCGGGAGCCAGAGGAAGCCAGAGAATGTCCAAAAGCAAATTCCCCAGTCGTTTTTTGCGGTCATCGCCGTCCAATAGAGATCGGAAGAAAATAGCGCAGCGAGGATGGCCAGATAGATCCATTCTTTAGCCACTAGATAATTTGTTTGCAGCAGCTTTTTTAAAAGAAGAGCTGAGGCAACATATCCAACCGCACAATGGAGCCACTGCGCGCTGATTTGCCACTCAAGTAAAGCTCGCCCGTTTTGCCAATCGATGCCTTGGAAAAGACCTAAATAAAGTTGTTCCCAATAGCTAGCCTGCAGGAGCATTGGCATATTGGGAATGAAGCGAATCGATCCCTGCTCTAGCCAAAGTCGGGGGGCTAGAAGGTGATAAAAAAGAGGATCGGTAGAGCCCCAAAGTGTGTTGGCTTGCAGCAATCGCAGGGAGAAAATACTAGCGAGAATCCAGGCAAAAATGGATTTAGGAAGGGAAAGGCTCTGCAGTAGAGGTGGGGTTAAAGAGAGGAATTCTGCGAAAACAATTCCGGCCATAAAAAATAATTGGGAGGCCGGTTGGGTGGATGGACCTACGATATGGCACAAGAGTGCAACTCCCGCCACTGAAGATATCCAAATGGTACCGATCCCTAATTGTAATAAGTACGATGGCTTCTCTTCTGCGACAAAGCTACAAAGAATTGAACCCCAGCTGAATAGGCTGAAGCAAAAGAACAGAAAATAAGAAAATAGGCCCAAGTATCTGAGTGGTGAAAAATAAGCATCGCAGTCGGAGCCGGGCCAAAGTAGGAGCTTCGTGGCCAGGAGGAGAGTTAAGGATAGAATCGAATATGGATACTTTTGCACATACTTCACATCAGTCATCATATTGTGCTCTCGTTACGGAGAGATAGGAAAAAGCTAATCTCGATTCGATAAATTGGTTTGTGCGCAAGGTCAAATCGGGATAAATGAATTCACAAAATGGATGCGCAATTTTTATCGCAATACGAAGCACTGCTTTTTGATCTCGATGGCACCTTAGCCCATTCCATGCCCTTGCATAACGAGGCTTGGATAGAGTGTTTGCGGGAGTTTGGCTACCTCATTACTCACTCTATTCTACAAGAGTATGCTGGCGTGCCCACTTTAAGAACCGTTGAAATTTTTAATCTTCGTTATGCTTGGAAGCTAGATCCAGGCTTGGTGGCTGAGAGAAAGGAATCCCTTTTTCTTCAAAAGCTCTCGCTAATCCAACCGATACATCCTGTGGTGCAAATTGCAAAATCGAATTCGAATCATAAACTCGCGATTGTTTCGGGAGGTACCAGAAATTTGGTAGCACAAATTTTGCAGTCGATCCGTCTCGATCAGCATTTTCCCATTCGTGTTTGCGCGGAAGATGTGGCGAACGGAAAACCTTCACCAGATCCATTTCTTAAAGCGGCCGCTTTGCTTGGAATTGCTCCAGAAAAGTGCCTAGTGTTTGAGGATGGCGAGGCCGGAATCCAAGCAGCCAAAGCAGCAGGTATGGACGTGGTTCGCGTTGAATCTGACTTTCGCCTCACTTTGCAGCGCTGAGAGAAAAATTATCTCTGAATTGAAGCAAGTAATTGCCCTTATTCACCTTTTTCGGCGCACAATGGGGAATGTTTCAAAAGACAAATAGCGCCCGCTTT
Source organism: Oligoflexia bacterium (assembly GCA_903867855.1). GTDB lineage: Bacteria > Bdellovibrionota > UBA1018 > CAIPTA01 > CAIPTA01 > CAIPTA01. The sequence goes on along the minus strand of CAIPTA010000016.1, from coordinate 5,747 downwards.
CTCGATTTTTGGCTGCTGGGCGGGGCTAGCATTGTAGCGTGGTGTATCTGCGCTCTTGCAGAGCTTCTCCGAGCCGACTATTCGTTTATTGAAGTGCGCATGCGGCAAATCGCGCCTACATTTCTTTTGCTCACGCTCTTGGTAAACTACCCACATTTTATGTCGTCGTATCGAATGGCCTACTCAAGGGGACGAAATTTTTATAGTAAAAATTGGTTTGTGCTTTTTCTCATTCCCATTTTGCTCTTTCTACTTTTTTTTATTGCCTTCACCAATCTGCAAAATACGGATTATGAATCAAGATTTATCCTATTGATTAATAAATTTTCTAGTTTTATTGGCTTTGGTTATCGCATGGGAGAAAATGTTAGTGTGGGATTAGATCTATTGGGGATCTCCGCCTGGATTATGTTTTTATCGGTGGGCTGGCACTATTCGAAACAGATTTTTGGCTGTGCGATGGTGTATGCGAACTATGATTCCTATCCCATTTCCTCGCTTCAACGCAGGATTATAAAGTTTTGCGTTTTTGGCGTGGCCTTCTATAGCTTTTGCTATTTAAGTTTTCATTGGCGCTCCTTCACGCTTTTCGGTGGAGTATACAATCTCATGGGTATTTCGATCACGGAGCTAGCACCGCCGAAATTTTTAGAGCGATTGGCAAGTGTACTGGTATGGGCTGGGATCCCGAGCTTTCTTTATTTTGTGGTGTATGTGAATTACAAAAAGTTCCAGAAGTGGCCTAGTTTGAATTTTCTCATTCCCTTACTTGCCTTCTATGTTTGGTGGATACCCCTATTTCCGCAGGCCGAGTTTTACTTGATGCTTGTTCCGTTTTTTCATTCACTGCAGTATTTGGCGTTTTCCTACCGAATGGAAAAAAAGGAAGTAGAAAAAAGCTCTCGCCCATTCTTTCAGTTTTCCATTCGAACACTAGGCTTATTGCTGGTTGGTTTTTTGGTGTTTGAGGCAATCCCAGGGCTATTAGATAGTCGCCTTGGGGATCAATTGGGCATTAGTATCTTTTTCACCTTTGCCGCGATGGTGTTTATCAATATTCACCATTTTTTCTTAGACAGCATTCTCTGGAGATTCACAGACTCCAATACACGATCGGTGCTGCTCTCTGCCTCAGACGTGCGAAGGCGCGCGTTTAATGCTTCTGAAGAATAATTCTTGGCGCCAATTGGCTATAATCGAGCGTATTGAGCTTTAGATAGTCTACTAATACATCTCTTTGCTTACGTTGATTGTTGATGATTGGGGCTGGCTTCAAAGCTGCAAACAAAAAGTCTAAACCATCACCACCGGTTACGAGAAAATCGCTAGCCACAATGGTATAGCTCTGCGTATCCAAAATAGGATTGCCCTGATCGTCTGTGATGTTTTTTACCGGATCCGACACGGATTTGCTTTGTCCGGCGGCATTGGTAACCGTTCGCTGGATAACAGCGGATGGATCATAGCTAATCTTAATGCCAGAAACCTGCGGCACTTCCTTATTGTAGGAATACCATAGGCCGAGCAGATCGCGCACTTGGGCGCCGTTGATTTGGACTGTCGCGATCATGTTGTCAAAAGGTTGTAGCTCAAAGATCTCATTGTAAATGATCTCACCACTTGCGATTTTGGAGCTGCGAATTCCGCCATTATTTTGAAAAGCGATATCTGCTTTTTTGGTGCAAGTAGAATCGAGGTAGCAATTTCTGTAGGCATCCGTCATGAAGGCACCAAGGCTCGATTCGCCACCGGTGTTTCCTTTTGTAAGATCCGAATTGGATTTTCCCACCACAACTCCACCAATTTTATTGGCTTCGTCTAGCTCCGTTTGGATGATTTCTTCGCCTTTCGTATCGGCGAGAATTGGGCTGCCAAACATGTTGGGATCCGTGAGCTTTCCACTGCCCTTATTGCAGTTGTTGGTGTCGGAAAAAACTTTCTGACAAAAATCGAGGGATTGCCGAGTAGTCGCCGTTACGCTCTGATCAGAGTAGTGATAGGTGAGGTTTACGAGACCGAAGGATTGGCCGTAAGCTCCTTCAATCATCACAGGCACATTGTGGTAGGTGGTGTTCACATAATTGTGCGTATGACCTGCAAATACGATGGAGATGGCTGCCCGGGTGGCATCGTCTAGGCCATCGATCATACTGAAAATTTCATCGGAGGGGTTACAAACGCCATTGTCACAAAATCCTCCCGAGTGGGCGAGCACTACGATCACTTGCACTCCCTGGGATTTCATTTCTGGAATAAAACGCTTGAGAGTATCTGCCATGGGCATGAAACGGAGGCGGTTCACATTCTGCGCCATGGTTACTTCGGGGGTGATTGGAGTGGTTAAACCGATGATGCCAAGCTTCAGGCCGTGCACTTTTCGAATTAAGTAGGGCTGGGCCAGTTTCGCAGGGGTGAAGGTGTTCACGTCGAGACAGCCACCCTTATCCTCATCAATGGAGCAAATATTTGCGCTCACAAAGGGAAAGTTCGCCTGCAGCTCACGCGCTTTCAGGGCTCCCAGTGGGTCTTGATCCGGACGTATCGCCACGGAATAGCCCTTGCCGGGACCGAAATCAAAGTCGTGATTGCCGATCACCGAAGCCGCATAGCCAATATCATTATAAAACTTAATCACTGAGGCGCCATCGTTTAGGTTGGAAACGAGGGTGCCCTGAAAGAGATCTCCAGAGTCTACGAAGACGGTTTCAGGGTCCTGCCCTTTGATGGCATTAAAGTAGCTAAGCATCGTGTTAATGCCGCCTACCTTGATGCCAGCCTTGCTGGTTTGCTCAATGAGGTGGCCGTGCAAATCCGTGGTGCTTACGAGCACAATATTGGTGTCGGTCGGACGGGGCCCAAACGCGTGGGCCGATTGAGCTACTAGGAATAACAGAACAAAAAGCATACTCTTCATAACGCACCTCAGCAGGCAAACTACCTTGAGGAGATAGGCACGTCAAGGGAGGAGTTCGACAAAAAATGCTTCTTTATATCAACAATTTAGATCGTTTTTCGTCTGTTTTTATCCATGGAGTGCCCAAAAATGGGGATTGGCACCCCAATTTAGGGCTAGAACTCAAAAATCGGCGTCATTGACGTAAATAAAATCTAATTATACCGAGCCTGAGTAATTACTCCGTAGCAATGGAAAAGCACTTTCCATTTTCCAAAAAATAATAGAGACTTTTGTGACCATTTACATTTCGTTTGGAGAGGCAATTTTTTATGAAAAGCAGTTCTTTTTTGGCATTAGTTTTAGGTGGAGTATTTACCCTTATTTCTGTTTCGGCCTGTAGTCACAAAGCCGCGAAAACAGAAGAGCCCGCTGCAGCCAGCTCTATCGATATAGCCCCCATCAAAGATAGCGAGGTACTTTCTTCGGATAAAGAGAACGCTTCTGGCTTGCAGACTGTTCATTTCAAATATAACGAGTATGCCCTAGATAAGGCAGATCTCACGGTGCTGAAGCAAAATGTGAAGGTATTGAAAGCAAATCCCCAATTGGCGATTCAGGTGGAAGGCCACTGCGATGCTCGGGGTGGAATTCAGTATAACTTGGCTCTTGGGGAGAAGCGCGCTAACTCCGTGAAAAAATATTTAGTAAAAAGTGGCATCGCAGCAGCGCGAATTACCACTCTTAGCCTCGGCAAAGAAAAGCCGATTGATTCATCTGATAGCGAAGCGGCCTATGCAAAAAATCGCCGCGCCAACTTCGTGATCACAAAATAAGGTCTCGATTCGAATTCAGCTTAGCGGACAGTCTAGTTCGCTAAGATTTTTCTAATTTCTTTTACCGGTTCCTGGGCAATTAGATTGCCTCTTCTATGCATCAGGAAGAGGCTCTGCCCTGCGTCTTCTTTTACCGCAAAAGTTTTTAACTTTAAGTGCGTGTTCGCTGCGTGGGCGGGGAGCAGGGAAAGTAAATTTGGCTGATTCTGTAAAATATCTAGAATGCTTTCCACATCTTCAATATAGGCAACAATTTGCTTCGTGGAGATATGGTTCTCGTGGAAAAAATGTTGAAGTGAATTATTGGCGCCGTGATAAGCCACCCATTTCGCTTTTTGCACTTGCAGATCCTGAATGTTCTTTGCTGTTTTCGAAGAACTAAAAAGCACAAATTTTTCTGTAAATATGGGAACCGGGATCCAGTCTAAGAGTTCGATCGGCGTGGGAGTGATCACTAAGTCTACATCGCTTGCTTGTGCGGTGAGTGAGAGTTGATCAATCTGGGCTTGAATATAGGTGAGACGATATTTCTCCGGCATTTTTGTGGCAAACCAGCGGGGCAAAAATATATTTCTCATGTATAAGCTTGGGCCAGTTACTTTGAGATCAATGATGCGTTGATCGTAGGTTTTTACTAGGGTGAGCGTATCCTCCCAGGATCTGGTGAAGCGACGAATCCGCTCCGCAAACAGTTGCCCTTGGGGAGTGGGGCGCAAGCCCTGAAATCCTTTTCGTTCAAACAACACAAAGCCCAGATCTTGCTCCATCTTTTTAATCATTTTGCTCAAATTGGATTGGCTTAAGTGAAAACGCTCGGCGATCTTCGTTAAGTTTGGCTCTTGAAATACAGCGTCAACTATTTTTAGGTCTTCAATTTTCATTCTTGAAGTATACGGCAGACTTGTGAAATTCACACTAGCATGATGCTCTGGAGGCTATGAACTTTCAGAAAGAATTCTCCCTAGACCCTAGCTTTAGCTACTTGAATGCCGGCACAATGTCGCTATCTCCGAATGTAGTGATTCGGGCTGTGGCGGCGCACCGCGAGGAATATGAGAAAAATCCTTCCCACGGATTACTCACGGCCTGGCAGCGTTTGTGGGAATTGCAAAAAGAATTGGCCAAGTTTTTTGAGGCAAACCCAAACGATTTATTTCTACGCACAAATATAACCTATGCGATGAACGATTTTCTTTTCGCGCTAGAATTACCGAAAGCATCGGAGATCTTGGTTTCAAGTTTGGAATATGGTGCGATCGTTAATATTTGCCGTCATAAGGCAGATTTAGAGGGCCACAGCATCACTACATTGCCTGTGCCGCTTCGCGATGTTTCTGAGGCGAAAATTCTTGAATCCTTCGAGCAGGCTATCACCTCAAAAACCAAACTCGCTGTTTTTTCCCATGTGGCCACCAACTGCGGATTAGTTTTTCCGATCGAAAAAATGGCAGAGATAGCTAGAGCAAAGGGCGTGGTGCTCGCAATTGATGGGGCGCATGGAGTGGGTTCGCTTCCTCTAAGCTTTAAAAATACTAAAGTGGATTTTTATGGAGCAAATTTGCACAAGTGGATGCTAGGGCCGAAGGGCACTGGCTTTGGTTGGGTGGCCCCCTCGGTTAAGAAGCAATTGAAGCCTAAGTTTGCTGGCTGGACAAGCTATGATGTGCAGCCTTTGTTTCAAGTATTTTCTGATCCTTGGGCATGTAGATGGATGATTTCCAGCACCCATGATTTTTCTGATTTTTATGCCGTTCATGAAACCTTGGAGTTCTGGAGAAAAATAGGACAAGAAAAAATAATGGCCCGCCAAGTTGAGCTAAAAAATTATCTGAAAATGGCGGTGGCGAAAAAGACGGGATGGAAATTACTCAGCGAATTTCCCGCAGCCATGGATGGGCCCATGCTTGCCTTTGCTTTGCCCGACGCGGTGGAGAAAAAAGGTTTTGATTTGATTTTTGCCTTAAGAGCGGAGCACCGGCTGCAAATTTCCATGGTTCAAGTGGAGGGCAAGTGGAGCA
>CAIPTA010000015.1 GCA_903867855.1 Oligoflexia bacterium | reverse complement strand
CGATCATGTGGCAAATCGAGTGGCAGAAGTGCAAAATTTTCTCGGTCGAAGCTTGGTGCTAGAAAACCTTTCTGCCTATGTGAACTATTCTCAATCAACAATGAGTGAATTTGAGTTTCTTGGCCGACTTGTTAAAAAAACAGGCTGCCGACTGTTGGTCGATGTTAATAATATCTACGTGAACTCAGTGAATCATGGATTGGATGCGATGGAGTGCTTACACGCAATTCCGAAAGACGCAGTTCAACAGTTCCATTTAGCGGGACACACAAAAGTAGGCAATATCCTCATAGATTCTCACGGAGCGAGCGTTAGTGCGGCGGTGTGGAAACTTTATGGGGAGGCTGTGCGAATCTTTGGCCCCATTAGCACCATCATAGAATGGGATGAAAATATTCCAGACTATGAGGTTTTAGAGGGCGAGATGTTGAGAGCAAAGGGAGAGTTTCATGCCGTGGCAGCGCGATCAGAAACTATTTAAAGATGCAATTCAACTGGGTAGTGCCCGCGCTCAGAACCTCTTTAAGGATTCGAAAAATATTTCTGCGCTTGCGGGTCTGAATGTGTACCAGGATTCTCACGATGCTAGGCTCGCTGGGTTCCTTCGCAAAGATTTCCCAGTTCTGGCAAAGCTCCTCCGTGAGCGATTTATTCCCGTGGCCCGCGCTTATCGATTGGCCAATCCATCGGAGTTTGCTAGTGGAACCGACTATGGCCGGAATTTTCCAGATTTTCTGGGAACCCAAAAGTGGCATGGTTTGGAGGCAGCGGCGCCGGAACTCGCAGGGCTAGAGTGGAATCTTTTGGAGCTACTCTACACAGCACAGAAGATTCCCATTGGCCTAGAAAATGTAGCCGAGGCATCAGAATCAGCCTGGGCAAAAGCTAAGCTTCTTTTTGATCCGAGCTGTAGGGTGATTGCCTCAAGCTATCCCCTAGATCAAATTTATGAACAGGAAGCCTGGCGATCGGCGGATAATACGGATCTCCTGCTTTGGCGTAAAAATGGGGTTGCCTACTATCGAAAGTTCGAGAGGGGGGAACATGAATTATACTTGTCCTTGGCTGCTGGATTGAGTTTAGGGGATTTGAGCGATTCCCTGCAGGCCATTGATTCGGCGCTTTTTACGGAGTGGCTGCAAACGGGGATTGTCTATGGGATTCGCTGGTACTAGCTGAACTGCTGACGCCTGTCTAAATTTTAGACAGCAGCATTGTGTCTAAAATCAACCGCCTCCATTTTACGATGTTTATACGACTGGCATAATTTCTGCTTAGTGTCTCCTGACTAATCGTAGGAGATTTATTTATGTGGAAGCCAAAATCTATTTTAGCCCTAACCATCTTAGCCTTAGGCCTAACTGCATGCGGAAAAGGCAGCAATAATAATAGCGGCACGGTTGTTTACGGCAGTGGAGTAAGCGTTAGCACCTACTCTAATTTTCCTCAGTATTGCGTTAGCGCAGGTGGGGTTATGCTTTCTGGACTCAGTTCGAATGGCACCGCAGTTTGCGATCTTCCAAGAGGAATTTATAATTACGTAGCTGGCGGTATTCAGCTTACGCTTTTCGGTTCCTACTATAATATCCCACTTTCTGTGAACGCTGGCGACACCATTAAAGTGGGAAGCCCTACAAGTAACCTCTCATTTTATGTGAACGGTGTAGCACCTACGAGCACAGGCGTTGTTGGATCTGCAGTAATTTTTCAAGCCCCAGTAGGCGGAACATTACAGTTTGCGGTGAATGCAGGCTTTCAGAGCTATAGCTTCACGGATATCAGTGTGCAAACTTGCTTCGACCAGAATAATGCGATTTACGCCTGCCCTTAAGTCTTGAGAGTGAATGGCGTGAAGTTGGTATCGTAGTCGAAGAAATCTTCTTGTTCGCTACGTTTCAAGAAATTAACGATCACATAGGTAAAGGGCATAATCATAATTTCCCATAGTACCTTAATACAATAATTACTGATCATTACCTTCCAGACCAAAGAATCTGGCCAAACTTTATAGAACGCTAAAGGATAGAAAATAATACTATCCACTCCTTCCCCTACAATCGTGGAGCCCACCACCCGTGACCATAATTTATCCCCGCGCGTGAGGATTTTCATTTTTGCGAGCACATAGGAATTGCAAAATTCGCCGCAGACGAAGGCAAGCAAGGAACCCAAAACAATTCGTGGCGTGGCTCCAAACACAACTTCATACGCTGCTTGCCCATTCCATCCTGCAGCCGGCGGCATTTGCAAAATACACCAGCTCATGAAAGAGGCGAAGATTAGCGCTCCGAAGCCTGCCCATACCACTTTGCGCGCGCGAGCATAGCCATAGACCTCTGTAAGGATATCGCCAAAAATATAGCTGATGGGAAAAAATAAAACACCTGCACCAAAAGTGATCGGGCCGATGGTTACTACTTTGGGTGCACCGATGATATTGGAGCAAATTAGGATGCAGACGAAGGCAGCCATAATAAAATCATAATAGCGATATTGACGGTTCAAGTTAGGCGGCTCCCTTTCGGTCTTTTAGTTTCTGTTGCGCTAGCGATTCTAGGCGCCGAATTTCTTTTCTATCGAGACTGAGTTCTTTCCAAGCATATACCTCGCTATGAGTGGGGATGCAAATCGGCTGCGGAGCAATAGCGCTCGAGGCCACTAATAATTCTCCAGGAATGGAGTAGCTATAAATTTCGCCAAACTGCAGCTTGGTGAATTTCGCTAGTTCATCAAGTTTACTGAAAATCGTAGGACAAAGCTTTTCCTGATTGGGTGTCACGTCACCAATGGCGAGAATTAGTTTTGCTCCATGTACGTTTAGGGCGCGAAACCCATCGTCAAGTGAAATTAAATCGGCCTGGCGAGCCATTAGCTCTGCTAAAAGAATACTGGTAGTGAGCAAATTAGAATCTGGAGAAAAAGAATTCTCCAGTTGTAGCGGCGCAATGGCCCAAAAGCAGGAATCGTTTCTCTCGATGGAAAGGTAGCCAAATACCTCTCGTAAGCCTTCCCAAGCAGCAAAAACTTCCTGGCGGTAGCGCGACTCTAAAACGGGCAGAATGCCATGGCAGCAATTTAGTTCTGCACGAAGGATAATCCGCTTTGCAGAACCAAGCTCTTCCTCGAGGAGTAAAGCGTTTGTCTTTTTTAAGAGTGATTGTAGTCGTTTGTACTTTCTTTCTAATTCAGTAATACTGATGGCGGCGAGAATTTCTGGAGTGATTTGTCGGCAAACCATATCCATAGCGCGAACATCTTGCTGGTCAATTTTCTCTTCGCCCTCGGCCATAAAACAAATCACCGCGGCAATTTTTTCTTGGAAAAAAATGGGGACAGCAAAACTACTATGGCGCAAACGGTGAAAAACATTTTCCTTACCAAGTTCCCCAGCAACAGGAGAGTAAACAGAGTGAGCTTCCCGACAAACTCGTTTTAAAATTGGTCCAAGTAACTGGGGCACTATATTATTTGTATTTAAGGCCTGCGGACCAGACGATGCCACTAATGTGCCGTATTTGTTCTCGATGGTTACTACACTCACGCGCGCCATGGCCCATTCGTCTTGTAAAAGCATGCAAAGAGCATCGAGCTTCTCCGCGCCGTTTGACATTGTCTGCATCGAAGCAAAAGCCGCCTTCGTAACTAGGATTGCCTCTCGATTGATCTCCAATTGTGCACGAATTCTTAGGAAACTTGCTCCCAGCATGAAATAGATCATTACATAGGATAGTGGATCAATGTGCAGTGGCTGGGCGACCCCAAGGCTAAACATGGAAAATGTAAACAGAGTGGAGCTGAGCGGAGAATTACGGAGAACGTAGATCCAATCGAATTTGCTACAAGTCCACGCAATCGTCGCGGCTAGAATAATATCTTGGGTGAATGGAAGCCATGGTAAGGTAAGTAGTGAGCCGCAGCAGCTAAGGATGCCTAAGAGGCTAAGCGCTTGTGTAAATTTGTATGAGGCGTGGCGGTGTCGCTTAATCTCAAATGGATCTTGAAATTTTACTCGCAAAATATTTTCAGTGAGGGCCCAGCGGAGAACTGCATTCGCAATCACTCCACTAAAAATCCACCATTGAGATGCCACATGCAGAAACACTTTCTCCGGCCAGTAGAGAGAGAGAATATTTGAGCAAAGTGCGCTAACAAAGAGGGCGCGCTGCGCATGCTTATCCCACGACCATCCGTCTCTGTTCTTCAGGTAAAACCAATGGCGTGCGTGAAACAGGCTCGCCACTAACAGGATGCCAAATGCTCCAGGAGAAATTTTAGATCCATAGGTAACCACTTCATCGATCGCCTTCGCCATGGCGATATTTGGGAAAAATAGGAATAGGAGTAGAAAATTAAGCCGCTTCATTTTCTCTCCATAGGTATTTGAACGAGCGTTCTGCGGCATTGCGAATCTGGGTGCGCACCTTGAAAGGGAGCTGAGAGGAAAAAAGTTTTAGTTCGGAGCGAAAAATCTTTTCTTGTTTCCCAATATTTTTCTGGGCGAAGATAGCACTTTCTACCAGTACTAGCTCCATACTTACATCTTGTGGACAAGTGCTAGCCATGGAGATGCGCCCCAGCAAAATTTTTTGCTCCAAGAGGGGGAGGATTTCTTCGATCGAAGAGTTTTCGAGGGCTAGCTCTTGCCAGCCCTCTAGGGCGATTAGTGGATAGTAGATAGCTAAACGCACAGTGCGTTTTATTTGTTCCAGGTCCACGCTTAGTTGAGTGGCTAAGGCATAGGTGAGCCTGGCTCTCGCTTCTGTGTTCTGATTTGGAAGCTCTAGAGTGCTTTCCACTAATCCAAGCACTGAATCTGTTTTACTCATCATCAATTCAGTGTGGAGCAATCCTGTTAATTGTTGCTCCCAGAAGTGTAAAAAACTTAGCGCGATATCCTCAAAATTTAAGAAAAAAAATCTGCCTTCTGTTTCACGGCAAATTTCTTCACGCAAGGCTGGCGAACAAAGTATCATCGCATCTTGAGGTTGCAATTGGAGCTGCGTGAGACGCTCTAATAGTTCCGAACTTTCGCTGATGGATAAAATAAAAAAGCTGTTATGGAGTGCCTTAGGTTTTTTTAGTTCTTTACTGGCATTCGGTGTAATGAACTGAAGGCTCGCGTGATGACCATAAAAGGCACGGGAAATTTTCTCCTCGCGTGATGCGTCTGCACCAACCACGATGATTTGAGAAACCCCTAGGATGGATTGTAGCTTATCCATTTTTCCCAATTCCCTTCCTATATTCATCGGTTATCAGGCTTGCTGGGCTTAGCTTTGAATCGAAAAAACCACTATTTTGTTATTTTTTGGATACAATTTCCGCTATGTGGATAATGCTTCTTTTTTCCATTTCTGCTCTAGCCGCTGACCCCAAGTGTGCTTCTGATTTACCTGGGGCTTTAGCCCTTCTTGGCAAGGATCATCAGGCGGCCACTTGGATCGAAACCACGGCAAATGATCGCAAGCCGCTCTTCATTCAGCTTTCGGAGAAAGATAAGAAGCTATTCCTATTCTTTTTTAAAACAAGAGAGGGCGTTTGGGCCGAGGGCACAGCAACCCTGTGTGAAAAGTCACCAGGTAAACCAAAATTACTCGCGAAAATCCAGAAAAGTGACATGACTCTAGGTGATTCAGCACCTGCCCTCATTCGAATGGGTTTTCATGATGGTGCAGAATTTTCACTTCGGCTCGCCGAGGATGGAGTGCTTGGCATCAGCACTTTTGGCTGGGGCTCTCAATTTATCCCCAGCAGTTCGGATGCTCTTAACAAAGCCGTTCAGGCTCTAAAGGCTAGCTCACACGCTGCCGTGTTGCTTCAGTAGTGGTATTCAATTTCACTGTCAAATGGTTTTTGTTTACCATTTTTATTCCAAACTAGAGGAGTTCTGCCGCGATAGTGCACTAGTCGCTGAGTGGCCACATCGAAATAAAGGTCCGAAGGGTCTACGAGCAAGGCAAGGAATGGGCTAGTGGGGCGCATCCGAACCACCATTATTTCCTTTCCATTTTCTTGGATGATTTTATGGCGACTAAATTTAAATCCTACCGTTTCGCCGCGCTCTAAAATGCCAAAGCGCACATGTAGACTCAAATCTTTCGAATAAAGATCATCCCAGTGGGCGCGCAAGAACGGCTCGGCGGTGGGGCCAGAGAGAAACACTTGGTCGGGCTTTATGTCGTCCGAGTCAGTTTTAACTTCGGTTTTTCCATCGGGCTTTTTAACGGTTGTTTGGAAAGAGAGATGCTGGTTTTCCACCTTCAATTGGTAGTTCTCACCGAGTTGTTTATTCTCCACCGTCTGTTCAATGAGTTGATCGTCTTTGAAGCGCGCTTGCTCTGTCATCACAATATTTCCTTGGGCATCAAACATGGTGCTCATCGATTTAGTGATGCCGCCAGGCTCTTTTTCATACTGAGTTTTTTGCATGAAAACTGGCTTTTCTGATTTTTTGCCAATCTCAAATAATTCGAGCGTTCGCTGCTCCGCATAGGCAGTTGTGATGAATACATTGCAGACTAAGCAGATCAATATCATTTTCATAGAGAATGTTTCCTTTGTTGCCATCGTGAAAATAAAAACTTGGTGGAGAAATAAATAGCGCCAATCATAAATGGCGCTAGAAGTGCCCAAGCAGCAATCGCGCAGAGAGCTGCCATTCCATAGTGGCTAAAAAATTGTGCGGGTGAGGAGAAAAATTCTTTTACTAAAAGAGTGGGTTGAATGGAAACCGACTCCTGATGAAAAAGCGATTCTCCGAGGCGAACGAAGAAAAAAATCAGGGCAATCTGTACAGGATACATAAAGTAATTTAGCGCCTGCAATACGGGTTGATTCAATTTCCAGATCGCGCCGGCAAGAAAACATAGCAGCGTGGTGGAGCCTAAGATTGGAAAAGTTGCGAGGCTAATACCAAGGGCACAGCTCAAGGCTAATTTCTCCGGACTGGTGCCTTGGGTGAGTTGCGCGAGGATAAATTGCTTTATTCTTTCCATGAATACTTAGTATTTTAACTCAGTTTCGAAAAACGCGGTGTAAAAAATAACGAATGGCAAAGGTGCTAAGTTGGCCACTTGGTCCGGTAATATTGTAATCAAAGCCATGCGTAGCCCAAGGTATTTCGATATAGGCCGATGGCACCTTTGCTGCTTGGAGTTTTGCGATAAGGCGCTCACTATGCTTTACCCAAACGAGAGAATCGAGCGGACCATGCAAGAGTAACGTTGGCACTATACCTGGCCGCACAAAATTTAGCGTCGAGGTGGCGTCGAAATTAGCGCGGGCCTGCACGGGATCTCCGCCCAGATAGTCACGAATGAGAGAACGAGAACGGAGAATATCGTCTTCACGAGCGAAACGATAGGCGAAATTCATGTCGGATGGAGCGTAAAAAGAGATGCAGCCTTTCAGACTGGTATCATTGCTAGCATAGGCGAAGCTCTCTGCGATTTGTCCTCCAGCTGATCTGCCAAGAATAACCCAGCGTGTGGGATCTATTCCCAGTTGAGTGGCGTGGGATTTGAGAAAGTTCACTGCGCTTTCCACATCCTCTTTTTGCGCTGGCCACTGGCTTTTCGGGGCGAGGCGATAATCAATCGTGGCAACGGCGATACCACCTTCTGCAAGTATAGAATTCAGTTCTGCTAGTTGGGTTCTTTCGCCACTATTCCATCCTCCGCCGTGAATCACCAGCACCCATGGTGCGGTTTCCTTGGATTTAGCATGATAGAAATCGAGGAAAAGGTTTTCCCCCGATTTTTCGGCAAACTCCAAGGTCTCAGCTTTCACTGCCGCATCTTCGCCTAAATAAAGTTTTTTTAGGCTAAGGGCTGCGGGTTGTTGGTTGTCTATCTTACCGAAGGCCGCTTCGAGTTGCGATTGCCACCGCGGAAAATTAGTGGCCAACCTAATGCTTGGTAGGAAAAATATCGCTGAAGCATAGAGAGATAGAATGGCGGAAAGGCTCCAATAAGAGCGCCAGTTTTTTCTTATCTTAACGAGGGCGAGGAGGAATATTACAAAGCTCATCACGCCGAGATAGTGGCCGAATTCCACCACCACAATCGTAAGTTTCCAAAAGGGTTTAAATTCCGTGGTGTGAAAATGCAGCCATGTGGAGGCAGCTTGCAGACTTGAAACTAGGAGAGATAACCATTTCATTTGGATCTATATCCTAACCAAATCTGGGGAGGCTGGCCTAAAAAATTGCTCATTCGCCTCTCAGCTCAAATATAAGGCGCTTTCAGGGCCACAAAAAACCAATTCCTAATACAAAAACCGGGCTCCTTGGGATATGGTGCGTCAACTGAAAAAAACAACTATAGGAGATCCTATGAAATTATTAAATCTTGCCCTAGCTATACTTATCGCACTAGCAGCTACGAATGCTCGTGCAAATTCATTGTGTGATGAGCAGCATCCATTCACCGCCCTCAGTGGTCAAAAACTAATCGACTGCCGCATCAATGGCGAGCGCGCGAAAGCTCGCTATACAGGTTTGGAAGACAAAGAAGAAGCTACCTATGATGCAGACTCTGGCAGTATCAGCGGTTACGTAAAGAAAAATGATTACAACTATTGCTTCGCTTCTCTTCAACGAACGAGCTACCAATGCTCCCAAACTTTAGACGCAAAGACGGGAAAAATTCTTCCTTTGAGCGCCAGCATTTCTAGCAAAGTAGTGCTAGCGCAAGCATGCGCAATGACGAATGGCACGGATGTTTGCAATTCCACCACGCCTTGCTGCAGCACCGGAGATGTTTGCGTAACTGATGCTTCTGGCATTGGCTTTTGCGACTAAGATACCAGGTAAAATTATTCTGCGCTCCTAGGCCAACAAAAGATCTATAGAATTTTTTATTGGCCTAGTTGAGAATAAGTGGATGAAGTATTTTCTCTTATTCCTACTCGCCTCAACGGCTCGCGCGGAAATCAAATCTGTTTACTTTGTTTCGGATGGCGTGCCAATGCACGCCCTTCTCTCTGGGGATGCTTATCTCCCGCCAGCGCTCCTCATTCATGGTTCTCCAGGCCGAGTTGCTCAGTGGCTTCCGCAGCTGCAAGATTCCTCCTTAATAAAACACTATCAATTGATTGCAATCGATCGGCCGGGCTACGGCGAATCTGACACTGGAAACGCACACCCCGCATTGACCGTACAAGTTGATGTGGCTCTAGCTGCATTGCAGTTCAATAAAAGTAATTTACCCATCACGATAGTTGGCTACTCCTATGGGGGGGCGGTGGCTGCGAAATTAGCGGTAGACCATCCTAATGATTTGGCTCGTTTGATTTTGCTTGCCCCGGCGATTGATCCGGCATTTGAGTTGCCTCGTTGGTATGAGAATTTAGGGGATAATCCCATTTGGCTTTGGGCTCTCCCAACTGACTGGCAAGTTTACCTTTCGGAAACCATGCCATTTAGTGATCAGCTCAAAGTATTACAATCACAGCTCTCCCAGATTCATCTACCCATTCAATATATTCAAGGTGAGGCGGATACAACCGTATCTACGCTCACAGCGAAGTTTGCAAAAGACAAATTTACCGGTGCGAAGCTTAGCGTAGAAATGATTCCCGGAATGACCCATGCGATTCTAAAAGAACGGCCTGATCTTCCAACGGCGGCGCTACTAAGTAATTATCCCAAAATAAATCACCGCAAGAGAACTGCTAGCTACGAGTATCCAGAGGGTAATTCCTTGGAGAAAGGGCTGCAGGCCGACGCTTCGGATAGTGGCGCGATTGAGATTGGATCCGATCAGGAATAGCGTAAATACCATTAATCTTTTTGCCAAGTGATCGAGAGTGTGTCCGGCCTCTGTGAGGGCGGGAATCCAAGTAACTAGCGCAGCGGTGCTGAGAAAACCTACGATATACCAGGGGAACTTCACTTTACTTGCGCTGCTTGCGGGTGAATTTTTCTTGTTGAGATAGAGTGTCATTCCAAGGCAAAGCGGCATGATCCACATTGCGCGGGCGAGCTTAACGGTAGTACCGATTTCGAGAGCCTGATGCCCGTAGGAAAGAGTAGCCCCAACAACGGAACTCGTATCGTGAATGGCTAGGGCACTCCAGAGTCCAAACTGCGCTTCGCTTAACAGTAAGTGATGACCAATCCAGGGAAAAAGAAATAGAGCAGCCGCATTGAGCATGAAAACAGTGCCTAGTGCTACAGAAAGTTCATGCGGCTTGGCCTTGATCACTGGCGAGAATGCGGCGATTGCACTGCCTCCGCAAATGGCCGTGCCGATGGTGATAAGGCGCGAGCAGTTCTCCTCCACCTTCAGAAGCTTACCGAGGTAGCTGCCGAGAGTAATGGTGAGAAAGATCCCCGTAATCGTATATAGCAGGCCATGCATGCCCACGTGAGCGATAATCTTAAGATTCATCCCAGCACCGAGCCCAGTAATGGCCACTAAAAGTAAGTTTTGAATGAGTTTACTCATATTCGCGGCGAAGGGATTGTCTAGCGTGATAGCGAAAAGAATGCCGAGTAGCAGCGCGAATCCAGAAGATATCCAGGGTATGAGGGTTAATAGTGCGAAAAAGGTAAAAATTATTTTTGGAGTAGAAATATTTTTCATGGCGAACTCGCGATTTCCTTAGCAAATCATATCCTGTGGCAATAGTCGATGCGATTGGGGTCGAAATCCACCTGAAAATGCAATATATTCCCCATGTGACCAAGATTCTATCTCCTTTATTTATCCTGCTTATTTCCTTCCTTGCTCCCAAAGCGGAGGCGAGTCCGCTGAAGGTTTTGCAGCTAAACTTTAATAGCGAAGTGCTCCTGGATGATGGCGATTATACCATTCGTGATCTACGCTTCAATGCCCTAGTAAACTGGGCAAAGCAAAATTCACCCGATATTATTTTTCTGGAAGAATCGTGGAATTATCGCGATGGAAAAAACATTGCCCAGGCTCTCGCTGAGGCACTTGGCTACGATTTTACCTATAGAATTAATATGGGCTTTCCAGGCCTTTTCTATGATGGCGATGCAGTGCTTGCGAAACGTGAGCTACATTTATCAGAAGAGCGCGATGTAAAGTTGCCTCATAGTGCGTTTGAGTTCGGCGATGGCAAAAAGTGGATCATTGAATTTGGCAGCGTGAGCTATGCTGTGGCTGCAAAACTCACCGAGGCCAATGGTCGTACGCTCTATGTATACGCCACCCACTTGCTTGGCGGCAATGATATGGATCGCGGTGATCAATCGATGGCGATTGTGCAGGATGCAAAGAAATGGATCTCCACTTCCGGTGGCGATTGGAATGATTCGGATGTTATTATTGGCGGAGATTTTAATTCTAATCCCGCTGATAGCGGCCCGAGCGGTATTGTGGATTCTGGTTTTGTGGATTCTTTCGCTGCTATCCATCCTGGGGATACAAGTTGCACCGATTGTGAAGTTCCCTCTGAACCTTGGTTTAATCCATTTACATTAGTGGCTGGTCAAGTGCCTTCGCAAGCGAGCTTCAGCGCGAACCTAAGAGATGATTATATTTTTGCTCATGGATTGCGCCCCTATGAATCCACGATTATTTTCACTGCGCCAATCGGTGGTATTTGGATGAGCGATCACTATGGAGTGTGGAGTAAGTTTGATAATGATTTCTCCTTGCAGACCTCCATGGCTAGCCATGATGCACCAGAGGCTGCAATACCGCCCACGCAGATCATCGCGGTCACGGATGAACAATTTCAATGTACCGATGATTCGAATTGTGATGTGAATTTGCCGGGCTTAGAAGTATCCGGTGCGAGAGGAATTACACTCAGAAATCTTTCGAAATTCTATATTCGCTTCAAAATGAAGGGGCCTGGAAAAATTTTCGCCACTCGGCATGTAGGACTCAACCCAGGGGAGAGCGCAAATTTTAGTTTCGCGTCAATTGGGCAATATGGTTTCGAAATAGAAAATGATGTGGTGGATGAAGATTCCGAGGATGATGTTGTTCTTCACGGAATTATCAATGTAAGCAATACGGGCTACTAACTAGAGATTGAGCGGTAAGCTTAGCGTTACTTTCACCGATTTCAGGCTGGCGCCGTAGCTACTGCCCGCCGCGAGCGCTGTACCGGAATAGCTATTATAATTTCTCACAGAGTATTCCCCGTTCAATCGAAGCCAGTAAAGCAGCGGCGTGCCTAAACCAACCTTATAGCCTGATCCACTGCCATCCGTGATTTTTGCGCTGAAGATATAGGATCCCCAAATACGAAAGTGTAAAAAGGCAAAGCCCGCGAAGGCGCTTGCGTCTTTCGTGATGAGAGAGCCTGAGAGACTACTTGTTTCGTACTCTCCGCCAATGAGCAGAAAATGTTTTCGGTAGCCTAGCTTGGCGCCATAATCAAACCCATGCGCCGTATTATCGGTGGATGTGCTTAGCACGCCGAGAGTAGTGATGGTCTTGGAATACTTTCCCACCTCGTAGCCCGCTTCGGGCTCAAGAAAGATTCTCGCGTAGGCGGGAGTACTTAATAAAAAAAGTAATAGTAATGCACGCACCATACGCACCTCTATTTTTAAGTATAGGCGGATATGGAGCAGACCATAGTTAATTCTAAATCAGTCAGGCAATGCGCTGTGATTAGGGGCAATACTCAAGCCCGGAGACGAGGCTCATATTGCTAACAATCCCGGCCGATCCATTACTTCCAGCATAGGTACCCGTGCCACCCATTCCTGGTTGAGCAGCTGGTGAGCCTGAGCCAGAATCGAAGTTAGGAACAGTGCTGCTGCAGTACTTTGCTTCGGTAACGCCACCACCACCGCCGCCGCCGCCGTAAGAACCAGCAGATGCTGCCGTGCCGGAAGTGCTCATATAAAGATTATTAATTGAATTGGTCTTCATTTGGATCAGTGCGGTTCCACCCGCGCCTCCACCCGGAGAGCTGGTATCGGCGCCACCGGTTGTTCCACCATAGGATTGCACCCGGAGTAGGGGGGATGTGCTCGTTACATTATTCGCATAAACAAGAACGATACCACCACCACTCGCGCCATGTGCTGTGGAGGAGCTATTATAGCCGGCACCTCCGCCGCCACCCAGAGATGCGCAGCCAGCGCTTGGTTTACAAGTTCCATAGCTATTGCTTTGGCCACCGCCAGCTCCATTGCCGCCAGCTCCACCGCTGCCACCATTGCCGCCGCCGCCCGCTCCGCTGGTAGCGAAGCCGCCATCACCGCCGGTATCTGCTGAACCTACTGCTATACCCTTGATGCCGTCGCCAAAGGCTCCATTGCACGTGCCTGTGCATGCGCCTCCCGCAAAGCCCGCGCCATCAGCAGCGAAGGTCACATTGCCTGAGCCTGCAGTTGTAGCGGAAAGTGTGCCCGCAACTCGCATCATTACAATTCCACCCATACCTTGCGACATATCATAGTTGCTTGGAGAGATGGCGGTATCAGAAGACACTCCCCCCTGCACAGAGAGATTTTGGAAGTTCGGCACGCGAAGCACTTGAATCACACAGAAGCTAGAACCGGCGGTGCGAACGGTGGCCGCGATTCCAGTGGCGCCACTATTATTAGGAATATTTGTGATCGGAGCATCAATCGTGATGGTGCCGTTTCCGGAATAGTCTATGTTGGTGATGTGAGCAAATCCAAATTTTCCTGCGTGTAGCGAGCCTGCAGAGCTTTCACAGGCGCCGGTAGCCGCTGCGGTAACGTGCCACGCTACTTCGTCTCCAACGCTGAAATCGGCAGCTGCAATTGGTGGACCGTTCAGTACTAGATCCTGTGTTGCACTGGCAGAAATTGAGGAAATATTGTTTATATTTCGGTTGGCGGAAATTGTTCGTCCATTCAGCATGGCAGAGCTTGCTATGCTCGAAGTGATCATGGATGGGCTACCATCTGCGCCACTGCCAAATGAATTATCCACGAATAAATGTAGGTTGCTGGCCGCTTGGCCATCACTGTTGATCACCGTAACATTATAAGTATTTGAAGCGAGACTTCCTGGGGGAGTGCAAGTGATAATGGTTCCACCGTTAGACACTGTGGGCGAGCTGCAAGTATAGTTTCCACCACCTGATACTAAGTTTACGCTGATTCCACCGGCGGAGAGGTTTGTTCCAGTGATGGTGATCTGAGGGTTACTGCCTAAGGGAATCGTGCTCGGGGCTACGAGTGTAAGATTGGGAGACGCGCTGCCCGAAACTGAGAATGGTACTACCTGGGGAGACTGTAAATAATCTGGGTTGGTTACTTCCACATTATAGCCACCAATGGCAAGGCTACCTGAGGTCATACAGGTGAGTTGGGTGCTATTAACATAGGCGACACTAGTACAAGTTACTCCGCCAACTTGAACAGTTGCACCGCTTACAAAGCCTGAGCCATTTATCTCTATAGCTGTTGGAACACCATAGGCGCCTGCCGTTGGGAAAATCGAAGTAACAGTGGGCGGAGAATCATTTACTACACTGATCGTTCCACCAGCTGTCACTGTTTCACCGTCAGGATTAATTACCTCTAAAGAATAGGTTCCAACGGGGATGCTTCCTGGCGCGGTACAGGTGATGGTGGAGCCAGCATTGCTCACACTAGCTCCACCACAAACATAGGAGCTACCAATCATCACAGTAGGAGTACTCGTGAAGTTGGATCCGTTGATGGTAATCGTGGTGGCTGGAGCGGTACCCGTGGGGGGAATTGCAATGGGCAAGAAACTGGCAATGGTGGGAGCAGGATCGCCGGATATATTGAAATTCAAAGTTTGCGTAGATTCTAGTCCATCAGGATTTGTAACTACAATCGGCAAGGTGCTTACTGGGATGCTGCCAGGGGCGGTGCAGGTTATCGCTGTGCTGCTTACAACGCTCACACTATTGCAGGAATAGGAGCCGATTGTTACAGAGGCACCAGACACAAAATCTGTTCCGAAGATAGAAATACTGGTGGCAACACCACTCGCCATGGTGGTTGGCGTAGCAGAGCTCACCGTTGGAGCGACATCGCTCGTAACAGTCATATAGCCGGCTGGGCTAAAGGCAACCTGATTATCGGCCGCTAAAATATTAATATTTTGATTGCCGGGAGACATTCCAATCGGAGCCGTGCAAGTGATCGTATTGGCATCCACCACGTTTACGCTGCCGCACATGTTGCCGCCAATATACACCTGTGCGCCGGCAAGGAAGTTTGAGCCCGTTATGGTGATTTCCGTGAGAGGCGAAGTGGCATATTGGGAAATCGTGCTCGGTGTAGCTGCGGTAAAAGAGGGAGCCGCGTTCGTGGAGTAAGTGAACTGCACCGACTGAGTGGTTTCTACGCTATCCGCATTTCTCACCACAACATCGTAGGTGCCAGCGGACAGACTCGGAGTATCACATTCTAAAGCGGTGGGGCTGATGTAGTTCAGGTTTGCGCAGGGGCTGCCACCAATGAACACTGCTAAGGCGCCGCTCGGAGCGAATCCGCTGCCATGAACGGTGATGTGAGTTCCCATGAACTGTGTGCCCGCGGTGGGGAAGGTATCACTAATTGTTGGAGCAATATCCGTGGTTACGGCAATGGTGCCCGATTGAACCACTTGTCCGTCGCCATTTAATACTTTCACGGGATAGCTGCCCGTAGAAAGACCCGTTGGAGCCGTGCAAGTAATGGTGGTTCCACTATTCGTTATTGCAACGCCACCGCAAACACTGCCGTTCACAAATACTTGCGCGGTGGGTAGGAAGCCAGATCCTGTGATGGTGATCGTAGCGGCAGGCACTGTTGCTACGCTGGAAATAGCAGACGGGGAAACTTGCGAGATTGTGGGGATCGCATCATTCGTGGTGGTGAATTGAACACTTTCCGTAGTTTGTAAACCATCGCCATTGGTGAGCACTACTTGGTAGGTTCCAGCGGTTAACGAGCTTGAAGTATAACAACTAACACTTGTGCTGCTCACAGAGCTTGCGAGTCCGCAGGCTTGTCCGCCAACGGTGATCGCAAAATTGGCACCATTCGTATCGGAGAAATTGGTTCCACTGAGTACGATTGTAGTAGAGCTTCCAGCATGGCCGGCGACTGGGGAAATATTGGAAAGCGAAGGCGCCATATCCGCGGTCACGTTGAGGTTATGCAGGTCAACAAGGCCATCGGGATTGGTAACAATTACTGTGTACATCGCAGGAGCCAAGGATCCTGAAGGTGCATTGCAGGTGATGGAACTAGAACTGAGGTTAGTGATATTACAATTTGCTCCCCCAACAGTGACGGAGGCGCCCGCAACGAAATTACTTCCGCTGATGGTAATCGCAGTGTCTGTCTCTGGAACTGTCATCGGCGAAATGGCGCTAATTGAAGGAGCAATATCTCCGCTGATATTTAAAAGTTGCGTAGATACGCTGCCTAGACCACTTGGATTCACCACTGTGACAGCATAATTTTTTGTAGGAAGACCGGATGGCACAACGCAATCCAGCTCCGTGGAATTTACAAAAGTAACGCTTGAGCACATCGTGGTGCCGATATAAACGATGGCACCAGAAATAAAGTTAGTTCCGGTTACCATGAAGGGGCCACCAGCGCTATAGGATTCCGTTCCAGGAAAAATAGAGGAGAGCACCGGCGCTGCTCCACTTCCCACACTTACGCTCGCGAGGGTGGCATTTAAGCCATTCGGGTTGGTTACAATGAGTGAATAGGAGCCAGGAGTGAGGCCACCAACGGGAAGCGTGCAAATGAAGCTCTGACTATCGATCACCTGCACAGTGCAGCTTGCGGATCCAAGTGTGGCAGTTGGGGGAGAACCTGTAGAAAAATTATTTCCGCTTACGACGAAGCTCGCGGCAGTGTTGGCAGAGATCGTGGCCGGTATGGTGCCACTGATCGTTGGAGCTGCGTGCACCAAGTAAACTAAGGTTTGTCCGCCGCTTGAGGAAATTTTACCATTTCCCGCTACTTCTGAACCAGCCAATCCATTTTGAAAGATGAATTGCGCGGGCGCCCCCGTGCAAGTGCTGTTCATGTATCCATTGATAATTGTAATGGGGCCGTGACTTCCATCGCCCACAGGAATCTCGAGGCTAGTGGTGGTTTGAGAAAGTGGCGTTCCAGAATGGATTTGGCAAGAAGATGTCCAGAGAGTGGGATTGGCATCGGAGCTGCCACCTATGCTTGGATCAACTACGCCCACAGAAACTGTATAGGATTTTAGATCACCAATATCTGTATCGCAGTTTGTAAATCCGCTAGTTTTAGGAGCGAAAGAGCCACAGCTCAAGAGGGTTAGTGGAATTGGTGTGAGCGGACTGGTGCCTAGGTAAGCGGCAGGTCCAAAAAAGCCATTCATTCCGCTTTGGCAGTCCTGCGCGAGCGTGAGATTCACCGCTGTTGCCGATCCGGTGAGGCTGGCGCTCGTGGTTCCGCAACGAACATTCCCTTTCATGGGATCAGAGTTGGAATTGCCCGCCCAGCCGATGCTGTAGAATGCCCAGGTGCCGTTAGCGAGAGAAAGTGATTTTGGCACCGCCGGCGTATCATTCGGCAAAACGAAGGAAATTTTATTGGTGCCGGAACTGCCCCAAACAATTACTCCACCCGCTTGCGCCTGATAGGCAGCATGCTGGAGTTTATTAGTGGCATCTCGGGAATGGGTGAAGGTAACAGTGGTGGAATCGCTCGAAAAAATACGACTGAACTTGCCACCGCAAGCTGCGAGCGAAAGGCAGAGCGAAACTTGGATGCCAAATTGTAGTAAACGATATTTCCGCAAACCCACCTCGAACCGGTTTTTATGATAGCAAGCCGGAGCCAGAACTCTAGGAAAATTACCGGTTGGCGGATAAAAAACCAAGGTAGTTATCGCATTGCGTTAAATTGACTGGTCTCCTTGTATCGGCCTACAAGCTTCACTACAATTCTGAGATGAATAGAATTGGACTCCTCACCGGCGGAGGCGATGCGCCGGGTTTAAATGGTATTCTCGAAGCGGCTTGCCGCGTACTTTTACGCTCGGGTCATGAAGTGATCGGTATTCGAGATGGATTCGAGGGTATCTTCAATGAACGCACTCGCTCCATCACCGCAGGGGACATTGAAAATCTCCACTCCCAGGCAGGCACCTTTCTCGGCACTTCGAATAAATCAGGCACTGCGGGCCGCGAAGCAGAATTTCTAGAAAAATATAAAAAATTGCGATTGGATGGCGTGATTGTGGCTGGCGGCGATGGCACTTTTTCTGGCCTAAAAGCATTTGAAAAAGATGTGCGCATGATTGGCGTGCCGAAAACGATTGATAATGATTTGAGCGGCACGGAAATTACCTTCGGCTACGATACGGCCTGCTCCGTGGTGGCAGATGCCGTAGATGCTCTACGCGCCACTGCCGACGCCCATCGCCGAATCATCGTGGTAGAAGCCATGGGACGCACTGCTGGTTGGATTGCGCTCGGAGGAGGCATGGCCTCCTATGCAGATGTGGTGCTTTTGCCGGAGCGTCCCTATGATCAAATAAAATTAGTGGAGTTTGTGAAAGCACGCCAGGCAGAGGGTCAGCGCGGATTATTAATTGTTGCTTCCGAAGGAGCGCACGCGAAGGATGGAAATGCTTCCGTGGCCTTCAACGTGGCAGGTGCTCCTCAAGCCGAGCGCTATGGGGGATTTGCTTGGTCGCTCGCTCGTTTTCTGGAAAGTGAAACTGGCTGGGAAGCCCGCCATGTGGTGCTTGGGCATCTACAGCGAGCGCGGCAGCCCACTCCTACGGATCGATTTCTCACTCTCGCGATGGGCGTGGAAGCCGCACGCATGGCAATGGAAGGGGCGTGGGGACAATGCACTGTTTATCGCTCCGGCACCGTGATGCGCGCACCGATCACTGATCTCATGGGCCCCGCACGCCTAGTGCCACCAGAACATCGCTGGGTAAAAATCCTGCAGAGCCTTGGTAGTTTTGTTTAGGTGAATTTTATTTTCTCTGCGCGAAGTGCGCTTTGATTTGCTCAAAAACTGTGGACATCGTTGAGTCTATCTTTCGGGATTTGTGCCGCATGATTTGCACAGTGTATTGCGTCTCAGATCGATAAGGCGTCTCCACCACCACAAGCTCCTCGTTGAAATGCATTGCCACAATATCGATCATATAGGCCCAGCTATTGGAGTTCTTTAGGTTTTCCAATGCTGTAAAATCGCTATCAAAACTAAAACTGATCGAGCTATTCAATTTTTTGAAGGCAGGATAATTTCTCGCAGAAAATATTTTTTCCGTCGCCATGTGCATGGTTACTGGATATTCAGCCAGCCACTTGTGCCGCTCTTTTTTATCTCGCCGCAGAATCGGGTGATTTTTTCGCACCACGATCTCCGAGTATCCACGAAATACTTCTTCCATTTCAAGCTGGGGATGAGCCGCAGGGCTGAAGCCGATGGCGAAATCTAGGCGCCCAGCTAATAGGCTATCCACTAATGCCCAGGTGGGCTGCGAATGCATTTCCACTGTTAGTTTTGGAAACTTGGTTTGCAGCTTTGTCCAAATCGGAGTGAGCAGCTTCGCCGCTAAAAAGTGACTTCCGCCAATGCGGTAATGGCCCTCGAGCGCTTGATCGGCCTGACCCAAGGTTTCGCGAATACTTTCCACTTGGCCTAGCACAATGCCCGACATCTCCAGCAATTTACGCCCCTGCGGGCTTAAGCGAAGTTTCTTTCGCTCGCGGATAAATAGCTCACAAGCTAACTCGCTCTCCAGTTGCCTCACCGCTTGGCTCACTACGCTTGCGCTAATTGGGATAGATTGAGCGGCCTTATGAATATGCTCGTATTTCGCGGCGGCAACAAAATAGCGGAGTTGTTCGAGGGTCATTTATTTCTCTCAAGTTGTATGGAAAAACAGAATATCTTTATTTTAAATATACTGTTTTACAGTACATGAGTCTAGGAGTAGTTTCCGCTTCGCATTAAACAACAAAGGAGAAATCATGAAATATCTAATCATCGCCCTACTGAGTTTATTGAGTGGATTGCAAACCCACGCAGCATCAAACGATCAAGAGGAAATCGCGGTTCTAACCTACTTGCAAATAAAGCCCGGCACCGAGGCGGAGTTTATGGCCGCGCTGAATACCATCGTAAAGCCCTCGCTTTCAGAGCCTGGTAATGTAGCCTGGTATGTGCAGCAGTCTGTGAACGATCCGCTGAACATCGTTTTTTATACGCGCTGGAAAAGTGAGGCGGCTCTTCAGCTCCATCTCAATTCGAAGCCCGTGGCAGACTATATCAAGGCCACCGCGCCGCTGCTTCAACCTGGATATCCGCAACTAGTGCGCTTTCATCCGATTGATCAGCTGGGCAGCTCCTCAATGTGAGTGGCGAAACGGGGAGCAGCGGAGGCAAGAATGCTCTTGTACGGGGAAGTGATTTCCGTTATTTGTGGCCCATGCCAGAACTCCCCGAGATTAAGTAAACAAAAATTAAATACAACGTGATTTCAGCGAGATAATGAAATTCAACAGTCATTCCGCACTTCTTCCCTTTTCATTTTAAGCCATTTTGATTCATCCGATTTTCACGACCTTTCACGCAATTTCATCTTGCCGGGTGATTTGGGTGATCTGCTGCCCGGAACTACGTGATATTCCATTATTTTATTTTCAGGTAGATTTATGATTAAAAACAACCTATAATTAAAAATTATGAAGCTAACTACCTTAAAAAACATAGGAAAAGCCACTTTCACGGTGGCTATGGCTGGTCGTAAAGGCGTGTCCCCCCAGCTCTTAAGCTACTATGCCCATACAGGGGCGATAGAGCGCGTTTCCCATGGTTTATACCGCTTTGCTCAAGGGGATGAGATCCAAGATTTTCACGCGCTGCTATTGGAAAAGCTTAAAATTATCCCGCAGGGAGTGATTGGACTAAGAACTGCTTTGCGCCTCCACGGGTTGACAGACGAATTGCCGGGCGAGATAGATATTATTGTTCCCGACACAAACATTCCCAAACGAAAGTTAATCGACGTATCTCTCCATCCCAAAAAAACAAGTTTGTACAAGCTAGACGTGGAAAAGGTTCGTGGTATTGTTGTGACCTCATTGGAGAGAACTCTCGTTGACCTAATGCGCGAAGGAGAATCGCTCGCATTTATGCTAGAAATATATCGTGAGGCCAAGGCGCGGAAAAAAGTAATGAGCCTTTCTAAATTAAAAAAATTAAGCCTAAAATTTCAGGCCAAGCAACGAATGGCAATTTTTCTTGAGGCTGTGCTGTGAAGAACCGTTTGGCAAAGGCAGCTAAAGATCTCGGCATTCGTATGCCACAAGCGCCGTTGCTTTTGGCGCAAGAGCGATTCTTGGCCCGCTTGGCGGTAGTGGATAAGGAAAAATCTCTGGTGTGGAAAGGCGGAAGTCTTTTGCTGCGGGAGTATTCTAATCTGAAGCCGCCACGCTTCACGGCTGATATTGATTTGACGGCACGAGGGCTTGTGTTTAAGGATGCCGAGGATTTGATTCGGCAAGCCGCTGCTTTGGTACTAGACGATGGTTTTTCGTTTACTGGAATTACGCAAAGTTCAATGGAGCGTGATACTCCTTATGGCGGCGAGCGTTTTGAGTTGGCGTGGGTTTTTAAAATCAACAAATATTCGGAGCCTCTGCGAGTGGATCTGTGTGCTGGTGACGACGTAGATCCCAGAATTGTAACGATTGATGAAGTATTTCTGCTTGATGACGAAGCATTAAAACTAACTTTGGCTGTGTATCCACCGGAATTTATTTTCGCCGAAAAGCTCGAAACCATGGCGCGTTTTGCTACTGGAAATACAAGGCTTAAAGATTTTATCGATTTGTGGTCTTTGGTTAGGCTCGGCGAAGATCGATTGCCACGTGCGAAATGCGCTGGTGCGATCAAGCGCTGTTTCCGACGACGGAAGTCCGAAATGGATCCGAAGCAGTGGACGAGCATTTTGCGGGATGAGGAATTCCAAGATTTGTTGGAGCAAGCTAGGATTCGTAATTTTCCTAAGCTTCAGCTTCCGTCAGTGCCAGAGATGTTTGCGGAGATTCAGGGGTATTTGAGGGCCTTGCTGCTGAGTGATTTCTAAATACCCCGCACTCTTTTTTGCGTGCCTATCTGGCCACGCTGCGATTTTCATCCCAAAAGCCGGTGAAAACCTGGTTTTGACGTAGTTTTGAACGATCTGTTTTTCTTCCAACCTTGATAGGCATTTGCATAGCCTTTTACACGGTATTTTTTCTTTCAGAGTATTAGAGTTTCTCACGATAAGTCTTTAGGTCGGTTATTTAAAATATGTATTGCTTACTATTTATTTTGTTAACATTTATATCATCATCCGCATGGGCTGATTCGCCGGATACGCATAATTTTCTCTTTGTTGTTGGGGGCTCTGGAGATCCAGCCGGTGATTCCACGATCTTTGATACGGAAATTGCATCGATTGGACCGCTTGCAAAATCTTCCGCATGGTCAACAACACTTTTATATGATGGCGATAGAAGCGGCAGCAAAGCTGCTGCAAAGAATGCTTTCGGACAGGATGCAAAAACATTTACACAGCAAAATTTTTCAGCCGCTATTCAGCAATATGAAACTCTCCTTCAGGAGAAAAAAATAAAAGCGGGGGATGAATTTCTTCTTGTGGTTGACACTCATGGAGCCCAACATGATCCTAAGGAACTTTCTCACTCTGTGGTGTCGGAAGACGAGGCTCTGCTTCCTTTAGACCAGATACAAACCTTGCGTGATCATTTACAGGCTGCTGGCGCTAAGGTGGCAATCATCGATCTCTCCTGTTTTTCAGGGTCTACCCAGGCCTTAGCGAATGATAATACCTGCGTGATTGCCTCTACAGATAAGGATATGTTTGGATACGGATTAACCTCTCCCATTGATTTATTTCAGCCAGGAAATAACTTAGAGCAGAATTTTATATCTATGCGCATGAAAGACCAGAGCGCACAATTTCCAAATATTTCCACCTTTGCAGGAAAGAAAACGACGGAATTCTTGCATGCTCTTGTGCCAAGCACGTATGCCTTTACTGGTGACGAAGGAATAAATGATTATTATTTTACCGAAATGATGAAACAAACAAGCTGTCAGGACGTTCGAGATAAAGAAATGGACGACTTGAATAAACTTTTTTCAAGTTTCAATGCTATGGATTTATATCTCCGCTCCATGATCGGGATTGATCAATTAGAGGCTGCTACAAAGACGTATGGAGAAACGATGCAAGGGCTGCGCAATACATATAATCAAGTTGCAAAGTATGAAGAGAGACAGGAGATGATTGGAAGTGATCCTAATCCTTATACCTGGGGTCAAATCGCAAGAATGGTCAGCAGCGGATATATGAAGGAGCGAGAGGCATACTTAAAGCAAAAGATTAGCGATCCAAGCACTACGAAGGAGGATTTGGCTGATGATCAAGACCGCTTGCAAAATGACTATAAAATCGAAGAGGCCTACCAGAGGCTTCAAAGTGTGCCTGAATTTCAATCTATGCAAAACATGGAATCAAACTATGATAAGCATTTGAAGGATTTGTGGCCGGCGGCATACCAGGTTGCTTATTATGAGAAGCAAATTTATCGATATCTGTATGAAGAGCAATCAAGTAAGTGTTCCTCTCCCAATCCTTGCGTGAACTTTTCCCTATGAGAATAATCCAAGGAATAACGGCCTTTTCCTATTTTTTCAGTTTATTTTTAGTAATCCCGGCTTTCGCCGAAGAAGGAAATATTTGCGGCGATTACAAAATTAATGGGCAATTGTCATGTGATTTTAATGACTGCTACTTAATTGTTCATAAAGGTTCCAGGTCTGAAATCCGTCTTATATTTCCGAGAAAATCCTATCTGCATTTTATTGCGTATAAAGACCGAGCTGTCGCGGTGAATGGAAAACTCTTGAAGCCTATTAAATCTTATCGAGGAAGTTTTTTCCCTATCAATATTCGAGAGCGTGTTCCAAATCCCTTGCACCCTTTGCAAGACGAGAATTTAAATCTTCGGGCGGCTCATAGCTGTAATGGTGAAGATTAGCTTCACTAATAATACGTTCATTAAGGGCTAATGACTCGGAAGTATGGGGCTTGACTCTGCG
The DNA here is from genome assembly GCA_903867855.1 of Oligoflexia bacterium. GTDB lineage: Bacteria > Bdellovibrionota > UBA1018 > CAIPTA01 > CAIPTA01 > CAIPTA01. The sequence goes on along the minus strand of CAIPTA010000015.1, from coordinate 10,372 downwards.
ATCGCGATTACTGGTCACAAGGATTTAAAAATTGCGGATCATTATTCCAAGATCGATGGAGAAGTGCAAAAACAAACATCACTACGCGTTCTGGAGCATATCCAAAATCTTGGTTTGGTAGCTATCGAAAAAGAGAAACACAGCAACGTTTATCCATTAAGGAGGACAAAATGAGGAAAATAGATAAGAATCGGGTGATCCCGGGTTGTATGGCACTTAATGCAAATCTGAACACAAACAATCTCAAGGAGTTAAGTTAGAAATGCCAGAACTCCCCGAAGTCGAAACCGTAGCCCGCGCCTTGAGGCCTCTGGAGGGCGCTCGTCTTACGAACTTCATCGTCAATGACAAAAAAGTTTGGTTTGAATCGGAGTGCGAGCCCGAGGAATTTATCGGAAAAAATCTCACCGCAATAAAGCGCAGAGGAAAATACCTCATCTACGATTTTGGTAATCTTTATATCTTACAGCACCTCAGAATGACGGGGAAAATGTTGCCTGATGATTCCGCGATCATTCCCGCCAAGATTCGCAGCACTAATAGCAAGCAGCTGCGCTGCGAGTTTCGCTTTGATCGTGGCAATTATTTTTTCTATGATCCTCGGCGCTTCGGCACCCTAACTGCAGTGCGAGATTTGGCCCACTATTGGAAAAAAAAGAAAATAGCACCTGATCCAATCGAAGAGGAATCAGCGGCACGCGAGCATTTTATGCAGGCGATGGGGAATACAAAGCGCCCCGCAAAGGCCTCTCTCCTCGATCAATCGATCATCGCTGGTGTGGGAAATATATACGCAGATGAAGCGCTTTTCGCACTTGGTATTCATCCGCTCACGATTAGTGCCCGTATCAAAAAAACAGCAGAACTCTTTTCGCTAACGAGAGCAATTTTGGAAAAAGCCATCAAGGCACGGGGAACTACAGTCTATAATTATGTGAATCCAGATGGGGTAGCGGGTAGCTATGCGCTTGAGCTCAAAGTATATGGACGCACTGGCGAGCCCTGCCCGCGTTGCAAAACAAAAAAGATTCAGCGCCTCGTGATTACGGGGCGGAGCAGCCACTTCTGTGCGCACTGCCAAAAGCGCAGCTAGAGTGGAAGCGCTAAATCCCAGGGTGGAATTTGCGGGCATTGTGGGCCGGATTTCGCAGGAATTTCGATCGTGCTAAAGCCATGACTCTTGCCATTGTCAAAGCGTAGATCGCCAATCGTCACAGAATCTCCATGCAGGATCCAAAATGGCGCTCGCGCAAAGTGACGAAAGGCAGCGAAATAGCAATTGTTATCGAGCAATCGTAGTTCCGCTAAACTCCCACGAAAGGTGCCAAGGGAGAGCAGCTCGCCCGGAAAACCTGAGCCGAAGCCTTCTAGCGGAGCCACGCGATTTCCCTCAATCATGATGGGGCAAGCTTCTACAGGATAGAAATCAGAAAAGGGCGCGAAGATTCCGCTGCGTAAGAGAAATTCTTTCTCACTCGTTTCTACGCTAATATAATTCCAACAAAATGGATTAGCGGGCAGAGGGGAGATCACGAGAGTTATGTGTTGATTGTCTGGACTGATCGCCAGGAATCGAGAGTTTAGCTCTCGCTTGGTGATAGTAGAAACAAAGGCAAACCCCAAGAGCACCACGAAGAGCAGGCTGAATGAGTAGCTGAGGCGCTTACTTTGCGGTAAAGATTTTGTGGCAAGCCCGATCAGAGCCATGATGCTGAGGAGTAGCGCAATGGGGCTTGGCACATAGCTAATTTTCCAGGCTGCGCCCACTATCGCTACGTAAAGTAAAAAGAGAAAACTACGAATCCATTTCGGAAGTGAAGAAAAAAGTAAACAGGGAATCAACGTGATCCAAATCCATGGCTCCAAGATGAAAATGAAATCTCCATAATACCACCGATTTTGCCATGGCCAAAAAGGATGCACGCCATAGCTATTCCAGCTATCGGCGAGAATATGCGAGAGCACGCCGAAAATCGCGAGGCCGCCAAGCCAAAGCCAGTCTTTTTTATTTACTTCCAGCTGGCGCTTTTTTGCGATTGCCCAACAGAGTAGCAACGTAAAAATTGCGATGGGTAGCACGGCTCCAAGCGTATGGCTATAGCCACGATGCTGCAGAAGAAACTCCATGCGGCCTCCGCCCAGAAGCTTTATCCAAGGCACATCAAGATCAGGAAGATTATTCGCAACTGCGGAACTAAGCCAGTACAGTGGTCGCAAATTGGATTGTAAACCCGAACGATCTTTCATGCGCCATTGCATCGCTATCTCAGCAACGCCGAGGCCAATTATGGTGTGGGTTATATTGTCCATCGCTTGATTCTAATTCCAATTTGTCAGCTTGGTCTAGCTATGTTACTTAGCACAAAGGAATGCATCGCTTTTTCCTTCTTCTCGTATTCTGTTTAGGTTTTTATGCCGTGGTTTTTTATGCCGTGGCTATTGCCACCGATGTTGGTGAGCTCAAAACGCATTATGTTTGGGTGAATTACCGAGGCAAAGGTAAGCCGGTGCAAATGCGCGTAATTAAGCAGCGCCCGGTGAAGTGGGTGGGCGTAGATCAAGTTTCTAAGATCGCTGTGTCGGCCATTGTGATCAGTGAAGACGATGCCTTTTATCAGCACAATGGCTATGATTTTAATCAGCTCATCGAAGCCTATAAGCGAGATATGGAAGAGCATCGCTTCGTGCGCGGTGGCAGCACAATCACCCAGCAAGTGGTGAAGAATGTCTATCTCACGGGCGAGAAAACGCTTTGGCGAAAAGTGAAAGAGCTAGTGCTCGCGCTTCGTCTAGAGAAACAAGTGGGCAAAAGAAAAATACTGGAAACCTATTTGAATGTGGCGGAGTTTGGTGAGGGCTTGTATGGAATTGGTCCGGCCTCGAATTATTATTTTCAAAAATCTCCCGCCGAACTAAATGCCAAAGAAGGCGCATTTCTCGCGATGCTTTTACCGAGCCCGAAACGTTACAGTATTTCTTTTCGCAAACGAGAGCTTTCGCCTTTTGCTAGATCAATTATCGCTTCAATTTTAGAGAAATTGCATGTCACTCACCGACTCACCGATGAAGAGTTTACTACTGAGTTGGCGCGTCCGCTTAATTTTGAGGCTGCTCCTCACCCGATGCTGAATCCTGGTCTTGCAGCTCCAGAGCCTGCGGATGATGAAGACGATCCAGTTACTTCGAATCCTTCCCTACGCTAGGGTTTGGCGTTTCCTGCGGATAGCTTAAGCTCATCTTTGCATCGATGGCGCGCCAGTCTTGCCGCCGCTTCGGGTCTGGCACTTCAGCTACTCGCACGGGCAACCTACCACTCGTTTCTAGAAGGCGATGCGGAGGCGCTTTCGAAACTGTGATGGTAATCGAAGGCGCGAGGGCAGCTATGATGAAGCTAGATGGCTTCATGGTAAAATCTACGGCGGGAATTCCTTGGCAGTCGCGCTCTTTATCTTTGAAAAATTTAAAGCCCACAGTTTCCAATCGCTCCACGAGGAGCAAGCGCACTTTTACAGAATCGCCATTTTGGAGGAGCTCCCAATTTTTCTGTAATACAGTAGGGATCATGTCTGTGAAAACAGTCTGCGGCTCGAGGCTATCCGAATCAGTTTCTGTTTTTCCTTGTTTTGTGTAGCTGTAGAATACCTTGTTCTGTTCGATCTTGATTTCGCCGATCTCGTGAACTTGTTTTTGGTCATATCTGTAGAGAATTGGGGTTTCTCCTTGGTACACAAATTCTTCTTCCACGAGAATTTTCCCCTCGAGATCCGTGTAGCGAATATGGCTGCGATGCCCACCATCCGGAGTTTCGATGGTAGTCTTTTCATATTTGTAGCTCGGGCTACTTTTGCTGCTTGGATAGAAAATATTTCCCTGCATCTGGGGAGTGCTTTGGGCAAAAACCGCAACAGGTAAAAGTAGGGAAAGCAAGGCTAGCATCTGTGTATTTTAACGCATCGAGAATTGACGGACAATGCCTTTCCCTGTTTCGATAATACTAATATGAGCAATTCAATTCCTGTCAAAAATAACATCAAATCCTCAACCTTGTGCAGTGAGGATCAATATCATTCTCTCTATGCTGAATCGATCCGCGACCCGGAAGCATTTTGGGGTCGCGAGGCAGCTCGTTTGGATTGGTTTAAGCCATGGACAAAAGTGAAAGATACCAGCTTTGAGCCACCAGTTCATGTGCGTTGGTTTCAAGGTGGTGAGTTGAACGCATCCTACAATTGCATCGATCGGCACCTGGCGAAGCGGGGAAATCAGACGGCGATCCTTTGGGAGCCGGATAATCCGAAGGAAGCAGCTCGAAAGATTACGTATGCTGAGATGGCCGAACAGGTGAACCGCATGGCCAATGTGCTGAAGGCCAATGGCGTGAAACGCGGCGAGTTTGTAACCATTTATATGCCGATGATTCCGGAAGCAGCGTTTGCCATTCTTGCCTGCGCTAGAATCGGAGCCCCGCACTCTGTGGTTTTTGGTGGTTTTTCTGCCGATGCGCTCGCAGATCGAATCAAAGATTGCAAAGCGCAGTATTTGATCACCGCAGATATCGGCCTGCGCGCCGGGAAAAAGATTCCACTTCGAGTGAATGTTGATGAGGCGCTCAAAAAGGTTTCTGTGGATAAAGTGTTCGTTACCAATCGAAGTGGGGATGCCTTGAAGCTTGTGGCCGGACGTGATGTAGATTTGCTCACTGAAATGAAAGCGGCTGCTACTCTTTGTGAACCAGAGCATATGAACGCAGAAGATCCTTTGTTTATTCTTTATACCTCGGGATCCACGAATAAGCCCAAGGGCGTACTACACACTACGGCAGGATATCTGCTTCATGCTTCGATCACTCATCAATATGTATTCGACTATAAAGAGGGAGAGATCTATTGGTGCACGGCCGATGTGGGCTGGGTTACGGGTCATAGTTATATTGTTTATGGTCCGCTCGCCAACGGCGCTACCACGTTGATGTTTGAGGGTGTGCCAAACTATCCCACCGTCTCTCGCTTCTGGGAGGTGATCGATAAGTATAAAGTAAATATATTTTATACTGCACCTACGGCGATTCGGGCTCTCATGAAAGAGGGCGATGAGCCCGTGAAGAAAACTTCACGCGCATCGATCCGTGTGCTCGGCTCGGTGGGAGAACCGATTAATCCAGAGGCTTGGATGTGGTATTACCGCGTGGTTGGTGATGAGCGATGCCCGATTGTGGATACTTGGTGGCAAACAGAAACAGGGGGCATACTTATTTCTCCCCTTCCTGGTGCAACCACGCTCAAGCCGGGTTCAGCCACTTTACCTTTCTTCGGCGTGCAGCCCGTGATCGTGAACGAAAAAGGCGATGTGCTGCAAGGGGCATGTGAAGGAAATCTGTGCATCACGGATTCGTGGCCCGGCCAAATGGTCACAGTATTTGGCGATCACGATCGTTTCCGCCAAACCTATTTCAGTACTTTCCCCGGAAAATACTTCACTGGCGATGGCGCGCGCCGGGATGCAGATGGCTATTATTGGATCACGGGCCGCGTGGATGATGTGCTCAATATTTCCGGGCACCGAATCGGCACCGCCGAAGTGGAAAGCGTGCTCGTGGCCCATCCCAAGGTGGCGGAAGCAGCGGCTGTTGGCTTTCCTCACGACATTAAGGGCCAAGGCCTCTACGTGTATGTGACGCTCAATTCCGGTATCGTTGGTGATGATGCCCTCGAAACAGAACTGCGCAACTGGGTACGCCACGAGATCGGCGCCATTGTTACGCCTGATAAAATTCAATGGGCGCCGCAACTGCCCAAAACTCGTTCCGGAAAAATTATGCGCAGAATTTTGCGCAAGATTGCCGAAAATCAGTTGGATAGCTTGGGTGATACTTCCACTCTCGCTGATCCAAGCGTGGTGGAAGACCTGATTAAGCATCGCAAATAATTAGTGATGTAGTGGTTGATCTTCTGTGAGACCTAAGAAATCGTTTAGGTCTGTCATGTCGTCGCCATCGATGCCCACCAAGCGGCTTAAGGGCGGTGCATTGGAATATACTTTTTCAAGCAGCACGAGGCCTTCCACTGGATCTCTGCCTGGGCGCGGTGGCTCGCCAGGACCTGCCACATTTTGCACTCGCTGATAGTAGGCTAGGTTCAATGGGTAGGGATGCACCTCTGTAAGACTTTTTTCAGCACTCGTATCAGATTCGGAACCAAAAATGATGGGTCCATTTGCGGAGTTTTCAAAAGTAACAAAATAAGAAACATTTACTGGCAGCTCTTCGCTAGCGCCATTCATCACAATTTTATAAAATTCGCGCAGGTCTTTTTGGCGAAGTCGCATGCAGCCATGGGAATCAAAGCCCCTCACTAAATAGTTTCCACCTTTATTGGCCCAATCGTCATCCGAAAGAATGCTGATATGAAAGGCGATTGGAGTAAGGATGCCGCGGGCATTCGTGATCGGCATAAAGGCTTCATTGCGGTAGTAGCTGGGATCCGTGCGATGAGATTGCACAGTGCCACGCTTTAGCACCGCATTTTGATACAGCGGAGTGAGCAAGCTCACTCGACCCGGATGCATCACTCCTGCATCGATAGATCCAACACCCAGTGGATAGAGTAGAAAAATTTTGTGTTCATCATCATGGAGCAGCACCATGCGCTGAATAAGGCCGGTATTCACGGCGAAATGAGTATCGCTAAGTGCGATATCTTCCAAAATGCTCACGCTTTGGACGGCGCGAGGGTTACCCGCCACGCTTAAAGAAAAGCGACGGAAAAAGAGATTTCCCTCAGTGTCTTGCATGATCGCGGTAACGTTTTTGTAGTTAACTGCATCTGCCTGGCCAGCTACTGGATATTCTTGCAGCTGAATATTGCCAACAAAATTTTCTCTGTTTGGGGCATAGAGTGCGTTCTTGGTGCGCAGAGAACTTAGAATGATTGCGGCATCGGGCATTATGTCAGGTCGATAGCGAGCGATATCGCCGAGATCCGTCCATATCGGCGCTTGGGCATGGGCTGCAAGCGAGCTAAAGAAGAGAATAAACGACGCTAAGAGAATGATTTTTCCGTTTTTCATGTAGGCACTTATATAGTGTAGGATTTTGCAGTCAAGCACTTAAAGGCCGCCTGGGCTTGTCTTCTCCTTCTGATCAGTTAAACTTAATAAACATGTTAGGATTTCGTTATTTTCCATGGAGGGAAGAAACATGATGCATCTCCTGTTGCCGATAATTTGCGTGTTCTCTAGCAATATTGCCAGGGCGGATGTTATTGAGCAGGCCATCGGTTTTTATAATAATGGGGCCTTGGTTCATGCGTCTGAACTGGCAAATCCCGAAGGAAATGGTTGGCTAAAAATTGTGCGTGGGCGTGGGCGGCGCTATGGCTCTACTGAGCTTTTAGATTTGCTCACGGGGGCTGCCGCTGAGATTCACGCCAATTTCCCTGCCGGGGAGAGATTACAGATTGCCGATATCGCTCAGGAGCAGGGCGGGCGGATTTCAGGTCACGATAGCCATCAAAATGGCCTCGACGCGGATATCATCTACTTCCGCATGAACCATCAGGAGCAAGATCCTAGCGATGATTCTGGCCTCCATGAAATTTTCGTGGCCAAAGGCAAGGTAACGCCAAATTTTGACCTGGAGCGGAATTGGCGTTTAGTTCAAAAATTAGCGGCGAGTAATCAAGTGAATCGAATCTTCATGGATCCGGTGATTAAGTTGGCCCTTTGCGACTATGCTAAATCGATCCATGAGTTTTCTGAGGATTCCGATGCGTTGAGAAGAATTCGTCCCCTCGTGAATCATCAAAATCATATGCATGTGAGAATTAATTGTCCGGCTAATAGCCCAAAATGCACTGTTCAAGAGGATCCACCGCTCGGCTCTGGTTGCTCTACTACCAATGAGCTTATCCAAGAAATCGAGTAGAGAATTTATTTAGGGCTGAGAGCCGTGCGCAGGAAACGCACCACGCGCTCTCGCAGCGGCTGAGTGCCTTTGGGAGAAATGATATCTCCCGCGATTAGATGATCGTTGGTCACTGTCCAGGTTTCTAGCTCTTTTACGGTGCTACCGAGTTCTTTAAATCGATCCGGAATTACATCTGGATTGATCACATCATCGTTCGGGGAATACACCATCAGAACAGGCACTGTGAGTTTATGGAGATCCTGCGCCTGCACCCAGCTCACCATGCGCATAAGTTCTACTAAGGCGTGGCTATTGTATTTCGTATCCCAATATTTCGCTTGGCCATCATTCTTCGCCATCCAATGACGGTATTGCCCCAAGAAAACTCTGGCTAATAGGTTGCTGATCGGAGCGGGGAGTTTTAGCAGTGCTGAAAACGGATTACGTAGGCCAAAGTTTGGTGAGATCATCACCACTGCCGCCACTTGCTCAGGGTTTTGCAGGGCCAATCGAGTGGCGAGAATGGTTCCCGTAGAGGTAGCCATGATAATCGTTTTCTTGCCGATCTCTTTGGACACTTCGAGAGCATCTTCCGCATCTCGATACCAATCTTCTGCAGTCACGGTGGCAAACGCATCCGGATTTTGTATGGCATGTGCAGTGAAGCGAGTAGCGTAAAAATTGGCGCCGATATCTTTGGCCACGAGTTCAGTAACTGGTGAAATTTCCTGGCGAGAAGCGGAAAAGCCATGGAGATAGAGAATGGCATAATCGGTGGGGAACTTATGATCGGGATCGAACCAGATGATTTTCTTCTCTGCACCTGGCACAACTTTTAGGTCCGCTTCTTCCTTTGCCATGCGATTTTCTAACAGAAAAGATGGCCCAGAAGTATTCTCTACGGCTCCCGCAAAAGAGGAGAGAAGGAAAAAACTAAGAAGAATAATTGTATTCACGCGCCCTGCACTACAAAACCAAGGCGAGCCACTTGTTTCTTTGCCAGCGCATAGCTTGCGAAGAAGATGGCGCCCGAAACAAGATCACCAATCATTGCGTTGCGGAGGAAGGGCAGCGCCATCACATAGCAATCGATGAATCCTGCCCCTGTGTGCGGGTACATTCCCTCGAGAAGCCAAACGCCGAAGTTGGTCCATAGCCAAAAGCCGAGCGAGGAGCCCACAAGAAATCCAGCAGTGCGACTTACACTGGAATTTTTCTTTAAAAAAGAACCAGCCAATACGATGGCAGCAAATCCTGAATAGGTGAAGATCGACCAAATCCCAAAGGCAGGGTAACCGAGAAGTTTCGCCAATAGAAAATCAGAGAATGCCAAGGCAGACAAAGAAACGAGCAGTGCTTTCCAGCGTGGCAACTTGGCTCCACCAAAAAGACTGATGGAGTTCATGGGCGTGAGATTCATCGGATGAGGAAGCACTCTGAGAGTGGTTCCCAGTAGGATCCAAAAAATAGCCAATAGATTGCGATCGCTCTTTTGTTGCATAAATTCTCCGTAATCTCTTTTTAGTCTACTATTCTAAACTTGAAAAGTGGAAACTATACCGGCACTTTCGCGTTTTTCGAGTAGCTCTTGTGCGTCTTCCAATACGGCTTCGATATCTTTTTTTGAGATCCGGATATATTTACCCACAGGCACGCCATCGATGCGAAGAGGCCCGAGGCCAATCCTGCGCAGACGATCAATATCCAGGCCAAGCACCGCAAAAATACGGCGAATCTCTAGGTTTTTGCCTTCCGTGATTTGGATCTCGATCCACTCTTTATTGCGCAAATGTTCGCGTTTCGCCACGCGCAGAGGACGGATGAATCCATCGCTCAATTGCACGCCTTTTCGCAGTGCCTTCAGGTTTTCTTCGCTAAGTTCACCCTTAATTTTTACCGCATACACGCGGCGAATCCCGGAGGAGGGATGCATGAGCTTATTGGCCACTTCGCCATCGTTGGTAAAAAGGAGCAGGCCTTCGCTAGCATAATCGAGGCGGCCCACGGGATATACCCGGGTTTTGATGCCCGTCATAAGATTCATCACGGTTTGGCGGCCTTGCGGATCTTCCGTGGTGGAAACATAACCGCGTGGCTTATTAAGTAAATAGTAAACTTTTTCTGTTGAGGTTTCGAGCGCCTTGCCGTCTACGGCGATCACATCTTCCACCGGATCGGCTTTGGTGCCGAGCGTATTCACCACTTTGCCGTTCACCGTTACATGGCCGAGTAGGATAAGTTCTTCCGCTTTACGGCGCGAACTAATCCCCGCCATGGAGAGAATTTTTTGTAAGCGCTCACGCCCGTCTGCCGGGTTTTTCTTTTCTTTCGGTACTTCTTCGCGAAGTTTCGGCAGCTTTGGGCCAGTATACTTTTTGAGTCTAAGCGTTGCCTTCTGGTCCAAGCGGGAAATGTCTAAGAGTTTCTGGCGGGAGATCGAAACTGTCTCCGGTTTCGGCGTCTCGTGCT
>CAIPTA010000014.1 GCA_903867855.1 Oligoflexia bacterium | reverse complement strand
GTGAACCCTTCTTCGGCACCAAGGTGAGCGTGAAAGATCTTGGCCTGCATCTCTATAATATTCTCTCCACCGTGCAAGATAGTAATGATGGAAATAACCGCGCGGCAACGATGGATGCGCAGGCGGCTCTCTCCGATTTGAACGAAAGATTTAGTCACTATTTTCCCAACCAAAATGTGAAAGTGGTGATTGAAGACGCTATGGTGGCTGATGCCTCCGCGAGTGCGAAGACGATTAAGCTTCGTCAGGCGGCTACTTTTACGAAAAGAGATCTTGATATCCTAGAGGTGCACGAAGGCTGGGTGCACATGGGCACAACGATTAATGGGCTCGAGCAGCGCGTGGCAAAGTGGCTACATAAGGGCCCACCGAGGGTGACGGCGACGCAAGAAGGTTTGGCCGTTTTGATGGAGATTTTTAGCTTCGTCACCTTTCCGCGGCGTGCTCGAAAAATCAATGATCGCGTGCTGGCTATCGCGAAGGCCGAAGAGGGCGCCGACTTTTTGGATGTGGTGGAATACTTTCGCACTGAAGGCTACGAAGAAGAGGAATGTTTGATTGCGGCTCAAAGAGTGTTCCGCGGTGGCGATGTGCGCGGCAAGTATCCTTTAACGAAAGATATCGCCTACTGTAAGGGTTTTGTAGAAAACTATAACTTTGTGCGCGCTTGCATTCAGGCGGGGCGCAGCGAGATTGTCCCATTCTTGTTTGTGGGCAAGGTTCACATAACGGATGTGCCGATTTTGTACCAAAAGTATAAAGAGGGCATCATTGATCCTCCGAAGTTCCTGCCGCCTTTTTTCAAAAATCTCGATTCGCTCATCGTTTGGATGAGTTTTGCTAACTTCCTTAGCGCAGCAGGTATGGCGAGCTCTCAAGACGCCTACCGTCAATTGATTCTCAACTCTTGATTTCCCGCTCTTTCCAGGGTCTACTAATGCCACTAGACACTAGAAGGAGCTTTCACCATGAGTAAATCAGTTCAGAGAATTTCACTTTACGTAGCGATCGTCGCCCTACTTACTTTCGGCGCCTCTGCTTTTGCAGCCATCGAAGTAGCAAAAATCGGCAATAAGACGATGACCGACGCCGATGTAAAAGCGTTGGTAGGAAATCTACCACAAGCACAACGTCAGCAATTGGATCAAGATGATGATACCAAGGCTCGCGTAGTGGAGAATATGGTAGTGGAGCAACTCTTTGTTCAAGAAGCAGAGAAGTCTGGCATCACGAAAGATAAAGATTTCACCCAGGCGCTAGAGCGCACCCGCCGCCAACTTTTGGCTCAACGTTTCTTGCAGAAGAATGTGCAGCCAAAAATTACCGACGATAACATGAAGAAGTTTTTTGATAAGAATAAGAATCGCTATAGCCAAGATGAAGTGCATGCGTTTCATGTGCTCTTGAAAACCGAAGCGGAAGCAAAAGAAGTATATGGCAAGGCAAAGGGCGGCGAAGATTTCGAAGTGCTAGCTAAGAAATATTCCAAAGATCCAAGTGCTGCTCAGAATATGGGCGATCTAGGTTTCTTCACCCGCACTCGCATGGTGCCTGCTTTCGCAGACGCTGCGTTCGCGATGGAAAAGGGACAAATCAGTCAGCCTGTAAAATCTCCTTTCGGCTGGCACGTGATCAAAGTGGTGGATAAGCGCGCAGGCAAAGCTGTTAGCTTCGCTGACGTGAAAGAGCAAGTGAAGTCTGATTTCCAACAAGAGTCGATCAATGAGTTGATCTCTTCCTTGAAGAAATCCAACAAAGTGACGATCTTCGAAGACAAAGTAAAGCAACTACACTTCTAGAAATTATGTGGGCGGGTTAAACCGCCTGCGGAACTTTTTTACGTAACGCTACCAAATAGACCTCAACGCTCGCTTTCCGCGTGCTTTGGGGTCTAAATCGTTTTAGCTCTTCAAAATGTTTGGCGATCTCTTTCTCGAGAGCAATCGCATCTTCTCCCTCGAAAAGTTTCATCACCAGGTGTCCACCGGGCTTCAAAAACTTTTGGGATACTTCGAGGGCCTTTTCGCATAGCTCTGCAGAGCGCGCCTGATCGCGGATCTTGATGCCACTCGTTTTGGGGGCCATATCACTTAAAATGCAATCAAAGGGAGCGTCTGTTAGATCCTTTTCTTTTAGCGCGAAGGCATCTCTGGTGATAAAGCGGGCATTGCGTGCTGTTAACTCCACGGGCTCGAGATCTATTCCCACGAGATAGCCTTCATTGTGGATAGTTTCGAGTGCCACTTGCGACCAAGCTCCAGGAGCGCAACCGAGATCCAATACTTTTGCGCCACGCTTGAGCACGCGAAACTTTTTTTGAATTTCTTGCAGCTTATAAGCAGATCGGGCGAGATAGCCCTCTTCTTTGGCGAGGTGATAGTAATGATCTTTTTTATTATACGTCACGAGAACTCCACAACGGTGCAGCCTTCGGCACCTTCATTTTGCTGACCCGGCCGAAACTTCAATTCGTAGGGCAGCGATTTCAAAACCTCTCGTACCATGCGACGCAAAGTTCCACTACCCATTCCATGCACGATTCTCACAGAAGGGCGGCCGCTGCGGGAGGCTTTGTCGAGATAGAGTCGCACTTGCATCTCTGCCTCATCCGAATTTCTGCCGATGATATTCAGCTCTGGCGGACAATCCACGCTCTCAGAACGAATGGTGATGGACTTCGCGAAGCTCTTTGCCTCTTCGCGAGGGGAGAGTTGTTTCCAATCAACGCGCATCTTCATCTTGCCGAGTAATACTTCGGCGGGTTTCGATTGATCCTTGGGATCAGAAAGAAGTGTGCCTTGGGCGCGCATGGAGCGAATAAAAACGGAGGTATTTTGCTTTAAGGGGCTGGGGGCTTCAGGTGCCGCCTTTTGCTCGATTTCAAGTTTTTGTTGAGTGGCGGCAACTCTTGCGCGAATTTCTTGAATACGTTTTTTGCTTTCTACCGTGGCTGCATGTTTCTCGCCAATATCTGTGATCTTCGCCTTGAACTCTGCCACGGTAGCTTCCAGCATTTGCGTGGTTTCCCGCTCTAAATCGCGCATTTCTTGCTGGAGCGTTTCCTTCATGGTGCGCCGTTGATTTTCCAGTTGCTCACGCAGCTTTTCGTTTTGCGCGCTCTGGGTTTCTAATTGCAGACGCAGCTGCACCGTATCTTCGCGCTCGGCGGAGAGGGATTTCTCTTGGGTGACCAATTTATCCACAAGATCCTGCAGCTGCACATGGCCCTTTTGCAAGTATCCACGGGCGCGGGCCACAAGGGATTTGGAGAGGCCTAACTTTTCTCCAATTTCTAGCGCACGACTGCTACCAGGAATGCCGAGGCGCAGGCGATAGGTGGGTTTCAATTCTGCCTCATCGAATTCCATGGAGGCACTCAAGAAATCGGCGCTTTGGGAAACTTTGAGGCCATTTAAGTGAGTGGTGACGAGGGCATAAGCTCCGCGTGATTCCAGTTCTTCGAGAATAGAGCGTGCAAGGGCGGTGGCCTCATCGGGATCAGTGGCATGAAGAATTTCATCGATGAGCACGAGAGAGCTTTCGCCGCCACTTTCCAAAATATTTTTCAGCCCAAGCACACTGCCAGAAAAGCTGGAGAGGCTAAGCTCAAGATTTTGAGCGTCGCCGATTTGGGCGAGCACTTTGCGAAAAAAGGGCAGGCGAGCTTGGCCCGCGCAAGGAAGATAAAATCCTGCTCTTGCCATGAGAGCACAGAGCCCGAGCGCCTTAAGCAGCACGGTTTTTCCGCCGGTATTCGGCCCAGAGATCACCATGATTTTTCTCTGCAAGAGAAGATCGCTACGAATGATTTTGTCGGATGGAATCACGAAACTTAGGAGAGGGTGATAGAGGCCTTCCAGTTCGATACTTTCGGAAAAAACGGGAAGAGCAGCTCCGCGCACAGATTCATAGTAGTTGGCTATGCGTCCGCGCGCGAGCGTGAGATCGAGGCGGATCAAAATATCGAAGGCGAATTTCATCGCCAGCGCATGCGGGGCGAGCTGAGCGCTCAGCTTGCTCAAGATGATATAGATTTCTTCTTCGATATCGAGCTGCACCTGTTTCAAGCGATCATTGCATTCCCGAACAGCCGCGGGCTCCATGAACACGGTCGCTTTCGTGGTGCTACTTTCTACTACGAGGCCAGAGATTTGATTTTTGTGTTCCGTTTTTACAGGAATCAAATAACGACCATCCCGAAAATCAAAGTAGCGATCTTGAAGGTGGCCATCACGAAAGGCTCTCTGGAGCACGGCATCTAGGCGCTCTCTTGCTTCGGAGTGGAGTTTGCGCTCTTGGTCTTTGAGTCCGCGCAGGCGAGGGCTCGCCGAATCTTTCACGCTGCCATCAGGCTCAATACAATGGAGAAGGCTTGGCTCCAGGGCAGAAAAATCTTCGATGGAAAGAATGGTATTGGAGAGTCCGGGGCATTCTTCGCCCGCCTTGGGGTGACGACCCCGAATGAGCCCACGCACTTCCCTACTCACGCGTAGCAAAGTATAAATTCCGTAGAGCTCTTTGCCATCAAGCACGAGGCCCTTTTCGAGGCGACGAAGTCCTGCTCCAAGGTCATTCAAATCCGAAAGCTGAGCAAAGCTTGCTTCCTTGAGGAGAGTCACCGCCTCGGAGCTTAAATAGAGCAAAGCCTCCGACTCCTGCACATTTTCACCAGGGCTAACGCGAAGCGCTTCTTCCTTTGCTGGCGTGCTTTGGCAATACTCGCTATAATGAGCCAGAAAACTTGGCCACTCGAGTGATTGCAGAGATTGGGCAAATAGATCCATCCACACAAGGTATCAAAGTACGCTATGGCTCTCAAATGGAAGGAACTAGAAATCATACTTTCTGAGGCGAGGCCTCTCTTGGAGGGCTCTGCTTTGCAAAAAGTGATGCAAAGTGGGGATTTCGCCGGTGGCGAGGCGATGAGCTTCCAGGGGTTTGGCGAAGCTGCCGGACCATGGCGCCTATTTCTCTCCCTCGTGAAAGACAATACCTGTGCGGCGCTGCTGCCTGATGGCTTGAAATTTGATTCTGCGCCGGAGCCCACGAGCTTTGTGATGGTGCTGAGAAAGCATCTACTTGGCAAGCGAGTGCGCACCATCGATCAAGTGCACGGTGAGCGAGTTTTTCTCATTCACTTTGAGGGCGGATATTCTTTGGTGGTGGAGCTCATTCCTAAATATGGGAATCTGCTGCTACTGGAAGAATGGTCGCAAGAAAATAATTCCGGAAAATGCTTGGGATCTTTCCGAAAAGTGAGCTTGGAGACAGGCGCAATCTATCGTTTACCGCCGCCTCCGCCCGCCTCTGAAGGCCATGTGCGTGATTTGGACCGCGGTGAAGGCAGTTATAATTCTGCCGTGGCAGAATTCTATTGGCAGCTCCTTTCTACGAGTGAGTTTGAATCCTGGAAACGAGAATGGCGCCAACGCGTGCGCGCATCCCTCAAGAAAATGAAATCCGCGCGGGACAATGCGAAGAGTGATCTCGAGCAAGCCCAAGAAGCAGAACTTTTCCAGCAACGCGGGAAAGCTTTGTTCGCGAAACTCTATGAGCTCGGCCCACGTGCATTGCCTAAAGAAAAATCCATCACCATTGATGAGCTGGTGATTCCGCTAGATCGTGCCAAGAACTATGCAGACAATGCCGAACTTCTCTTCAAGAAGGCTAAAAAATTTACGCGTGCGGTGGGAGAGTTAGCGGAACGTATGAGTTCGCTAGAAGAAAAATGCGCAGGGCTAGAAGCCTTGGCGGCCAAAGTGGAGCTGGCCAAAGAGGAAGAGGCTCTTCTCGCTCTTTCCAAGGATTTTACTCGTGCTGGTTTAGAAATCCCCGAACGCAAACAGGAAGAAAAAAAGGAATCGGTTGCGAAGCCTTATCTGGAAGCCAGCTCCAGCGATGGATTTCTCATTCTCTGCGGCCGCAACCAGGAAGAAAACCGCAAGGTTACATTTCAAGAATCTCGCGGCAATGATCTCTGGGTGCACGTGAAGGGTCTCCCAGGTGCGCATGTGGTGGTGAAGTGCCAAAAGAATAAAACGATTCCGCTCACGACTCTTCTAGAGGCCGCGCAGCTCGCGCTCTACCACAGTAAAATTCGCAAAGGAAAGCGCGCCGAGGTGGATTATACCCAGCGCAAGCATGTGCGTGCGATCAAGGGCACGCTCGCGGAAGTGACCTATACGGGGAATAAAACACTCTATGTGGAAGCGGATCCGGAAGTGATTAAAAGGCTGATGCGTTCGTAGGGAGCGCTGCTGCCTTCGCGCCCAGTTCCGGCGCACTGTGCGTGCGCCTCACGGTTGCACTCAGTCAGTCGCCTCGATTAGCAAAAATTTCAGGAGCGCTCATCTCTGGTAGATTTTTTCGCAAAATCCAGCGCCGCTTCTTTCGTTTTCAAAATCTCATTCCTTTGCATCACACGAATTTCTTGCAGAAGCTCGCCCATGGCCTTTCCTGGCTGAATACCTAGAGGAGCCAAATCTTTTCCTGTGACGAGCGGTGGCTCAAACAAAATATGTTCCCAGCGAATTTGGTCGCGTTCGGCAGTCTCACAAGGATTGCCATTGATGGTAGAAATTTTTAGCGCAATGGAAATAAATTTTTCCGCGAGAAGATCTTTTTTCTCGGCCATCGAAAGAGTCGCATAGGTATTTAGTGCCGCTAAAAGCTTTGGCACTTTTCGTAAGGCCTCCTTTTCTTCTTTCGAGAAAAGAATTTTCGCGGGCGCTCTACCATTTTGCAGAAGATAGGCCCAGGCAATGATCGAATCCTCTGCTTGCAGCTCATCGAGCTTCAACCAATCCTGCAAGGGAAGCTCAGGAAATAGCAGGGAAAGAATTCCAAGTTTTTCGATCGCAGCAAAGGCGCGGCTGGGGCGCTTACTTTTCAAGATGAGATTGAGTTCGGCCGTTATGCGTTCGCGACTCACATGGAGTAGGCGCTCTTTATTCGCTGAAATGGCCGTGAGGATTTTTTCGTCTAAGGAGAAGGCCTCTAATTGAGAATAAAAGCGGAGCGCACGAAGCATGCGCAGAGCATCTTCTTGAAAGCGCTTACCGGCATCGCCGATGGCGCGAATATGGTGGGCCCTGATGTCCTCCATACCGCTCACAAAGTCGATCACAGTGCGCGTTTGTGGATCCCAGAATAAGCCATTCATGGTGAAATCGCGGCGTATGGCATCCTCTTCTGGGGAAGCGAATTCAATGGTCTCAGGGCGGCGACTATCTTCATAGTCCCCATCTTTCCGAAAACTGGCTAGCTCCACGCTCATGCCATCCATTACCACCACCATAATGCCGAAGGCTCGGCCCACATCCACGGTCTTTGGGAAATAGCGGGCAATTTCTTCTGGTTTCGCGTTGGTAACGAGGTCGAAATCCTTGGGTTCCTTATGCAGGAGAAAATCTCGCACCGATCCGCCCACCAAATAGGCGTTATGGCCATGAGACTGCAAAGTGGTGAAGATTTCCTTCACGGGAGTGGGCAAACGGTGGTACCAATCGGCGGGATAGGAATTCATATGACTTTAGAAAAAATACCATGCATCGAACTGAACCGCCAAGCCGATAAGCGCCTCAAAGAGCGTCACCCCTGGGTGTTCAGCAATGAGGTTGCCGATATGAAGCGCATTCAGCGCTTGGATCCGGGAGCTCTGGTAGATGTGCTTGATTGCCACGGCAACTATGTGGGCACTGGTTTTACTAATGCGAATTCTTTGATCGCCGTGAGAATTCTTTCCCGAGACCGGGAAGAGCATCTTGATGAAGCTTTTTTCGTGAAACGCTTCCGCACCGCAATTGCGCTTCGTGAGCGCTTCTACGGGAAAGACACTCCTGCCCGCGGCACCTACCGTGCCATCTTCGGCGAGAGCGATACTCTTCCCGGCCTCATCGTGGATCGCTTCGGATCCACTTGGGTGATCGAGCCCCATGCACTCGGTATGGCTGTGCTTCACAAAACCTTGACCTCTGCTCTCGTGCAGGCTGCCACCGAAGAGCTTGGCGCTGAGGCATGCGCCGCCATCGTGCTCCGCACCGACAATCGCGCGGCTCAGCTTGAGGGCATGGAAAAGCGGGCAGAGCTTGTGTACGGCGAGTTTCCAAAAGCTGGCGTATTCGCGGTTGAAGGGGATATTCATATTCCTGTTTCGCCGTTAGAAGGGCAAAAAACTGGTTTCTTCTTTGACCAACGGGAAAACCGCGCTGCTTTCATTCGCGCACTCCCTAAAAAAACCTATGTGCTCGATGCCTATTGCCATCTCGGCGCTTGGGGATTGCAAGCCTTGGCAGCAGGGGCTCTCTCAGTTACTTTTGTGGACCAATCTGAAACTGCGCTTGCTACGGTGAAAAAAGTGGCCACAGAGCGCGGCTGGATTTCTCGCTGCACCTTCTTGCAAGGCGATGCGATGACTCTTTTGAAAGAGCTCCCCGCAGGCTCCTTCAACGCGATTGCGCTCGATCCACCCGCCTTCATCACGAGCAAGAAGACGGTAATCCCGGGACTCAAAGCCTACGCGGAGAATAATGCGGTGGCGATTCGCTTGCTACGCGCGGGCGGAATCTTAAGCACCTCTTCTTGTTCTTATCATTGCGAAGAAGAGCGCTTTGAAAGCATCGTGGGTCGCGCTGCTACGGATGCTGGACGCACTCCGAAGGTGCTCTACCGTGGCGCTGCTGCTTGGGATCACCCCTTCATCGCGGGCATGCAAGAGAGCAGATACTTAAAGAATCTGCTACTCGTTATATAAATAATATTAGTAGTACGCTGTTAGGGTGAGTAAAAGCGAGAGAGTCGGCGTATTCGTGATTAGCTTTGTGGCCTCTATACCAAAATTAAAGTTTTTATTTACCATTTCGTAAAGACCAGCACCAACTAGTGGCGAAGCCGTATTTGTAGTTTTTAGTGGAACATCATTGCGATAAAATCCCGATATTCCGATGGGAACGCCGAGCGAAGACGCCATATCTAAGTCAATTCCAAATCCAAGCCGAACTACATTGTAGGTAGATGGCGAGGAGAGAGTAGAATAGTTAAACCCTAAACCGATTTCTCCTGTGAGCCCCACAATCGCGGAAGCTGCATAAGCTCCAAGTAAGCTGGGGCGCAGTTGATGTGAATTAGATCTGGAAATCAAGTTGCTCCCAATTGCTTGGCTCGGATCATTAATCGCATTATCTGCTGCCGCTAACGGTGAAAAAGACAAACCTTTATCCCAGGTGTAGAATACTGCGGGCGTAAGTACCCAGCTATCTTCTCGAATCATGGGAAAGCGAAGACCGCCTGAGAATCCGTAGTCTAGTCCAGCACCAAGCACATAGGCAGAGTAGGAATCCGATCCGAATAGCTCTGAAAGCTGCGTTCCAATTTCAACACCGACTCCGGCAATATCGAACTGACCAGTTACGGTCGGTGAGAGCCCAACAGATTTAATGTCCTGTGCGGCGCCCGCTACGCTAATGGTCGCCATAGAGGCCGCAAGAGAGGAATTTATATAGGGGCTGGTGAATGGAAAGTCGAGCACACCATTACGCAAAAAACGATGCCCCACCAAAATACGATCACTTTCTTCTTCTTTCTTTACAGGCGGAGGAACAGTTCTTCGTGGGGTCACTATCTGTCTTCTCTTTTTGGGTTTTGTAATTTGTGCCGAATCGCGAGCTTCGTCTGCCAAGAGAGGAGATGAGATCTGCCATGAGAAAAGTATGCAGATAAAAAGCAGTAATATCCCATGGCTCCGTTGACGCATGTCAAAACTTTAAACACTCTTGAATTGATTGTCACTAAACATATCAAACACTTCTAAATGGCCCATTTGTTGCTCCTAACATCTTGCAACGCCAATTAACCCAGAGGTTCCCCAATGCACGTTTCTGCCGCGGTGCCATTGTTCTTAATTTTTCTCACAATTTCACTTCCAGCAATGGCAGACAGCAACCTCCTACTATTGGCTGAACAGAGAAGCATTGCCGCTGGTCATAACGCCAAAGCTAAGCAGGCTGATCTTGAGATCAAAGCAAAGAATGACCTATCGATAGCTCGCGAGAAGGCGCTTAACTTAGGAGAAGAGGTCGCTCATCGCCTCAAGGGAGACGCAGCGAACCTGCAGCAAGACTTAATTGATGGGAAAGCTGCCGTGGTGAATGTTCTAAGTTGTGAGATCAAAAATAAATTGAATGGCGCAGAAGAAAAAGTGACCCTGCAAACCAATGGTAACAAAATTGTGGATCATATCTTGATCCCATTGAAGAAACTATTTCCTGGCGATGCCATTCGAGCTAATGAGGCAATCAGTTTTGTTACCTCGATTCAAGACTCAAAGCGTGTTCAGCTGCAGCTAATTGATCTAAGTGACGGAAATAAAGTTCTACGCACCGGTTCTCTTTTAGATTTGGATTTAGCCTCACTTGATCAGAACTGCAATCCGAACCGAGAAATAGTTTATCTAAATCACGGTAATGTCGAAATTAATACCCAGTCGACCCTTCCGAAGGATGCCATCCAGCAAGTGGGAAAAGCAGTTATAGCAGACATAAAGACTATTGGTGCAGCAGTAGAAACGGCTCAGTAAAAAAAGGAGAAATATGAAACTATCAATTACTAAATTATGTTCATTCGCGTTGGTTGGGATTTTAGCGGCCTGTGCGAGTACTCCGAAGCGGACGCCTTCTAGCATCAACGCCTCAGCCGAAGCAGACATTCTTCAAGAGCTGGGTACTGATGGAAGTATCGAACTTAAAATCTTGAGCGCATCGAACGGTCCAGCTGTTGGCACTTTAAAAATAATTTACAAAGATTGCCAAGCTCAAGCCTCTAATGACGGTGTTAACGCAGACAATAATATAAGCTGTCAGGTGAGACTAGAATCGCAAGCCATTCAGGGCGAGTTTAATGCCACGATTTCTGGTAGCGGCAGCAATGCACGCATGAAAATTGAATCGGCCCATAGCGATTACGACCTAACTATAAACTTACTACTTTCTTACGATATGAGTAGTCGAATGTGGACAGGCGCAGGCAAGGCAAATCTGCAAGTGAGCCACCAAATTGGTCATAACCACTTTACGAGTTCCTACTCCCAGACCTTCGGTAATATGAACTAACGAAGTATCCAAAAAAGATGTACCCCAGCAGCAGAATTCGGTAGCTCTAGGCGAGCTGTTTCCTGCTGCGGACTGAAGATCTGAGTCCACGATTGGTCCACCGGCGGCCTCAGCCAAACGACGAGAGCAATCAATGCTAGAGCAAAGGAGGCGGACTGTAAAACCCAAAGCTCTTTGCGATCTGCAGAATTTCTCTCTGCGAGCTTAATTCGTAGTTTCTGAAGGCCGTTCTCTGGTGGGCTGAAATTTTTCCTAAAATTTTCCATTTTCATTTCTCTCTTTGTTCATCAATTTTTGCAAAAGCTGGATACCGCGATTTCTCCTGGAGGCCACGGTGCCTGCAGGAATACCGAGCGTAGAGGCAACTTGTTCATAGTTCATATCGGAGAATTCACAGAGTAAGAGTGTTTTCTTGATGTCGGCGGGAAGAGCGTCTAGCGCCGCTTGCAATTCTTTCAGATTCTCTTGTTCCAGGAAGGAAGTCTCCATTTGGGGGCTTTCCACTAAAAACCAATCCATTAGCGGGACTGATTTTCTAATCTGCATTTTTCGGTATTCATTGATGGCTAGATTTTGCACCGTTTTATAGAGCAGGCTTTTCAGTGTGCTGCGATCAATATCCTCGCGTTTTTCCCAGATTCGCATGAAGGCATCTTGCACCAGATCCTGGGCGAGCGCGCGATTCCATACCCAGCGAAGAGCGAAGTTATACAGGGGCGATTCATACTCGAGATAGAATGCTTCAAGCTCTTGCTGGGTGAGTTTCACGAAATCCTATTTCGACGCTTCTACGTGGAGCACATGGTAAACGTTTGTAGGATGCGCATCTTGGGAGCCGGAAATTTTTTTGTCGTCGTGAAGCTTTACATCACTTGGCTTTAGGGAATTTTCTCCGAGCACAATATAATCGCCAGAATTCACTTGGGTATTGGAGTTCACTTCGCCGAAGCCAGAGTTTGCGCGAGACTGAAGATAAATATGCTCATTCGATAGGCTCGCCATATTTTCCATGTCTGCGATGGATCCTCTCACTCGTGATTTCTCTCCGTCGAGTGCGTTAGAGGCGAGGTGTTCGAGCACGCGAAATTTTCTAGCCCCGTCATATTTCTCAATCGATCCTAGCACTGTGGATAGTGGCCCGAAGCTTGCGCCATTCGATTGTTTGCTCTCTTCACCTGTGATCAGCCAATAGTCAATGTGAATCGACATTCTAGCTTTCACTGTTAGCGTGCTGAGTTGACTCATCATTTGTCCGATCCCAGCTTGAAAAGCTTCTGGAGCGCGCACGAGTAGAGTGCCTCCACCAATAACTTGTGCAGTACCTAGCGGTGGCTCATTGGTGTTTTGATAGAAAATCTTATTCAGCTGATTTTTAATTTCATCTGCGCGTTCTGCTGGCACAGAGTAGCTAACAACCACTGGTTGTTTTAGTTTTTCTGTATTTTGTCGATTGCCCAAAATAAAACCTAAGACAAGCGCGATAAGAACACTCACCATCACAAAGAATCGTTTCGAATTTTCCATAGAATCTCCTGTATATTTTTTTAAACTTACTCAAGTACTACAGGCGAGTTGGGATTTTCTTCATTTCAATGGAAAATAAATCTCGACCATCTCCGTGCGCCGCATTAATAATAAGGGATGCAAAATCCCCAATTTCTCTACGGCACGGCCTGGAAAGAGAACGAAACCGAACGCTGCGTGCGGGATGCTTTAGAAGCGGGCTTTCGCGCCATTGATACCGCCAATCAACGAAAACACTACTTTGAAGCGGGTGTTGGCGCCGCGCTGAACACATCGGGAATTCCTCGCGAGGAATTATTTTTGCAAACCAAGTTCACGTTTCAGCGGAGTCAAGATGAGCGGCTGCCCTATGATCCAAAAGCTTCTATCACGGCTCAGGTGAAGCAGTCTTTCGCGAGTTCCTTGGAACATCTTCACACCGACTATTTAGACTCCTATATTTTGCATGGCCCCTCTCAATTTAATGTTCCCACTTTGAGTGAAGATGATTGGCAAGCATGGCGTGCTATGGAGGAAATTCAGGCGACAGGAAAAATCCGCCATCTGGGCGTGAGCAATGTGAATCTCGCTCAGCTTCGTGCGCTTTGTGACGGAGCGAAACAAAAACCAAAGTTCGCTCAGATTCGCTGTTACGCTAAGAATACATGGGAAAAAGAGATCCGGGACTATTGCTCAAAGCAGGGAGTTGTTTTCCAGGGATTCTCTTTGCTCACGGCGAACCGAGAACTTTGGCAGCATCCTAGACTGTTGATGATTGCAGATCGTCTTCAGGCAACAAGCTCCCAGGTGATCTTTGCCTTCGCCCAACAAATCGGAATGCTGCCACTCACGGGCACAAAAGATAAGACCCATATGCTAGAGGATTTAAAGGCGCTTGCGATGAATTTGAGTTCCAGCGAGATCGAATTGATCGAGAAGATTGGGATTATTTAACGAAACAATTTCTGCGCAGCCTTAAATGGATCTAGCTTCCGCGAGGCTACATCATCTAGCAGAGCCATTCCTGATTTCGTGGCGAGCGCTTCACTGGCGCGTTCAGAAGCCACATCGCGAATGATATTCATCACAGCGGTGCGAGCAAAGCCGCGATTCT
This sequence comes from Oligoflexia bacterium, assembly GCA_903867855.1. Classification (GTDB taxonomy): domain Bacteria; phylum Bdellovibrionota; class UBA1018; order CAIPTA01; family CAIPTA01; genus CAIPTA01. Next base: position 24,545 of record CAIPTA010000014.1, on the reverse strand, counting down.
TGAGCTGCAGGGTGCCGGAGCGTTGTAAGAAAGCATAATGCTCTTTAATCGCTATGAACACTTCACCCACACCGCTGCCTGATTCGGCAATCGTTTTCAACACGGGAATGCTCCAGGTGCCATCAGCGCCCATACCAATTTCCAGCATCGCGCGGAGCTCTTTCACCACATGGTCTGAAGCTGGCCGATCACATTTATTAACTGTGAGCACATCAGCAATTTCTAAAATTCCCGCCTTCATCATTTGGATATCGTCGCCACTTTCGGGAACGAGCACCACCATGATGGTTTGTGCCACCTCGAGGATGCCGAGCTCGGTTTGTCCCACTCCGGCGGTTTCGAGAATCACGAGATCAAAGCCAAACGCATCGAGGAGCATGGCGGTTTCCTGGGTGGAGCGGGAGAGTCCGCCGTGGCCACCGCGAGTGCCGATGCTGCGAATAAAAACTTTTGAGTCGGCTGCATGCTCTTGCATGCGAATACGGTCACCGAGAATTGCGCCGCCACTAAAGGGAGAAGATGGATCTACGCAGAGAATGCCCACTTTTTTTCCTTCTTTGCGTGCCGCTTGAATGAGCTTATCGGTGAGAGTTGATTTGCCAGCGCCTGGGGGGCCAGTGATGCCGATGAGGTGAGCGTTTCCTGTGTGAGGAAAAATGCGGGCGAGGGCGAGCTCTACACCAGGCTCGTGATTTTCTACGAGGGTGATAAGGCGAGCAAGGGCGCGGAGATCTCCCGCGAGAAGACGATCACTTAATTCTTTGGCGCGAGCAGGAGTCATCACTCTCTCGCTTTCTCAATAATTTTGGTGGTGCTCTTGCCGCGCACGAAAGAGAGAGATTTCACGGTGCCGCCGTTTTTTATCACCGTATCTGCTCCCACGATTTTATCGATGGACCAGTCGCCACCTTTTACTAAAACTTTTGGGAGCAATAACTTGATCACGCTCGCCGGAGTCTCGGTATGAAACCAGGTCACAGCATCCACGCAGGCAAGGCCTGCGATCACGCGGGCGCGATCTTTCAATGTGTTGAGCGGGCGAGTTGGGCCTTTGAGTCTTTTCACGGAGGCATCTCCGTTTAGCGCTACAATCAGGGCCGCGCCTTGGCGTCGAGCTTCTTCGAGGTAGGTGATGTGTCCGGCATGAAGCAAATCAAAGCAGCCATTGGTGAAAACCACGGCTTCGCCTTTTTTCTGTTTAGACTTAATCCATTTCGCCGCGCTCTTGGGAGAGAGAATCTTGGCGTTTGTGGGGGAAAATTTGGTGGACATCTTAGCCGTTTTTGCTGCGAACGATGGAACGAGTTACTTTATCGTGCCACGCGCGGAGCTTTGAATCTTGGAAGCTGGTGAAAAGGCCAAGCCCGATAGGAAGCGCACCTAGAGTAAGTGCGAGTAAGCGAACCAGTGCTACGGTAAAGCCAATCGGCTTTTCATATTTATCGTCTTCCACGATTTGTAGATTCCAGAGGATCTTACCGAGGGATTGTCCGCCAAAACTTTCAGAAAGGAGAAAGTAGACAGCTAAAATGGCGAGATAAAGCGATACAAAACTTTTTCTATCCGTATGGAGAAGTGAAATAAATTCTTGTTTCGTGAAAAGGTAGCGGCAAGCGATCGCCATCGGAGTGGTTACAAAAAATAAATCAGTTATAAAGGCAGCAGAGCGAAGGGCCGGATTCGCAGCGGGACGAAGCCAAGGCGCTTTTTCGGGCCGTGCTTGGGCGCTTGGCGTAGCAGTGACCACTTTTTTTACAGGAGCTGTAATTGCAGGCGAAACACGAATTGGTCCGGCCAGGGTAGCACCTGTGCCAAGTTGAGTGGCTGCAGTGTCTGTGCGTTTTTTGCTGTCTTTATGAAAGCCGAGGCCATCACTGAGAGCCGAAAAATCGAGATTTTCTTCGGTTAGCTCATCGAGCTCGCTAAAATCGTGAAACTGTTGCTGCATACTTCTTTATAACTCAGTGAGCCCAAAAAGCAATCGCTTGCGTGGTGGTGACGGCGGCGGCGATTCCGGCCGTTTCGCCGCGGAGAATCGTTTTTCCGAGATTGGCACTATAAAGCCCCTGATCTTTCAAGAATTTTGCCTCTGAATCCGAAAAACCACCCTCCGGGCCGAGAAAAATAAAAAGCGCTTCTAGGCTCAAATTTTTTTCTAAAACGCTTTGCAGGCATTTTAAAAGAGAAGGGGAATTCGTTTCCGGATGGAGTAGGATTTTGGGGGCTTGGGAATATGTATCGCTAGCGAAGAATTCTTTTAAGGATCTCGGCGCGTGAATCTTAAGCCACTGCGGATTTTCGGATTGCTTCATCGCAGATTTTACAATTCGATCCCAGCGATCAAGGCGAGAGTTTTCTTCCTGACGCACGCTAAACTCTGTGGTGAGCAGGTGCAGTTCACTTACTCCAAGTTCCGTTAGCTTTTCAATAAGCCAATCCATTTTCGCACCCTTCAGCGCAGCTTGGCAGAGATGAATTCGTGGCTTTGCCTGCTCGGTTTGGGTCTGCGTGATAATTTCCAGTTGCAAGCTGCTCTTATCCGCCTGAAGGATGCGCGCTTCTGTTTCAAGGCCGCGCCCATTCACGAAAATTAGTGTATCCCCGGCGCCCAATCGGAGCACTCGGGTGAGGTGATGAATTTCATCGGGAGCCTCTACTTGCGAAAGGGAGAACTGGCCGGTGGGGGGAGGGCTGCTATCTAAAAAAAAGCGACGACTCATCGATTCTCTCCGGCGGATTTTTTCATGCTTAAGAAACTTAGCCAACTACCATTTGTTTCTAGATTTACATCAGAGATTTCTTTTCTATACACAAAGGAATTTTCTGGATACCAAAGACCAATGAGTGGCAAATCTCTCGCCACAAGCTCCTGCACTTTCGCGAAGGCCAATTTTCTTTTAAAGGGATCGATAGTGCCTTGACCCACCTCTAAGTATTTGTCCATTTCCGGATTACTATAGCCCGAGCGGTTATTACGAGATCTCTCTCCAGAATGAAAGATATCAAAATAAATGCCTGGCTCTGTGATGCCAACCCAGCGGAGTAAATACATTTCCACATTGTGCTTTTTCACATCGCTATAGAAAATTCCCCACTCGTAGGCTCGATTCTCTACAGAAATTCCAGCTTCTTCGAGCTGAGAAATAATCACTTTTGCATTTTCGATCGCGATATCATTTGTGGTGGTTTTGAAGGTGAGATTGAGTTTCGGCTTCTTGTTCTCGCCGTTAAAATAGCCCGCCTCATCTAGGAGTCGCTTGGCTTCTTTTAAATTGCGATCCACTTTCGGGATTTGTAGGTTGGCGTAGAAGTTGGTGTCGGAAAGTAGATTTCTGGCTTGAGTGGTTTGGCCCGCGCTTTTATAGCGGATGATGGATGGAATATCTAGGGCTAGCGCAAGCGCTCTGCGCACCCGAATATCGGCAAGCTTGGGATTCGTTATATTGAGACCAATATAATTGAACCCAATTCCTGGCAGCATCGCAACGCGAAGGCCAAGCTCTGGCGATTTTTCAATCTTCAGGATTTTGCGATAGTCCATCTCATTATAAACAGCATCCAATTCTCCCCGCACCAATTTCAAGTAGCGAGATAGATCATCTCGAACCACTTTCACCACAATTTTGTCCACATTGCCGGAGGGTAGGCAGCCACTCTCCGCTTTTTCCAGGCGAATTTCCGAGGGGCCAAATGCGGTAACTTTGTAGGGACCAATTCCCGGTAATACATTGGCTCCCTCTTCCTTCATGGCTTCTGCGGGAAGAATTTTCAATAGAGCGAGATCCGAAAGGAGGGAGGGAGTAACCTTATCCGTATGGAGGCGAAAGCGAAGATTTGGTAATTTTTCGAAGCGATTCACGTGTCGAAAAGTTTGCGAAACAGAGGATTTCAGTTTGGGGCTAGAGTAAAAAGCAACCGATGCTTCCACATCATCCAGAGTAAGCGCTCTACCGTTGGAAAATTTGCAGCCCTCTCGAAGTTTCAGTTCAACGGTGGTGTCGTTGATGATCTTAAAGCTTTCTGCGAGATAGGGCTTCGGTAGCAAATCGGCGCCATGACGAATCAGGGAGGAGTGCACTAGCTCATTTATGTGTTGGCCATCTGCATCGGTGGTGTAGAGCGGATGCAAACTTTGAATGGGTGCGCTAATGGCAGTGGTGATGGTATCCGCGGGCGAGAGGCTGCGCCTTGCACATGCAACGAACTGACAAGCTAGGAAACTGACCAATACCCATTTCTTCAAGAGACCACCTGCTGCTTTTTCGCTATGCTACTATGCATGGAGGCGCTGTGAATAGATCTACCCCTGTTTTTGCTATTTTTGCTCTATCGATTTTTCCTATGCTGGCTTGGGGCGATACCTTAAGTCTTCCTGAGTTTCAGGCAAAAATGCAGGCACAGATGGCGCGCTTAAGCAGTAAAAATACAGTTTCCATCGATGTACAAGTCTTGGGGCGTAATCAAATCCTCTTCGCTGCGAATGAAAATAAGCAGCTGAACACGGCATCATCGATGAAATTACTCACCACCCAGGCGGCTTTTGCCAAGATGGGCGAGCAATTTAGCTTCGCTACGAATGTATATGTGGATGGAGTGATTAAGGGCGATACCTTGCAGGGGAATTTAGTTTTACAGGGCAACGGGGATCCTTTTTTAGTGAGTGAGCGGATCTGGTTGCTCGCCAAAGATGTGGCGCGCTTTGGAATTAAGCACATTACCGGTGGCATTAAGGTGAATAACTCTGCCTTTTCGGAGGACTATCGCGGTCTCCTAGAGTGGGAGGATACCACTCAGCCATTTGCTGCGGTAGTGAGTGCCACGAGTCTTAATTTTAATAGTGTAGAGGTGCACGTTACCCCCGCGAAAACGGGAGCAAAACCAAATGTGGAGGTGGGGCCCACGAATAACGCGTATATCGTTCTGGTGAATAAATTGAGGAGTGTGTCTGGCGGGAGAAATTCCATTTCGATACGTTCTATTGGGCACACAGCCACCCAAGAAACTTTTGAGTTAGAGGGAAGCGTGGGGCGAGATGCCGTTCCTTCCGTGGTGTATGCAACGGTTACAAATCCCGCACCCTATGTGGCTGATGTTTTTGCTGCACTTTTGCGTGCCAACGGAATGCAAATAGCCAAAGATTTTGTAGGCGTTTCGTTTAAGCCAGAAGATATCCCCAATACACTGTTAGTAAGTCAGCAGAGCCTTTCTCTTTTAGAATTGGCGCGCCTTTATAATTCCTTTAGCAATAATTTTATGGCGGAAGAAATTTATCATGGGCTGGGAGCCGCTGTGAATGGCGCACCTGCAGCGATCTCAAAGTCGCGACAGACGATTCTAGACTATGTAAAACAAACAGACAGCTGTCGTAACGCAAGCTTTGATAACGGATCGGGGCTCACGGAAAATAATGGAGTGAGCTCGAAATGTTTTGTCGATAATTTGCAAAATGCCTATCGAGATTTTCCCGCATTTGCCGATCTAGTAAGTACCTTGCCAATTGGCGGGAAAACCGGAACCCTAAAGAATCGTTTTAAAAATCATGATGCAGACTTTGTACCAGAAAATGTGCGCGCGAAATCCGGCACACTCTGGGCGAAACGTGCGGTAACGGCTCTAGTTGGAGTCACTACTACCGCAGGTGGAGAAACATTGGTCTTTTCTGTTTTACAAAACGACGAACGCGGCAACGGATCCCTCCTGGCTGGTATGCGAGAATGGGAAGATAAATGTGTCGAGTTAATGCAAAGATTGAAACTTTAGTAAAGCTAAGTACTTTTCTTGCCGCCATCTTTATTCTGCCACTTGTCCACGCAGAAGAGGCCCTTGTTACTAAGGCATTGCCGCCCATGGAGTTTCCTGCTGAGTTTCCCATGGAAGAGGAGCTGCTGCCGCGCGTACGATTCTGGGTGAATATCTACACGCTATATGATTCCAAGAAAACAGTGGTCCATAACGATAAATATCCCGAGATTGTTTACACGGTTATTGATACGGAAAAGAATCCACATAGCTTTCTAAAAATTAAGCGGCATTATATCCACATTTTGAACAATTTGGCGTCGAAGCAGCAGCGCTTGGAGAGTGGCGCCTTGAAGCCAGAAAAATTGCCAAAAGAAGAATTTGAAGTCTATCAGCTCTACGCGAAAATTCATGCGCCGGAAAAATTCGCAGAAGCAGCAGATCCAAAGCATGTGCATGGACAATCTGGCTTGAAGGATACCTTTGCAGAGTCACTCTTTATTTCCGGCCGCTACCTTCCCCGCATGCTGAAGGTTTTTGAAAACTTTGGTTTGCCCGCTGATTTGGCCTATTTGCCTTTTGTGGAATCTGGTTTTCATTCTGTGGTTAGATCAACGGTTGGTGCTGCAGGCATGTGGCAGTTTATGCCGTATACCGGAAAACTTTTTTTGCGCGTGGATGAGGTAGTGGATGAGCGCAATGATCCCATGCGAGCCGCAGAGGCAGCCGCTCGGTTGATGAAGCAAAACTTCGATTTCCTAAAAGATTGGCCGCTCGCCATCACCGCCTATAATCACGGTGCTAACGGAATTGCCAATGCCACGCGAGTGGTGGGCACGCGCTCGATTGCCTCGATCATCCGCCACTATGATGGCAAGAGCTTTGGTTTCGCCTCCGAAAATTACTACGCGAGCTTCTTGGGCGCGATTTATGTGGCGAAGAACGCTGACTATTTTTTGCAAAATACGGCGCGTGCTAAAAAATTAGAGTTTGATGAGTTTGTGATGCCCGATTTTATCGATCAGAAGGATTTTGTCTCAAATATGGGCATTAAAGCGGAAGATTTTCGGGAGCTGAACCCCGCCCTCACGGATCTTGTGTATACTGGCCTGCGCTATATTCCGGTTGGCTATACGGTGCGGGTGCCGGTGGAATCTCGGGAAGACTTTCTCACCAAATACGAAAAAATTCCGGCGATATTAAAACACGATGAGCAAAAAATCGATGTAGCTAGCGCAGACGAAGCGCTACAATGAATCCATGAGTCACGTCTCTGTTCTCCTTCATGAAAGTGTGGATGCCCTGCTGCGCAGTAGTGGCACTATTTTCGTGGATGCCACGCTTGGGGGCGGGGGGCATACAGCCGAAATTCTATCTCGAAGAAAAGATATCAAACTTTATGCGTTTGACCTGGATGAGGAACGCCTTGCGGAGGCCCGTACTCGCTTTGCCGTAGAAATCGCAGACGGCAGACTCATCTTAATCCATGGGAACTATGGAGATATCCGCGAGCGTCTAAAAGAAGTGGGCGTGAATGCGGTGGATGGCATCTTGATAGACGCTGGCGTGTCTTCCTTTCAGATTGATCAGGCGGAACGTGGCTTTAGTTTTGCGAAAAATGGCCCACTCGATATGCGAATGGATCAGTCGCAACCCTTCAGCGCGTATAATCTAGTGAATGAGTGGCCCCAAGAGGATCTGGAAAAAATCTTTTTCAAGTATGGCGAAGAACGCTTCTCGCGCAAAATAGCCGGAAGAATTGTGGAGCGAAGATCAAGTGAGCCGATAGCGGATACGGCAACGCTTTCCAATATTATCAGGGGTGCGGTACCGCGTGATCCAAAAGGAATTCATCCCGCAACCCGTGTATTTCAAGCGATCCGCATCGTAGTAAATAAGGAATTGGAGAGCATAGAAAAAGTATTGCAAGAAATTCCGTCACTCCTAAATCCCGGTGGAGTGTTTGCGGCCATCTCGTTTCACTCGCTGGAAGATCGCCCGATCAAAGAGCGACTAAAATTTTTAACTGCGGCGTGTATTTGCCCACCAACGATCATGACTTGTCCACGATGCAATAAACCAGAGGGCGAATTAGTTCAGAGAAAGCCCATCATTCCTACTGACGAAGAAATATCGCAAAATCCACGAGCCAGAAGCGCCAAACTCCGTGTATTCTTGAAGAATACTTGAGGATGTGATGGCTGCGAAAAAATCAGGAACAGTGCGCGTATTTTTAGTGATGGGAGCCGTGACGGCGATCACGCTTTTTTTCGTCTGGACACGTCTGCAAAATATCCGCTTGCGCCGAGAATCTGTGCGATTGAAGGAACGAGAGCAAGAAGTCACTCTCGAGAGCAATCGCTTAAAAGTGGAGTGGGCGCGCCTCACTTCACCGAAACGCCTTGAAGAACTCGGCGTACAAAAATACAATTTAAAGAGACCAAGCCCAGAACAAGTAATCATAGCCCGCGAACCAAAATAGGAATCATGGATAAGAATTTTAGAATACGCCTTGGAGTAGGATTTCTTTTTGTTGCCCTGTTGGGTATGGGTGTGATGGTGCGTGCGGCGTATATCATGCTTGTGCCGTCGAAACGACTCGCGGTGGCATTGGAGCGGCAATTTCACCAAGAGCCTCCCCAAATTCCTCGCCGCGGGTATATTTTGGATCGCAATCGCGAGCCGATCGCGGTGAGTCTTGAAGTGAAATCCCTCTATGTGAATCCGGAAAAAGTAGATAAGAAGGCGCAGGTGGCGGCCTGGATTGCTAAAGCACTCGATCTGCCGCTGGCTCATGTGCGCGCCAAGCTGCAAGGTGAGCGCGGATTCGCTTGGGTGAAGCGCCGCTTAAGTGAAAAAGATGAGTCTGCGATGCAGGCGCTTTTTGATAAGCATCCGGGACTCGCCGTAGCCTTCGGTCTTGCAAAAGAGAGTAAGCGCTTTTATCCAAACCAAAATTTGGCAGCGCATATTTTGGGATTTACGGGCCTAGATTCCAATGGTCTGGAGGGCGTGGAGCGCCGGTACGATAAAGAATTATCTGGTGTTGCCACCAAGCCACGCGCCGCGGATGGAAGCACCCTCATCCTTACTATTGATAAAGATTTGCAACATGCTCTTGAGGCAGAGTTAGAGGCTGGAGTGAGGGCCGCCGGCGCTCACTCTGGAAATGCCATTCTCATGAATGCGGAGACTGGTGAGATCACGGCGATGGGCAGTTATCCCAGCTATAACCCAAATAAAGTAGAGGGCGGGATAGAATTTCGACGCAATCGCAGCGTAACAGATACCTACGAGCCGGGCTCAACGATGAAACCGATCTTGGTGGCGGGCGCACTAGAAGCAAAAGCTATCACGGCAAAAACGAAAGTTTTTTGTGAATACGGAAAAATGCAAATCGGTAAACACTTCGTGAATGAAGCGGAGTCAAAGGATAAGTGGGGCTGGTTAAAAGTTGGTGAAGTGCTCCAGCACTCTAGTAATATCGGTGCCACAAAAGTTGGGTTCTTGTTTGGTCCTGAGGGGATGTATAATTGGTATAAAAAGATGGGCCTCACTCAGAAGACGGGGATTGATCTTCCTGGAGAAGTGACTGGTCTTTTGTCTGATCCAAAATCCTGGTCGAAGATTGCTCAAAGTAATATTTCTTTCGGGCAGGGCGTGAGCGTTACTCCAATTCAAATGATTCGTGCCTATGCGGCTCTTGCGAATGGTGGATATTTTGTGCGTCCCCATCTCTTGAAGCAATTTTTAAATGGCGATGAAGAGCAAATGAAGGAAATCGCAGCCGACAAAAAAGAGCGCGTGATTTCTGAGGCCTCCGTAGCCGATGTGCGAGAGATGCTTTTAAAGGTGGCCACCACAGAGGGAACCGGCCCGAAAGCCGCCATTCCTGGCTTCACGGTGATTGGAAAAACGGGTACTGCGCAAAAGGCATTCGGCGGCCACGGCTACCGCTCCGGCAAATATGTGGCGAGTTTCATTGGCTTCGTGAAGGGTGTGCACCCGAACTATGTGCTCTTCGTTTCAGTGGACGAGCCTAAATTTCCCTATTTTGGTGGTGAAGTAGCCGCACCAATTTTTAGAAAAGTGATGGCGGCTGCTCTCGCCAAAGAGGGCGTGGCTCCGCTGGAGGCGATCACTCCAACATTGCCGCTCGCAAAGCGGGAAACGAAATTTCCTTCCGCCGTAAAAGTAGTGGCGCCTACAAGTTTACAAGAAACAAAAGATGGCCTAATCATGCCGAATTTGATGGGGCAGAGCGCTCGCGAGGTGCTCGATGCCTTTGATAAAAAGGATGTGCAGCTAAAGCTCCATGGCGGAGGGCTCGTGGTGGAACAAATCCCAGCAGCGGGAAAACCCTTCCATCGTGGAGAAACAGTTTCTATTCGCTTAGATCGAGATTCGGTATTGCCATGAACTTGCTAAGTGTCTTAGCGAATCAAAAATATGAGCTCTCCTCCGATCTAAAGCAAAAAAATCCTGAAATTGTAGACCTCCGCTATGACTCCAGAAAAATAAAAGCGGGCGAGCTCTTCTTCGCAATTCCTGGGCATACGCAAGATGGCTTTCAATTCGTCGCAAGTGCGCTGAGTAATGGGGCAATTGCTTGCGTGGTGGATGAAAAGGCAAGCATTCCTGCAGAGCTGGAGGACAGCTGCATCAAGGTGCCCGATGTTCGCGTGGCATTGGCTGAAGCAAGTGCAACTTTCTTTGAGCATCCTTGCAAAAAATTACTCACTATTGGAATCACGGGAACAAAAGGAAAAACAAGTTCTAGTTTTCTCGTGGAATCAATCTTTGCGGCTAGCGGAAAAAAAACAGCGCTGCTCGGCACGGTGGAATGTCACTATCCTGGATTTAAAATGAAATCAGAGCGCACCACAATGGAAAGCTATGATTTACAAAAATTTCTGCGCGATGCGCACGCGCATGGAGCAGAAGTTGCGGTATTAGAAGTATCCTCTCATGCGCTGAGCCTCGCAAGGGTTCATGCTTGTCAGTTTGACGGAATGATTTTCACCAATTTGAGCGAAGACCACTTAGACTTTTACGGGTCCATGGAAAAATACTATGAGGCCAAGCGTCTGCTTTTCACAGAATATGCTGGGGCAAAGGGCGGCAGAGATCCCGTTGCAGTGATCAATAAAGATAATCTCTATGGCGAGCGTTTACTGAGAGAATCGAAGCTAAGAGTTTTCTCCACGAGCAAAAGCCAGGGTGACTATGTTTCTCACGGCATCCAAATGGATGGTCTAGAAACATTGGGCAAGCTTTCCACTCAGAATGGTCGAAGCATCGCTATTAAAAGTAAACTTACTGGCGAATTCAATTTGGATAATATTTTGGGTGCCATGGCTCTTGCTCATGCGATGGGCGTTGATTCTGGCGCTATAGAGTGTGGGATTCAGAATCTCGAATTCGTGCCGGGGCGCCTACAGCGCATAGAAAGCAAATTGCCCTTTCAAGTTTTCGTAGATTTCGCCCATATGGGCACGGCGTTGGAAAATGTGCTCCGAACCTTGCGAGCGATTTGTGCCGGGCGCCTCATTGTTGTATTCGGGGCTGGGGGAGATCGTGACCCCATGCGCAGGGTGCAGCTAGGACAAGTGGCTGCGCGATTGGCCGATCACGCCGTGATCACTTCTGATAACCCACGCACCGAAGATCCCTTAAAAATTATCGCCACTGTGCAAGAAAACTTTGAGTTGGAAATGCGCAGGCACCCCACGCTGCGGCGAACTTTTGTGGTGGAGCCAGATCGCCGCGAGGCGATTCGGATCGCCTTAACGCAGGCCAAACAGGGCGATGTGATTTGTATTGCTGGGAAGGGTCACGAGAGCGGACAAATCATCGGCAAACAAGAATTTCCCTTCGATGATCGCGAAGAAGCGCAAAAGATTCTGCGTCAAATTGAAGTTGACAGCCATCGCGAAACTTGACCAAGATTACGAATGCTATACCAGCTCCTCTTTCCCCTCGCGGGCCAGCTATCCGCGCTAAATATTTTTCGCTATATCACTTTTCGTAGTTTTGGCGCAGCCGTTACGGCGCTCTTGCTCTCCCTCGCGCTCGGGCCCTGGTTTATCAACCGTCTTCGCTCGCTTCAGCTCGGCCAGGTGGTTCGTGATGATGGTCCGCAAACCCACAAAAAGAAATCTGGCACGCCCACCATGGGTGGTGCTCTTATTCTCTTCGCTCTATTGATGGCCGTTTTGCTTTGGGGTGACCTTAAAAATATTGGCCTGTGGATTGTGATGTTTGTCACGGTTGGCAATGGGATGATCGGCTGGGTGGATGATTACCGGAAGGTAGTGCATAAGAATACCAAGGGTCTATCGGCTCGTCAGAAGCTCTTTTTTCAATTTCTGGTGGCGGGTGTGGCTGCCTGGTTGATTCAAACCTATACAGATGTGGATACGAATCTCGCTCTGCCCTTCTTTAAGCATCTTGTGATTCCTCTCGGATATCTCTATGTTCCCTTCGCTATGCTCGTGATTGTGGGTTCCGCGAATGCAGTGAATCTCACGGATGGTCTCGATGGATTAGCTATTGGCTCTGTGATCACTACTTCTGCTACCTTTGCTATCTTCGCCTATGTAGCGGGTAACGCCAAAATTGCGGAGTATTTGGAAATTCCCCATATTCCTGGATCGGGCGAGCTAACGGTGTTTGCTGCTGCGATGGCTGCATCGGGCTTGGGCTTCCTTTGGTATAATGCCCATCCCGCACAAGTGTTCATGGGCGATGTGGGTAGTTTGTCGCTGGGCGGCGCAATTGGCTCGCTGGCAGTGGTTACGAAAAATGAAATTTTACTTTTGGTAGTTGGCGGCGTTTTTGTTATGGAGGCTATATCTGTGATGGTTCAGGTGGCTTCCTTTAAGACTCGTGGAAAGCGAGTTTTTAAAATGGCACCGATTCACCACCACTTTGAGTTAAAGGGATGGCCCGAACCAAAGGTGATTGTGCGGTTTTGGATTATATCGATATTACTTTCCTTGATTGCGCTATCCACTCTTAAACTCAGATAGCTTTATTGGAGATCTATGAAGCAAGGCATTTCACATTTCGCAGGCAAAACAGTTGCCATCATGGGCTTGGATAAATCCACCCTGGCTATTGCTCAGCTACTACATGCGAACGGCGCGAAAATTCAGCTCAGCGAACTCAATCCAAAAGACCAAGTGATGGAGCTCGCGAAAGAACTATCCCTTTTGCATCCAGAAGTGCATGCGGAATATGGAAAATATTCTTCCGCTACCTTTGATGGAGCGGAGTTTGTGCTTATCTCCTCTAATGTGCGTTTAGATACGAAGCCTTTGGATGAAGCCAAGGCCAAAGGAATTCCAATCTTCAACGATGTGGAACTATTGAGTAGAGAAATTGATCTTCCCATTGTTGCTTTTGCGGGCACCGAAGGAAAAACTAGCGCTGCGATTTTAGCGAAAGCAATTGTGGAAGCGCAGGGTAAAAAGGTTTTCTATTCGGGTGATCACGGTGAGCCGCTCGCTCACTTTCTACTCAAAAAAGAGCGCGCTGATTATATCTTCCTGGAGCTCTCTGCGTCTCAACTAGACGGTTTGCAAGCATTCCGTCCGCACATTGCGGTGCTCACCAGCCTACAGCCCCCATTTCCTGAGCGCTTTCCACGATTAGAGGATTACTCTAGCGCGCTTCGTAATCTTTTGCGCAATCTCGATGAGAAGTGTTTCATCGTCTATAACTTCCGTGATGCGAGCCTCAAACAAGTGGTGGCAGGAAATCCCGCACAGAAGCGAGTCTTCCGTCGCAAAGATCCAATTGCTCTCGGCCCAGAGATCGCCAAGCTCTATAAGGGCTCTTACCTTCTCAATAGCCGCGAACTCGTTTGGCTAGAGAATGAACAGAAAACTACTTTCAATTTGCGTCACTTCAAGCTCTTCGGCTTGCACAATAAAGATAACGCGATGGCAGCGCTCAATGTGGCGAAGGTTCTCGGCGTATCGAACGAGAATATTCAAAAGGTGCTCGATAATTTTGCCAGCGTTCCTCATCGCCTAGAATTTGTGAAGAAAAAGGGTGGCGTTCGCTTTGTGAATGATTCCCGCACTGTTTCTGTAGAAGCGCTTCGCAAATCCCTGGAATCCTTTCCTCTCGATCCAATTATTTTGGTGGCAGGTGGACGTGACGCACAGGGTGATTTCACTTCTCTTACCGATCTCGTGAAGACCAAGGTGAAAACCATGATCCTCGTGGGAGAAGCCAAAGAACATATCAATCGCTGCGTTGGTGATTACACGGAAACCTTCCTTGTGGGCACCTTCGAAGAGGCCGTGCTGCTTTCCTATCAAAAATCGCGGGAAGGAGACATCATCTTGTTATCTCCTGGCTGTGAGAGTTACGATATGTTTGTAAGCTATGAAGAGCGGGGCAACTACTTTAAAAAATACGTGGAAGAACTCTGAGTTAGTAAAACGCCTGCCGTTTTCGCTCTCTGGTTCTTGCGATCGACTTTTGCTGTTTACAGCACTGAGCATCGCTGCGTTCGGTCTCGTGATGGTGTACAGCGCGAGCTATATCTTCTCCCAAGAAAAATTCGGCGATGGACTCTACTACTTCAACCGCCATTTACTCTTTCTCGGCGCCGGGCTCGCCATGATGAGCTTCTGTCGTTTTCTTGATTATCGTGTTTGGCAAAAACTTTCGCTTCCCATTTTTCTAGCCTGTATTGGCCTCATGATGGCAGTGCTCGTGCCCGGTATTGGTCATAAGGCAGGCGGAGCGAGGCGTTGGATCAGCCTTGGCGGTTTCACCATTCAGCCCGTAGAATTTGCAAAAGTTGGATTGTTAATTTTTCTTTCTGCGCGCCTTTCACGCAAAGAAATGAACTTTGAAAAAATTTCTTTTCGATTTTTACTAGAACTCTGGCCTGCAGTTCTCATGATCTTACTCTGCTTGCTCGAGCCTGATTTCGGTAGCTCTGCATTAGTACTCACGATCACGGGTGTCTTGGTTTATTTGGCCGGATTGCGACTTCGCTATTTGCTGGGAGCCGTAGGTGCTGTGCTTCCTCTCTTCGCTGGCCTTATGATTCTTGCGCCTTACCGCCGGGCAAGGCTTCTCACCTACTTAAATCCATGGGCCGATCCACAAGGAGCTGGCTTCCAAATCATTCAATCCTTCCTGGCTTTCTATCGTGGCGGACTTTTCGGAGTGGGTCTCGGGAATAGCAAAGCGAAAATCTTTTATTTGCCCGAGGCACACAATGATTTTATTTTATCGGTAGTAGGGGAAGAATTGGGCTTTCTTGGAATTGGTCTGCTGATTTTGGCTTTTCTCTTTTTGCTATTCCGCGGTGTGCGAGTTTCTGCGAAATGCAATGATCGTTTCGGAGCACTACTGGCCTCGGGTCTCACCCTGATGCTGGGCTTCGAAGTATTTTGGAATGCAGCGATTGTGCTCGGTCTATTTCCAAATAAAGGGATGAACTTGCCGTTTATCTCCAGTGGTGGATCCTCTATTATTTGCGCGATGACTATCATGGGTATTCTGCTCAATATCTCTGCCCAGTCTAAGCTAGAGAGATCGGCCTAATGGCTGCGATCGATCGCATCGCCTTTGCGGGCGGCGGCTCTGGCGGGCACGTTTACCCTCTCATTGCTGTGGCCGATGAAATGAAAAAAATCCAGCCGGGCCTTGAATGTTTTTTTGTGAGCACTCCGGGAAGCATCGAGGAAAAGCTAGTTCCGCGTGCGGGCTATGAATTGCTGCTTATCCCCTCGGGAAAACTAAAAGGGCAAAGCCCCCTAAAAATCCTACGAACTATTTTTACTCTGCTAGGATCTTTTATAAAGTGTTTTCATTTACTAAGAAAGAGACGCCCCCAGTTTGTGTTTAGTGCGGGCGGGTATGCTGGTGCTCCATTTATCATCACCGCCGCGCTAATGGGAATTCCCTGCGCAATTTTAGAACAGAACCGTATCCCCGGCCTGGCGAATCGATGGATGGCTAAATTTTGCAAAAAAATATTTCTTAATTTCGCAGCGTCGAAGGCCAATTTTGCAGGCAAGGAAACAATGGTGGTGGGGCATCCCTGCCGCGCAGAGCTGAATGCCGCAAAGTGGAGCTCCAAAGATCTTTTTTCAAAAAACCCTTTTCATATTTTTGTGTTTGGAGGATCTCAGGGGGCGGTGGGAATCAATCGATTGATTTGTGCTTCTCTTTCTCATTTTAAGGATGAACAGATTTTCATTCATCATCAAACGGGCATGCAAGATTTTGAAAATGTAAAGAACGCCTATGCGGCACAGTCCTTTTCGTCAGCGAAGGTAGAGCAATATGTCTATGACATGACCAACGCTTACCGCGAGGCTCATCTCGTGATTTGCCGCGCCGGAGCATCTAGCCTGGCGGAGCTGGCGGCCGTGGGCAAGGCGGCGATCCTGATTCCGCTTGTGTCTAAGGATAGGCACCAAGAGCATAATGCGCAGGAAATGAAAAATTTAGGTGCCTGCGATGTACATCTCCAGCCCGAGCTCACTGGTGAAAAGCTTGCGGCGATTATTAAAGGGCTCTATTATGACCGTCAGCGTCTCGTACGCTATGCGGAAACGATCCAATCCTTGCATAATCCAGATTCTGCCGGCGCGATCGCAAGGTCGATTTTAGGAAAATAGTATGTATAAAACGAGAAAGAAAAAGGTTCATTTCATCGGAATCGGCGGCATCGGTATGAGCGGAATCGCGGAGATTCTCATCAACCAAGGCTATAAGGTGAGCGGCAGCGATATCGTGGAGAGTGATATCACGCGGCGCTTGGAGTCGCTGAATGCGGCTATTCACTATGGGCATCACGAAAAAAATCTAGAGAATGCCGATGTGGTGGTGGTTTCCAGTGCGATCGATGAAAAAAATCCTGAAATAATCGCGGCACGAAAATCGAAAACTCCCATTATCCAGCGCGCAGAAATGCTAGGCGAATTGATGAAAATGCAAATGGGTATTGCCATCGCTGGTACCCATGGAAAAACAACCACAACTAGTATCATCGCTACTATCGTGCAAAATTCCGGCCTCGATCCAACGATTATCATCGGCGGAAGAGTGGATGCCCTTGGTGGAAATGCAAAACTCGGCAAAGGAGATTTTTTGGTGGCCGAGGCAGATGAAAGCGATAAAAGCTTTCTCGTGCTGCCTGCAACTATCGCAGTGGTTACGAATATTGATAATGATCACCTGAATAATTATGGTTCCATTGCCAATATTAAAGATGCTTTTGTGGATTTTATTAATCGCATTCCTTTCTATGGATTGGCGGCCCTTTGTATCGACGATGATAATGTGCGCTCCATTTTACCACGGGTTAAAAAGCCCTTTGTTACCTATGGATTTTCTCCTCAAGCCGATCTGCAGGCCCGCAATCTACAATTTTCCAATTTTGGATCAAATTTTGAGGTTTGGCGTGGAGAAGAAAAGCTAGGTGAAATGCGCTGCAATGTGCCCGGTAAACATAATGTATTGAATACATTAGCTGCTACGGCGATTGGCTTAGAAATTGGTCTTAGCTTTGCGCAGGTATGCAGTGGTTCCGAGCAGTTCAAGGGTGTGCGTCGCCGCTTCGAGTTTAAGGGTGAAGCAAAGGGCGTGCGTATCTACGATGATTACGGGCACCATCCCACGGAAATCCGCGCCACGCTTGCAGCAGCCCGGAAAGCTTGGAGCGGGCGTATCGTTACTTTCTTTCAGCCGCATCGCTACTCGCGCACCCAAGATTGCTATGATGATTTTGTGAAGGCATTCGATGAAGCAGATGTTCTTTACATGGCAGATATTTATCCCGCTGGAGAAGAGCCGATTCCCGGCATCAGTGCCGAAAAGTTAGCAGATGATATTCGCGCTCATGGACACAAATCTGTAGAATTTCTTGGGGATACAAAAACAGCGGCAGGAAAAATTGTTGGCAAATTAAACGAAGGAGATCTATTTCTCACTCTCGGCGCCGGCAATGTATATCTCGCTGGCGAGAAACTTCTGAAAGAACTCTGAGGCGAGCGTGGATCATTTACCCTCAGGAAGCTCGATACTTCAAAATGAGCCCTTGGCTAAGCATACTAGCTATAGAATTGGCGGACCGGCTCAGCTCATGGCATTCCCGCAGGATGAGGCAGATCTCCAATTTTTATCCGCTCAACTTCGAAATAAAAAAATACCCTATGCCATTCTAGGTAATGGCTCCAATGTTCTTGCTCCCGATGAGGGCTTTCCAGGCTTGATCATTTCCACCAAAGAGCTCTATGCAAATTTACTCCATTTTTCTGGAGGGTATGTGGAGGTGGGGGCGGGAGTTTTAAACGCGAGATTGCTTCGCGCCAGTTCGGAGCTGGGTCTCGGCGGCATATTCTTTCTTTCTGGTGTGCCCGGTAATCTTGGTGGTGCCGTTTTTATGAATGCGGGAACGGGGCTTGGCTGGATTCAAGATCGATTGGAAGAAGTAACAAGTTTTTCTCTTTCCACTGGTCTTCATGTGCACGAGAAATCTTCTCTACGTTATGCTTATCGAGAGCAATTTTTCTTACCCGAGGATGGCGTGATTCTTTCTGCAAAGTTGCAATTACTCTCGGGCGATGCACCCACGATCAAGGCTGAATTAGTTGAGTCAGTGAAAAAAAGAAAGTTGGCTCAGCCCATTGAGCTACCAAGCTGCGGAAGTGTGTTTCGAAATCCTCCTGGGAAAAATGCTTGGCAGTTGATTGCGGATGCGGGCTTGCGCGGACACAAAGAGGGCGGTGCCCGTTTTAGTGAAAAGCACTGTAATTTTATCGTGAACGAAGGCGGTGCGTGCGCTGCTGATGTGGCCAGTCTAGTGGCCATGGCGAAGCGTGAAGTAAAAGCGAAGTGTGGCGTAGAATTGCAAGAAGAGATCGTGATGCTCAAGCCAAGGTATTTGGAATGAAATCAAAGAGCCTTGTAAAAACGTTTTTCTTTGTGGCCCTACCCGTCACTATGCTTTTGGTGCTTCTCATTTATGCGGGCATTGAGCTTTATGCCCATCTCACCACCTCTTCCCGATTTTCGATTCGCGAAGTGGAGATCATCACGAATGGTCCTGCTGATAAGAAAAATATTTTGCAGCTGGCGCATATACAAATTGGTGAAAATATTTTTGCTTTGGATTTAGCGGCGGTGAAACATCGAGTGGAACAAGATCCTTGGGTGGCGGCGGCCACGATTAGTCGTGCTCTGCCAGATAGAATTCAGATTCGTTACCAAGCGCAAATTCCGGCGGCGATACTTGGGGCAGAATCTCTTTATTACCTCAACCAATCCGGGGTGCCGTTTTATAAACTTTCGAAGGATGATTCGCTTGATTATCCCTTACTGCGCCTCGAAACTGGACAAAACGCTAAGGAACTCATCCACGAGCGAATTTTAAGTGCCCTTCAATTGTTGAAAATTCTGGAAAAATCGGGCTGGTCTAGCCCAAAAGATATAGGTGACATAAGCATTCGGGATGTTAATCCGAGTCTTTTACTCACTATGCGCTACCCCCCCTCGGGGCTCACAAAGCTTGTGAAATCAGGTAGGGCGCGGCATTTCACGGCCAGCCTATCCCCCGAAGATTTGCCGAGCGAAGTGAAACGGATGTATATTGTGCTGCAGCATCTGGCGCAAGCAGGCAAAAATCCTAGACTAATTCGTTTGGAGCTTGGAAAAAAAATAGTTGTAAAACTTGATCAAACACCCTAGCCTTAAGGTATAGGCTACCGTGTCATTGCACCGGTAGTGATGTACGTCCCTAAGGAGGGTGGCGTGGCCAAGCAAGAATTCCTTGTCGGTTTAGATATCGGCACTACAAAAATTTGCGCTATTGTCGGGCAGCTTACGGAAACAGGCATCGACATTATCGGCATCGGCACACGCCCATCCACTGGACTCCGCAAGGGTGCAGTGATCAATATAGATTCTACAGTCGAGGGCATTCAGCGCGCGATTGAAGAAGCAGAACTCATGGCAGGTTGTGAAATCGGCAGCGCCTTTGTGGGTGTGGCTGGAAATCATGTGCGTAGTTTTAATTCTTCCGGCGTTGTCTCGGTAAAAAATCGGGAAGTAGATGCAAACGATGTGGAGCGCGTGATCGATGCTGCGAAAGCCATCGCGATTCCTGCTGATCGCCAAGTGATTCACTTAATTCCGCAAGACTATATCATCGATGGCCAAGACGGCGTGAAAGAGCCGATCGGCATGAACGGCGTGCGTCTCGAAGGCAAGATTCACATCATCACCGCTTCCACTTCTTCTACACAAAATTTAATTAAGTGTGCAAACCGCGCAGGGATCAATGTTTCTGAGTTGGTGCTTGAGCCAATCGCCAGTGCAGAAGCGGTTCTTTCTGAAGATGAAAAAGAATTGGGCGTTGCTGTAGTTGATATCGGTGGTGGCACTTCTGATATTTGCATCTTCGTAGCGGGCGCACTCGTGCACACTGGCGTAATCAATATCGGTGGAAATCATATCACGAATGATATCGCTGTGGGCCTCCGCACTCCGCAAACTGAGGCCGAGAAAATTAAAGTTCGTCACGGCTCCTGCATGAAGGATCTTGTGGCGCCAGAAGAAACGATTGAAGTGCCCGGTGTTGGCGGACGTCAACCTCGCATTGTCTCCCGTAAGCTCCTTGCGGAAATTATTGAGCCAAGAGCAGAAGAAATGTTTCAGCTCATTAAAGCGGAGCTCGAGAAGACGGGCTATACCGAACTAATTGGTAGCGGTGTGGTGCTCACTGGTGGATGCTCTCTTCTCGAAGGCATGCCAGAGCTCGCAGAGATGGTTTTCGATATGCCAGTGAAACGCGGATTTCCTCTAGGTATGGGCGGAATGCGTGATATTGTGAACTCTCCGAAGTTCGCTACTGGCGTGGGTTTGCTGAAATACGCAGCGAAAAAATTGCAGGCAAAAGGGCATCGTTCGATGTCTAGTGAAGGTGTTAGTTACAAGCGCATGCGCGATGTAATGGGCGGCTGGATCAAGGATCTATTTTAAACAGGCTAGGTGGAGGATATATGTTTGAGCTCGACAAAACAGCAACAGTAAGTGCTGGGGCAAAAATTAAAGTAATCGGTGTAGGCGGCGGCGGAGGCAATGCTGTTAACACGATGATTAAATCTGGACTCAGTGGCGTGGAATTTATCGCTGTGAATACAGATCGTCAGGCTTTAACCGCATCCCTAGCTGATGTGAAAATTCCTGTGGGTGGTGAACTCACCAAAGGTCTTGGAGCCGGCGCGAATCCTGAAGTAGGTCGCAGAGCAGCCCTGGAAGACTATCATAAAATTGCAGACGCTCTCCAAGGTGCAGACATGGTTTTCGTAACTGCCGGTATGGGCGGTGGCACTGGAACTGGTGCAGCTCCCGTGATTGCAAAAATTGCCAAAGAGCTCGGCATTCTCACTGTTGGTGTTGTGACGAAGCCATTCGATTTCGAGGGCAAGAAGCGTCGTCGTCAGGCCGCAGATGGTATCCGTTTCTTGCGTGAGAGCGTGGATTCCTTGATCACGATTCCGAATCAACGTCTCTTGATGATTGCCGGAAATCATATGTCCATCGTGGATACTTTCCGCCGTGCTGATGAAGTGCTCCTCAATGCTGTGCAAGGGATTTCTGATCTCATTAATCACACCGGCCTTATCAATACCGATTTCGCCGATGTGCGCACGATTATGGCCAATAAAGGTTTGGCTCTGATGGGTACTGGGGTGGGTGAGGGCGAACACCGCGCTGTAGAGGCCGCAACCAATGCGATTTCTTCTCCATTACTGGAAGATATTTCTGTGGATGGCGCAACTGGCCTGATCATCAACGTAACTGGTGGACCAGACCTAACTACCTTCGAAGTGAACGAAGCCACTACGCTCATCATGGAAGCTGCGCACGAAGACGCCGAAATTATTTTCGGTTCCGTGATCGACGAATCCATGAAGAATCGCGTGAAGATTACTGTGATCGCAACTGGTATCGGCGCATTGCTTAATGCGCAAGATCCGCTTGAAGCAAGCCTAGCAGCGAGCTCGAAGCCTGTGCTTCCAACCTCTGCTCCGATTATGGCTAGCTCCATGATTGGCACGCAGGCAGAAAATCTTTCGGCTGCTGCTCAAAAAGCGCAGGCGATTACTCCTCCACTCCCTGTGATCTCTAGCGCAAGCATCTTGCAAGATCTCGATGAGCAGGCAGAGGCAGTAGCATCCTCGATTCCAGATAACTTGGAACAAGATGAAGAATTACCAGTTCCTCAGGCAATGGCGAAGCCACTTCCTGTTGAAATTGCTCCTGCACCAATTGCGGCGGCTCCTGTTGCTCCTTTGAAAATGGAGCAAGTGGAAATGTTTGAATCGAAGCCGGCACAAAAAGAAGAGCCAGCGGGTGCTCAAGCAAATCCAGGCAAACGTGATCTTCGTAGCGACCTTGCTCGTGCACAACAGATTGCTCGTAGCTTGGGAGTTACAAACCTAACGGACGACGAATACGATATCCCGACTTTCATTCGTCGCCAGCAACAGAATCCACCGATTAACTAGAATCGCCGTGCAGAAATCCTATCTCGAATATCGGGTAGGATTTCACGCATCCAGCGAAACTTCTTTAGCAGCTTTGCCTCTGGCAAAGAATCGCCAAGAAAATAGCCGTGCATGGCGAGGGCTTCTTTTTTTGTAAATTTCGCGAATCCCTCCGTACTTGCTAAGGGCAATTGTTCCAAGAAGCGCTCGGCTTCTTTTCGATAAATCTCTGCATAGAGTTTTTTCTTCTTCGCGATTTCTGTTTTACTGAGCGCGATGGAAAAATCAGGCTCGCAGTTATACGCCGTGGAACTAATTTTTTTCTCTGGGAATGCCAGATGAGCTGCGGCGCAAAGATCTTGGTGGTGGGGGTGACCATACTCCCCAATTGGATTATGGGTAAAAATCTCCATCGGTTCCGGAAGCTCTTTCAACCTCGCCACTACTTCGGAAAGCGGCAAGCGCTTTTCGTATATATCTGGGTATTGCCACTGCTCCACTTTTTTAATGCCGAGAATTTTGGCAGCTCGTCGGAGTTCATCGCTTCGCTCCGCCCCTCTGCCGTCTGCGTTACCATCAGTCGCACAAATTAAATGCCACGGTAATTTGCGGCGGCGCAAAACAAGTCCGGAAAAAAAGATAGATTCGTCGTCCGGGTGGGCAACAAGTAATAAGTTATAGAGAGCTTTTTTCATTCCTTGAGTATACTGCAAGAATGCAAAGCCGATTGCAGAAAACTGAAGCCGAACTCATTGCTAGTTGCGCTACCTGGTTAAATACGAGCCTGTCTCAGGGCATTAGAGCGCTTTTTCTTCCTGCGGGGGGCACGATGCGGCCTGTCTACGCAAAGTGGCGTGAGGAAGTGCCTAGCGCGCTTAAACAGTTAGAGTTATTGCAAATGGATGAGGTAATTGAGGGCGAGAAAAATGGCCTATTTCAAGCCTTCTTCCGCGAAGAGCTACCCATGCTGCGAGTGTTCGATCTAGGAGAAAAACCCTTTCTTGGAAAGAGCTCAGCAATACTTGGCTTAGGTTTAAATGGTCACGTAGCTTTTCATGAGCCGGGTTTGCCTCTGGATTTTGCGTTTGGCGAAGTGAATTTAAGTGAAACATCGGCGCGAGAGCTTGGTGTAAAAATCGGATGCCGCGCGAAGACCTATGGTCTAGGCACCTTTCTGAAATGTGAATCTCTTTTGTTGGTTGTAACTGGAGAGAAGAAGCGAGCTGTCTATCAGCGATTGATGAGCGAAGATCCAAGCCTGCCTGCAACAGCACTTCTCACGCACCCTAACTTAACTATTCTCGTAGATGAAAAAGCTGCAAATTAAAATGGCCGCACACCCCTGGCCCTAACAGGAAATGTGCGGCCCGCCCTCATCACTCTCTGGAGAAAATTATTGTGTTGGTCCATCCATGGACCAGATAAATCACCGTCCTGGCGATTGCCCCTTCACGATATCGCTTCCTGCTCCCTCGCATGCCGATCATCCTGATCAGCACCACCCTAAATTTATGATTTGAAGTTTAGTGTCTGGCCCAAGCTCTTGTGCTTGCGACCTTCAGCATTGAGCGTTTCGTTGCGCTCGGCTGCTTCTTTGCAATCGATGCAAAGTTCAGCAGTAGGACGTGCCTGCAGACGGCGGTAGCCAATCTGTGCACTACATTCAACACACTGGCCGTATTCGCCCTGTTGCATTCTCAGTAGAGCTTCTTCTACTTTCTTAAAGTAGAGTGCCTCTCTTGTTCCAAGACGCATTTTCATGCCCTGTTCAATATCACTTAAAGCAAGGTCAACTTCATCTTTTAGATCGTCTTCCGAAGTACTAAAGTCGACAAGAAGAGTTTTTCCATTACTCAGTATCTCGTTGCGTTGCTCTTCAAGCAGCTTTTCAAGTGATTTGATCTGGTTTAGTTCTAAAGTTTTATTTTTCATGACGTATTCCTTTTCCATAATGGTTCTCTTCTGAAGCAATAAGCCTGCCAGAAAGAGAATAAATTTTATTTATGGGACCGCTGATGCTCAAAGGGGGTGCTGGGCACGCTTTGAAGACTTTTTTTGAAGAGGGTGTTCTTAAGGCTGACCTTTGAGTTCTTTCAAGATCAGCTTCGAGAGACCTTTAAGTGTCTCTAGAACGCCCTCGCCCTGGCTTGCCACGGCTTCGAAGCTCGGGTGGCCATGCGGGTTAAGGATTTTCGCCATCTCGGACAACGGGCACACATTCGGGAGATCCCGTTTGTTGTACTGAAATACGATCGGTATTTTGTCGATTTCATAACC
>CAIPTA010000013.1 GCA_903867855.1 Oligoflexia bacterium | reverse complement strand
ACGGCCATGATCTTGCAGTAAATATTGTATATTCGCGTTTCTCTAAGAAAAACCACTAAATTGGGGCAAATTAGGAGAAGCACACTTTTTACTGAGGCATCTTTCATGAAGAATATATTTCTTTTGGGGTTATTGATTTTTTTGCTGCCACAGCGGAACGCTTTTGCCGCAGAAGATACTGCCGGGCGTTTCGGTATAGGAGCCGTGCTTGGGGAGCCCACCGCACTCACTGTAGAGGCTGAGCTACAGCCGAGACAATCGATTGATGGTGCCTTCGGCTATACGTGGGGCCACTCTATCCTACTTTACACCGATTATCTCTTTCACTTTCCTGGCACTTTTTCTTCGGATTCAGATTTTATTAATCAGCTCACGCCCTATGTTGGGATTGGTCCGGAGCTTCGTTTCTACAGCACAGGCCACCATGCGATTATTTCTAATAATGATGCGGGAACAGTATTTAGTGCCCGTGTTCCCCTCGGTCTTGGCTGGAATATCCCAAAATCATCCGTGAAGCTTTATGTGGAGATCGCGCCAGTGCTTGACCTAGCTCCAGGTTTAGATGCGAATCTTGAAGCAGGTATTGGTGCGCGCTTTTACTTCTAGTTGGCTACTTTAGGGTTTTTTATCGCGGCTGCTTTTAGAAGCCATTTTTTTGCTTCCGCCTCATCCTTCGGCACACCCTCACCATTTAGGTACATATTCCCTAGATTCGTTTGGGCCATATAGTTGCCCTGTTCTGCCGCTTTGCGATACCACTTTGCCGCTTCCACATAATTCTTTGGCGCCCCACGGCCATGGTAATATTCTGTTCCTAGATTGTACTGCGCTAGTGCATGGCCTTGGTCAGCAGCTTTTTGTAGCCACTTCACGGTCTCTTCCTCATTCTTCGCCACTCCTTCACCGCTGTGAAAAAGCATTGCCAAATTGTATTGCGCTATAATATCGCCTTGTTCTGCAGCTTTCAGAAACCATTTCGCCGCTTCTTTTTTATCCATTTTTACGCCATGCCCGAAGGCATACATAGTTCCCAAATAGGACTGTGCTTTGGCATTTCCTTGCTCCGCAAGTTTGAATTGCGACTCGGCCTCTGCGGCAAGCGAATTGGTTGCAGAGCTGAACAAAGTGAGTAGGGCAATTAGAAATTGATAACGATTCATGGTTAAAGCTTATCCCCTACTTTAACATTTTTGAAGTATACTATTAGGTATGAAGAAGATTTCTCTTTATGCCATGGCACTATTCTACACTCTGGCCGGAGTGGTTCATTTAGTTAAACCAGATGTATTTAGAACAATCGTGCCGCCCTATTTGCCCTACCATGATCTGCTAATTCTTCTAAGTGGCATCGCCGAACTAGTTCTTGGAATTTCGCTTTTCTTCCAGAAAACAAGAGTGCTCGCAGCCTGGGGCATCATTGCGCTACTCATAGCCGTTTTTCCTGCGAATATTTATATGTTTCAGGCGAGGCAAACTGCGTTTCAAGATTTACCTGCTTGGATCTTGCTGCTACGCCTTCCTGCTCAAGGCCTGCTCATTTGGGCTGCATTCTACTTTGCTCGTAAACCAAAGCTTTAAGGTTTTCGCACAAAGTAACTAAGGCCGCTAAGCAAGCCTGGTTCTTTCTCGGTAAAAGAGATGGAGGAGATATCTATTTCCGTAAAACCATTTTGGGCATAAACGCGATAAGAAGCGGTGCCCTTGATAGCTTCGGCCACAGAGTAGCCTTGTTTCACTAATTCATTGATACGAGCTAAATTATCATACTCCAAGCTTGCCTTGATCATACGAACCTCGGGATGACGTTGCACCATACGATGCAGCATCAAGGAATAGAAACCCTGTCCTTTAATATCTTCTCTGTATCCAGTTTTCGTACCCGCTACACTAGCATCCAATTTATTGAAAAAGAGCTCATGGGGTGGCGCAGGCAAGGTAGCGATCTTATATCGAAAGAAAAAGAGAGCCTTATTATCGCGAGCATCCGCAATAGCATCCACGAGGCCGCCACTTTCGGAGACAATTTTTAGAGGGATACCGGTTTTGGCTGTATAGTCTTGGAGCGCGTTAACTCTTGGAGGCGACATCGGTCGTTGCGGAAAGGCTTTTCCTCCTGAAATGCGCGCAGGCTTAGGGCCAAAAGCTTGTTTGATGCTGAGATTGAGTTTTTCAAAGAGGCTCGGGCAAGAGGCATCCGCAGCGCTTACTAGCACCAACTGAATAATTAAAAAAAAGCCCCAGATAGTGTAGCGACGATCCACGCGTGCTCCCCTCTAGCCTATCGGATTATTCTTCCATTAATTGATCAAGTTTTAACGGAATACGGTAATTATTAAACATCGACCGCCTTTTATGTAATTATAGGCCCATGAAAAAACATCTTTGGAATAAGATTATCTCTTTAAATATGGTTCTAACTCTCCTAAGCGCCTGTGCCTTTCTACACCATAAAGTGGAACATGCTGGAACCGTGGCTGAGGCCGAAGCGCGAGCAGATTTTTTTCATAGCAAGGATACGCTGCTCTATCGAAGTAAGGCAGGAGCCTGGGTGCTTGGCGCTGATGCAGTGCCCTTATTTGATAGTAAATATAAGATTCTCGATTTCAATCCGAGCGCTAGCGTTTTTGTATTATCGATCGATGGCGAAAAGGATAGTGACCTCTTCATTTTTGACCGTTCCAAAAAATCGCTTCGATCTGTGAAACTGCCGAAGCCCTCTGCCATCTTTACTCGTGCCGCTCTTTCTCCTGATGGAAAAACGATTGCGGCCGTCGCGAGAAGTGAGAAATACGATCGAATCTACCTGGTGGATTGCGATACACTAGTGATGAAAGAAGCCTCTTTACCAAAGAAGCAGTTTGCGATTGGTTTGTTTGCCTGGAACCTAAGTGGCTCCAGTGTCTACTATGTGGAGACCAGCTTTATCGGCTTAACAATTTTGCAGTATTCGTTACAGGATAATTCCACAAAGGTTATTTATGATAGTCCTTTCTCCCCTTTTTGGGAGGAACGTGTGCCAGAAAAGCTAGCTCACTCGCCTATGGTCAGCTACCCAGAGTGCGGCGGCGCTAGCTTGCAGGTATTAAATAATAGTGAAGGTAGAAACCAAGAAAAGTTTGTGCAAATTCAGAAAAGTGGAAAAAAATTCGAAACGATCCTAAAGATATCTGATCGTGAAAGGGCCTGCCCAGATTGCCAGGGCTTTATGGATTTGAATCTTCAATTTTCCCATGATTGCCGGGATATCTTCTTTAGTTTAGGGGATAAGCTGATGGTCTATAATCTAGAGAGTAAGCGCGTGGGTAAATATGCGGATGGCGAGCAGCTCTATATCCTGCCCTAGCCTTGCTTAATGAAACCAGTGCAGCACGGCGGAAATGATCTCAAAGGCGATCATGAGCACCACGGTGATCTCTAAGAGATGAGAGCGCCGCATATTCACTTCCCCTTGGAGGAGGCTCGAAACCTGGGCGAGAATATTCATTTTCCGCGTGATATTTTGCTGCCAATCGGAGAGCCGGAAGCGGCGATTCGCAGATCGATATACGGTGGCAAGATAAAAATCTCCCACCACCTTCAGAGAATTTTCTACGCGCTCAATAAATTCGCAGAATTCGATATAGCGAGAGCTAGCATCTTGGTAGGTTTGTGCAAAACTTCCGCGCAAGGGGCGGCCCTTGCTGTGCTCGATTTCATCGTAGAGAATGCCTAAACGATTATCGAGGAGTTCATCGTAGTAGCGCATTTCTAAAAGATGAGTGAGAGCAAACTCTAGAATATCTGGAATCTCATGGCTGCCCTTTGGCTCGAGCACGAAGGCGCTATTCCACTCCACGATGGCGCAATCGCTTTCACTGTAGCGATGGATATTCTCCAAAATCAGATCCCGAGTTTTCGCGGAAATCACCGTATCGTCCTCAGCGAGGAGTAGCGAGGGGATATCTGCTCTTTTTAAAAGTTCATCTACGTTTGGTTCTGAAAGTTCCTGCAAAAAATAGATGATATAATCTTCAAAAACTTTCCAATCATTGGGCTGTTTCAAGGCGGGAAGCAAAGCCTCTTTTACTTCCTTTGCCTGCTGTGCTGCAAGCTGATCAATCTCGGTTCCTTCTTCTAGGGAGGCCGCGATACGAATTAATTCACTCCACTCCGTGCCAGCAGCAACTTGAATTTGATAGATGATGGAGAGCACGCCATAGTCGCGCACCTTCACCAGTACATCAGCTTTATAGCTTCCAGTTTTTAAGGAAAGGGTAACCTCGCCAATGTGAAAGCTAACGGGAAGGCTTTTTACAATGATGGCGCGATCAATATAGCGCGGCACCATAAAGCGATCCGGCCCACGACTATCTCGTAGAAGCTGTTCCACTTTAGACATGTTGATCTCTTCCGCAATATCGAAAATGCGGTACACATGGATGGCACCTTTCTTTACGAGTACTTCACTCAACTTCGACCTCGATCTCAGTAGTGAACGTTTAGTACAAAGTCGAGAGTCTTATCATATCCCCAGCCGTGCTTGATGAGGCGTTGCTCGATGGTACCATAGCCATGATAGCCCCAGCTTTCGCCCCATGAGTTTTTGAAAATGAAGTGGCTCCCCGAATAGCCAGTGAGAATAATAGCGTGCTCGCCCGCTAGGTTTTCATCTCGGTCGTGCATTGAATCGAAATCCCAATCGTAGCTATTGAAATCTTCGTTATACACGGTGACTCCGATCTCTACCGGAATATTGTTCGCGAGTAACGCTTTGATGGCATCAAAGGAGGGTGCTACCACTTGATCGAAGTTAATGTCTTTTCCATAGCTGAGTGAGGCGCTGCTATTCGTGGTTGTGAAGGTGGCCAAATAGTTGGGAAGGCTAATGCTCTTATGGGCATCATCATCCGTATAGCGGCAATCAAAGAGGGAAGTATAATTCTGTGCCTCAGGAACACCATTTTTCACAATTGTCATCACGATGGAGCTTGGATCATCACCTTCGGGATCCGGCCGCTGAGCGGGTTTATCCGCAGCGGTATAATCTTTTTGATCAAACATCCAATTTCTCACGTCTGTTAAGCACTCTTCGGAAAGGTTTAGGTTTTTATTGGCGGGAGACTTCGCCATATAGTAGCTCTCGAGCAGGCCAAGCGTGGCAAAATATGCGCAGGTGCCGCGTTCACCCTGATCGCGAACAGGTGGAAGCATTGCTGCGGGAATTTTATAAGAACTTGGGAGATCACGGCGAAGCCTTGCCTTTGCCAAGCGTTCCTCCACCACCGCATTGTAGCCAAGATCATGGTGAGCTGGCTTCAATCGGTAATAGTCGTAGTGGCCATCCGATTTTTTTACTGGGAATATTTTAGCTTCACTAGCTAAGCTCGGCTGAGTGGAAATCAGTAGAGTCGATGCGAGTATACCAAGGGTAATATTGTATTTCGTGGAAGAGAAAATCATCCGTGATCTCCTATGATGGGAAAGAGCATCCATGCTCTTGTTGCTTTACTATTATAGGCGCCTGCGCGGCCGAATGCAAAAACCTAATAGAAACAGGTAAAGCAAGAGAAAATAACTATATTTTATTTACTAACGGTGGATTTATACTGATT
>CAIPTA010000012.1 GCA_903867855.1 Oligoflexia bacterium | reverse complement strand
TCTTTCCCTACACGACGCTCTTCCGATCTCGGCCCAGGTAAACGAAGCGGGTTCCGATCAAAGCCTGAAAAATTCGGCCACGACCGCCATGCAAGCCTTGATAAAAAAACGGCCAAGAGCAAGGCGAAAACCATGCTATAAATACCCGAACCAAGCCCGCCGAAAACGATTTCTCCGATCAGCATATTCGCGAGAGGAATCATCCCACCAATCGCCGAAAAACTATCGTGCATTGCATTATAAGAACCTGTGGCCCCATTCGATGTGGTGATTGCGGTGAGCACGGAACTCCCCACCCCAAAGCGAGTTTCTTTTCCCTCCAAGTTACCCATAGAAACTATACCACTTGGCAAAGCTGCACTTGGCTGTATTTCTGCCCAATGGGTGATCACAATCCCCATCACAAAAATCCCGAACATCAATCCGTAGAGCGCCCAGCCTTGCCGAGCATCTTTGGCAAAACGTCCAAACGTATAGGTGAGAGAAGCAGGCAAAACAGCGATCGCGAGCATTTCGAAAAAGTTGCTGAGTGGAGTTGGATTCTCAAACGGGTGAGCTCCGTTGACGTTAAAAAAGCCACCACCATTCGTGCCCAAATTTTTAATAGCCTCTAACGCTGCCACTGGCCCTTGGGCTATAATTTGTACTCCCCCCTCCAAGGTATGGATCACGGAATAAGGCAGAAAGTTCATCGGCACGCCCTGCCAAACAAGAACAAGGCTTAAGACAAAACTAGCAGGAAGTAATACCCAAACCAGGGCGCGAGTGAGGTCCACCCAGAAATTGCCTAGTCCTGGCCTTGCTCTAGCGGTGATACCACGGATGAAGGCGATGCCTACAGCGAGGCCGGCAGCGCCAGCTAAGAAATTCTGCGCAGCAAGGCCCACCATTTGGGTCCAATACGACATCGTATTTTCTCCCCCATAGGATTGCCAAGTGGTAGTGGTGGCAAAACTAATCGCCGTATTGAAGCTTAGGTCGAGGGTAAGCGGTGTGGTTAAATATTCTTTATTTAAATTAAGGAGCGGCATCCATCGCTGAACTAACAAAAGCAAAAACAGCAGAAGGATACTAAACACGCCAAAGATCGCAAACGAAAAAAAATATTCTTTCCAATGCATGGAATGATCAGGATCGACTCCTGCCAAGCGATAGAAGAACTTCTCTAGAGGGCGAAAGGCAAAATCTAAAAATGTGCGACCACCAGAAAATACCTGGTATAGGTATATTCCGCATGGCTTCACCAACAAACTGACTACCGCGAGAAACAAAGCATATTGCAAGTACGCAAAATTAGGCATTTCGAGAAGCTTACAATCTTTACGCGCCCTTGGTCATAAATTTTTTATCAAGATTTTTTGGCAAGCTACTGTTCACCACCGGTTTCGATGGTGTTTTTGTAAAACAGGCAGATATATTATGCGGACCTACTATTTGGAAATTTTTATGCGTAGCAAGCGACATGACGTAAATTTGTGGATTATCCCTCTGAAGATGGCCATGGGAGCGTTACTCCTCTTTGGTCTCACCATGATTCCAGATATGTTAGCTGCCTATCATATCATTCATATCCCAGACTGGATCACGATGGGCGGCATTGATGACGCACGCGCTATTTTGAGTGCGATGATGGGCTGTGTGAGCACGGTCTTGGCGCTCATATTTTCAGTAGCACTACTAGTGCTCTCCATGGTGGCAACCCTGTTCGGTCCCCGACTACTCTATCGTTTCGTTCAAGACTGGGTGACCCAGGCCACGATCGGAATGTTCATGGCCGCATTCATCTATGTCTATCTTGTATTTCTGGTTACTCACCAAGATGCCAACAGCACGTTTATTCCGCAGGTCTCACTGATTACCGCTTGGATCGTAGTATTGGTGGCGTTCGCCTTTCTCGTTTATTATAGCCATCGCGTGGCTGTTTCCATACAAAACCCGGACGCGGTGGCTCGGATTACGGATGACTTAAGAAGCGCAGTAGATGTTTCCACGAAACCTGTGGTCGGTTTCGAGCTTCGCGAAGTAACAGAGCGAGCTCTGGCGGAAAAGCAACGCAGTGATAGTAGCCCAATTAAGAGCTGGGTCAGTGGATACCTGCAATATATTAACTACGAAGCGTTAGCAAATCTAGCAATGCAATCCGATGCCACCATTCATTTTGCTTTTAAGCCCGGACAGTTTGTGTTGCAGGGAGAGGTGCTCGCGACTGTTTGGCCAAGATCACAAGTCGATATTTTTTCGAAGCAGCTAAAAAAACAGGTGCGAATGGGACGGCATCGCGTCTTGCAGCAGGATATCGAATTTGGCATTGCCCAGATTGTCGAAATCGCTATTCGCGCGTTGAGTCCTGCAGTAAACGACACATTTACTGGAGTGGCCTGTGTGGACTGGCTCGGAGAGTCGCTTCTTATCATAGCGGAAAAACCTCGACACTCTGGCTGGTTTGATGCGCAGGGAAAACTACGCCTCTGCGAGCAAGAAGTGAAACTCTCCCGCCTGATCAAATCAGCCTTTGACTTGATTCGGCAATCCTCCGCAGATAATCCGGCTGTACTGATTCGAATATTATCTGTGCTAGAACGAATTTCACCCCGACTTCCACATCACGAAGAGCAGCTCGCTCTGAAGGTACAAGGTGAAGCTATTTTAGAAGCGGCAAAGACGAAGGGCCTCGTTACCGTTGACCTAAAGGATATCGAAGCTACCTGGAAAAACAGATCCGCGATTCATACTTAGAACTTCTCTATCACTCTCAATTCGGGAATTCTCTTCAAGGCAAGATGTACCTCAGCAAACTTCATTGGATTAATACGTAAGATAATATTCAAAATGGGATCTGGCCGCCCAGGAGTTTCAAAAATCTCCTCCACTGCCAGCGCAAATTTATCGACAAGCGCAGAAACTTTAATCTGGGTATGCAAATACGACCGTACTTTGAACTTGAGAATCAACTTCGTCATAATGTAATTATGCAGCCTTCTGCAAAACCCCCGAATTATTTCCTCCAGGAGACGGATGACCAACTAGGATTCGAGAAATTTCCTGCGAAGTCTCATCAAAATAGAAAAGCTCACAGCAATGTCCCCACGCCATAATTCCTAATGTCATCTTCTCTGTAATTTGTATCGTGGACTCAGACTTTAATATGCCAAAAACTTCGTTTTTTGTTAAACGCCCTGTATTGGAAGTCTCCAAGTGATTGAGAAGATTCCACATGGGTGAAGTTATCAAAAATTGATTCTTGATCATCACTTTTTTTGCTGCTAGTTCTGCAAGAGAATATCTCATTCCACTGGCACTTATGAAGACGGCATCCTTCTCTTTTACGATAAAAGCAAGCTGTTCAAGAAGCCTCAGCATCGGACCTAATTTAGTAGATCGCACAGGAGCTGTTTTCTGCATCTTGATAAAACTGATTCGCCCTGAGGGCACAGCACTAAGCCAGTTCAAAAAACTTCCGATATCTTCGAAATTTACAAACTCAAATACAGGGAGATAAATACTTTTCATTGCATTGTCCTCTTTTGAAGAGGCTAAACTGTAAAAAATAAAATTAGTGTAAAAAATGTTAAAATTATCCGTCTGCACATAAACGATCTGTCCGCAAGCGAGACCACCTATTTTACGAAATCTTTACGCCGTAACGCTTCAGTTATTTGCTATTGAAAAAAAGAGTGAAGTCGCTCGTGCGATTTCTCTCACAGAGTAAAAAATCAGTTAAGGAGCTATTATGACCATCGCTAAAATCACTAAATATATTTTCATTGCCGCAATATTTATTGCAAGCGCCATCGCCTCACCAGCCAACGCTAAGTCGATAAAAGATACGCCAGTGCCTTCTGACCATCAGTGTAACTATGTTAATTTTCATCACAATGAAGCAAAGAATGCGATTGACCCTGGCAAATGCGCAAGCGATTGTGACTGTGATGGAATGCGTTCTTGTGTAGAAGGTGCTTGCTCGGGTGTAGC
Source organism: Oligoflexia bacterium (assembly GCA_903867855.1). GTDB lineage: Bacteria > Bdellovibrionota > UBA1018 > CAIPTA01 > CAIPTA01 > CAIPTA01. Next base: position 4,405 of record CAIPTA010000012.1, on the reverse strand, counting down.
TAGACCTGCGAAGTTAAATGCCGAAACCTGCAACAGCAAAGAATACCATTACAAAGAAGCATGGACTGCTGCTGGTGCTGGAAAATGCTCTGGGGATTGCGAATGCGATGGCTTGCGTACCTGTTCTTCTGCCCAGTGCACTGGTATCGCCCGCTAAGTATTACTCATAATAGCGCATTGTCTAATCTATTCTTTTTTCAGTGCGCTCAATAAACTAACGATATTTTTTTTGAAAATCTCGTTTACGCTTCCAGTTCTTAAATCGATAAAGAATAGTCGGCCCAAAAAATAAAAGATAATTAGAGTAAATGACTAAGAGGAAAAATCGATCTTTCCATTCACATTGAATGAGACGATATAAAATAAAGGCGATCGCCAGCCACCCTAACACTTTCAATTTCACTGGAATGAAGAAATAAATTCTAATCTCTTGTTCTGGAAACAAAGCAGCAGCAGCCAAGAATAGTGAAGAGTAAAAATCAGAAATCTGCGTGACCGGATGATCAAAAATCAAGGCGAACGCAACCATAAGAAGAATCGAAGTCAGCACATAAAAAGTTGTCTTAACTTCGCCCCACTCCGATTCAATCGAATTGATAATGAAGTAAGAAAACAGAAGAGAAAAAACTAGTTGAATCGGGCTATGCGCCACCGGAATAGCTAAAAAAGAAAATAAACGCCAAATCTCTCCTTGGTAAATATGATCTGGCAGTAGAACCATGCGCTCTAGACCACTTGGATCATTTTGCAATAGGACAAAACCAATACCCTGCAACGCGACGAGTACGATGGCTAAATTCGGTATTGCCATCCAGGAAAAATGCTGGTCTAGCCAGCGCAACCATTTTGGGTCATGTTCTTGTATCATTGGAGTAATACTCTTCAATCTTTAAAATGGCGATTGTGGTTTCTTATTTGGGAATCACTAATGGCAGTTAAGAGTTCTACAACATGAATTGGTTTTCTCAAAAGAACGGCACAGCAATCAGATAGCGCAATTTTTTCAAAATGCAATAATTCTCGATCTGCAGTAATGAAAATTACAGGAAAATGAATAGCATTTTTTCTACACCAGCCTAGAAGTTCCGCACCATTAATATTTGGCATTCTAAAATCGGTGATCAATAAATCAAATGCAGTAGATTTTTTCAGAATCTCAGTGGCAAGAAGCCCATCCGCAACTTCTGTGCATTGATGTTTTTCCATTTCGAGAATCTCTCGAAGAGCTTCTCGAATAGAAGGATCGTCTTCAACCAAGAGAATTTTCATACCCTGCTATCTTAGCAACTAAAAAGTAAACCTAGCAAGATGTATTGATTATGCGGTTAGGGGTTTCGTATAAACAAAAGTCTCAGTTGGCAAAATTCATTGCACAATTTCGGTGGCGCTGAAGATAGCAAGACTAACAGCCTTGCGAGGCTAACGATTCAGTGAGCCGTCTCGGCTCCACATGCTCTTACTGGAAGGCGGCTACTTTGACACGGAAGATGGCCCGAGATTCTGGTGGATCGAGTCTCCGACGGATGAAGAAATCAAAGCCTTAGTGAGCACGATTGCTAGCCGAGTGATTCGCTGTCTCAAAGCACAAGGCCACTTCGAGGATGGCGACGCCATTGTGGAAGACGTAACAGACGACGCCATGCTGGAGCTACAAGCCGCAAGTGTGCGTAGCAAAGTGGCTTTAGGGAAACGCGCAGGCGAGTGGATTCGCCGGATTGGCTCCCTTGGAGCCATGGATATGCCAGAGCTAACCGGGCATCTTTGCGCCAACGTCAACGGTTTCTCCCTCCATGCGGAAGTTTACTGCGCTCCGAATGATCGCCAGAAGCTGGAGCATCTCTGTAGGTATATCGCGAGGCCTGCCGTTGCGGAAGAACGGCTAAAGCTCCTTCCCAACGAGGACGTACTACTCAAGCTCAAGAAACCCTTTAGCGATAGCACAAGCCACCTCGTGTTCTCGCCAGTTGAGTTCATCGAAAAGCTAGCGGCACTTGTGCCCCCGCCTAGGGCTCACCTCACCAGGTTTCACGGCTGCTCTGGCGTGTCTGCCGTGTCTGCGGTTGTGCCTCTTGTATTCAGCGAAGCGGGAAAATCCAGCACTAGAAACGCAAGCTCTGCTATAGCGACGGTCTCCACCATTGGATTTTTAGGATTTTTGATTGGGCCGCCTCTGATTGGCTGGGTGGCGGAACTCACTAGCTTGAGAGTCTCCTTTGCCATCGTTACATTTCTCGGTGCCGGTATTATCTACTTACCAATGCAGGTGCAAAAGACTCAATAATAGCCATAACGTTTCGTGAACCAAGATTTCATGATTTGCGTGAGCACACAATAAGAGGCCAGGATTACAAGCAGCCAAGGAAAAAATAGCCATGGCAGAGACACAAATCCTAGGCCTTTACCGAAAGAAGAAAAGGGTAACAGGATTCCAATTCCCATAACTAGCGCAGTGGTGATGAGTAATGGCTTAGAGGCCGTGCTCTGCAAGAATGGTATCTTTCTCGTACGAATAAGATGCACAATCATGGTTTGAGAGAGTAAACCTTCCACAAACCATCCGGACTGAAAAATGCTCTGGCTGGCCGGACTATTCGCCTTAAAAATAAACCAAAGTAAGGCAAATGTAGCATAGTCAAAAAGCGAACTGACAGGCCCCATAAACAACATGAATCTTTTGATTCCTGAAATTTCCCATTTCCTTGGTTTTACCAAATATTCTTCATCCACTTGGTCCAAAGGAATTCCCAATTGGGAAAAATCGTAAAGCAAGTTTTGCGTTAACATTTGTATCGGTAACATCGGTAAAAATGGAAGAAAACAACTAGCGCCGAGCATGCTAAAGACATTCCCAAAATTAGAACTCGCCCCCATCTTGATATATTTAATGATATTTCCGAAAACTTTACGGCCCTCAATTACTCCCTGCTCCAATACCAAAAGATCTTTTTCTAAAAGAATAATATCAGCAGCCTCTTTTGCGATATCCACGGCGTTGTTCACAGAAATACCTACATCGGCCGCTCGTAAGGCAGGCGCATCATTAATGCCATCTCCAATAAAGCCCACCACATGGCCACGATCTCGCAATCCGTGAATCACTCTTTGCTTTTGGTCTGGAGTGAGTTTTGCAAAAATTGTCGTTTTTTCGATAGCACTCTGAAGTTCCCTATCGCTCATGGACGAGATCTCATGGCCGAGCAGAATAGACTCTCCGTCTAGTCCCACGTCTTTTGCTACCTTCGAAGTCACCCGTTCGTTATCTCCTGTGAGAACTTTAACAGTAACGCCATACTTCGTTAGCGCTTGAACCGCTGCTCTCGCACTTTCTTTTGTTGGCGGATCAAGAAAGGCTGTATATCCAAGAAGAGTAAGATCTTTCTCGTCATACAGATCACAAGAGTTCACTGAGCTTGGCATTTTTTTTGTCGCAATCGCGATGATGCGTAGACCACGCTCATTCAAAAGTTTTGCCGTGGATAAGCAGGATTCTTGCACTCTAGAATCCATAGGAATAATGGCATCGCCGCGTTTCGCTGTATGGCATAGCGCTATCACCTCTTCTACCGCTCCTTTACAGATAAACACTCTCGATTTGTTTTGGTGCTCTAAAAAAACGGACATTCTTTTGCGCTCAAAATCGAAAGGCAATTCATCGATGAGGCGATATTCTTGAAATTGTTTTGAAATCGGAATCGTCCAGGAGTGTTCAATCAAGGCGATGTCTAAAAAATTTTTTAATCCATTTTGAAACCGGCTATTTAGACAGGCAAAGCGCAAAACAGAATCGTCTTTCAGACCAAAAGGATCATAGGAATCTCCATAGACAACGAACTCTTCGGTGAGCGTGCCTGTTTTATCGGTGCACAATACATCCATCGCCCCGAAATTTTGGATGGCATTTAGGCGCTTTACGATCACTTTCTTTTTGGCCATGGCTAGCGCACCCTTAGCCAAATTAGCCGTAACAATCATGGGGAGCATTTCTGGAGTGAGGCCCACCGCAATAGCCACAGCAAAAAGAAAGGCTTCTGCCCAATTCCCTTTCGTTACGCCATTGATCACAAAAACAAGTGGAACTATCACTAGCAAGAAACAGATCATGAGATGGGTAAAGCTGCGTATGCCTATATCAAAGCTAGTTTTACTATTTTCATTGCCAATACTTTTGGCAATCGATCCAAAATAGGTATCTGGCCCAGTGAACAAAACCACTCCTTGAGCTGCGCCACATCATGCTTGGAGAGCCAATTCTCCATTGCTTCAAATCCCTTGAGGTCATTCGAAAACCGACCATTCGGAAAACGTTTCGGTTCATTTTCATTTACCATCGCTGCATCAATATTGACCTTCGAAATATCAATGCCGATAAAATACCTTTTTTTCGTAATTTTGTCCATAACCTTTA
>CAIPTA010000011.1 GCA_903867855.1 Oligoflexia bacterium | reverse complement strand
CTGTCTAGAAGACTCGGGTGCAACCTTTTTATCTTGCTCTATTTCTTTTTTTTCTTCGAAGACGACAGGAATCTTTCACGCTCACCTTGGTGCCGAAGAAGGGTTCACTGGGTGATCCATACAGCTTCTTAGAATAAGTATAGAATTCAGGCTTGCCACGCACCTGTAGCATTCGCAGCAGATCCTGATATTCCTCGCAGCTCGAGAGCAGAATTTTTGCGATAGAATCTTCCACTCCAATTTCATTTTTTAATTCCACAATGAGGTTTTGGAATTCAGCGATTTTCGCATTTGGATCGTAACCCAGTGGAATTGAGTCGTAGGTTTCGGGGCTTACTTTCGGCAGCTCTTTATAGTGGGAGCGCTTTACCTCTTCCAAAACCTTGGGATCCCAACGCACGGCCTCCAAAAGACGAATCTGCTTCTGTGCCTCCAGGAGCCGCTCAGAGAAGAGTTTCAATTTTTCCTTATAGGTTGCCCACATCGCCACGAGAACCACCGCCTATCCCTTTGAATCTTTTCGGCATTTTTGTTAATTTCTGTATTCCTTTCTGCATCATAACTTGGTAAAATATATAGAGGACAAGGAAAGTCCCCCTTTTGCTTTAGGAGTCTAGCATCGTGAAACGCTTTAAACCCATACTTTGGACAGTCTGCGGAAGTACCCTCTTCTCTCTTTTGGCTATTGTGTACCTGCTTACCTTTCATGGTGAATCTCCAAAAGCCCAGCGCTTTATGCGACGCGTTCCAGCTGCTGAAATCTTTATTCCGAAGCTGCTTCGCACGGAAATTGCCGCCGCTCTTGGCAGGCAGAGAATCAGCTCCAATCACCTGAAACTGGATAGCTTCCCGCTCGAAGTAAAAGGCCAGAGTTACGAAGTGAAATTTACCTTGGATCGTGATCTGCAAGAACGCATCGAAGATATTTACGATCGTTATTCTCCTGCCTATGCGGCCTTTGTGGCAATGGATCCGGATACAGGTAGGATTTTGGCAATGGCAGACTATAGTGCCGAGTCTAATACGGATAATTTAGCGCTTCGTGCGAGTTATCCCACGGCAAGTGTTTTCAAGGTGGTAACTTCTGCCGCGGCGCTTGATGAAAAAAAAATTGAGCCGCGCACAATCATGCCGGTGAATGGTTCTTACGGCACTCTATACCGCCGCAACCTTCGTGATGTGGTAACACGCTGGACTCGCTATATCAGCATCGAAGAGGCTTTCGCAAAATCAGTGAATACGGTATTCGCCAAAATCGCTATGAAGAATGTGGGTCCTCAAGCATTGCAAAAATACGCCAATGCTTTTGGCTTCAATCAGAAAATTGATTTCGACATGCAGCTCGATTCTGGGTCAGCCATTATTCCCGATGATAGCTTCGGCCTTGCAGAGTCCGGCTCTGGCTATACCCGCAGACAAACCATGAGCCCCATCCAGGGCGCCATGATTGCTAGCGCAGTTATCAATGGTGGCACCCTTCCAGCTCCTTATCTGGTTCAAGAGGTTCGCAATAAGGGCGGCGTAAAAGTTTTTGAAAGCAAAGAGATGATGCTCGGTCACGCGATCGATCAATCCACAGCCCACACTCTCTCCATGATCATGGAGCACACAATCACTCAGGGTACGGCCCGCAAAGAGTATCGCGACTATAACCATCATCCAGTTCTCTCGAAGCTATTCATTGGGGCTAAAACTGGAACTCTCAATGGAGATAGTCCCTCGGGTAAGTATGATTGGTTCGTGGGCTTTGCCCAATCGAGTTCCAATCCGAAGAAGAAAATTGCGTTCGCTTCGATGATCGTGAATCGTAGCTATTGGAAGGTGAAAGCATCTCACGTGGCTCGCGAGGCTATCCTGCAATACTTTGCGGATCGTCACGAACTATAAAACTTATTTAGCACCACGTGCCTTCTTTTCAACGGCGGCACGCTGCTGAAATTCTACGAGCGCACTCGCACGAAAATCCTGAAGACCATCCATCCAGCTACTGGCGCCTTCCTCTGGATCGGAATAGGTGAAACGGTTGCGAAAATAGATATTCTTAATTTCTGGATTATTATCTACCAGCCTTGATTCGGTTATGGATTCTAGAACATCCGGCATACTCACTGGTTCGTGAAAAAATGTGGGGTCTAAAACCATTGGTTCTATTTTCCCGTTCGCGTTCTTCACCAATACGAAGGGCACCACATGGAATCCAGAATCCCACACTATTTTTTTCCCCGGATGAGTGGGCGAGTTCGCTGCGAATTTACCCTTGCCTTCAAAGAGAATTTTTCCAGAAATAATCCCGCTAGACTCTAATACTTTCGCCGCTTGATGAGCGCGAACATAACAACCGTCGTCAGCATATCCATATGGAATATCAGTTCGCCGAGTGAGCATTTCAAAAAGCTCTTTAGCCTGCTTCTGCGATACCACGGTGAGGCCATTTCCCGCCTCGCCATAAGCGACTCCTCGCGTTTGTGCCTCTTCCACGGCCGGGCAAGCACTTTGAATCTTGGTATTGTATGGTGCTTTTAGAGCCGCTTCGATGAGGGCTTTGTCTATGGCCCAGGCCTTTGGCGCAAGTAAGGCGCAGATTGCGATGCTAAGTAAAAGCCACATGGAAGTATATCGTCCAAATTCCTGCCCCCCTTGATGCCACTAAGCCCTTGTAATCCCATTTCTTTTATTTCTAGCTCCAAATTACATACAATTTTACTCAAGTATCCACACACGCTGCCGATAGGCTTATTGTGGACGGAATTGATCAACAAAGAAGTCCAAGATCAATAGGGGGATCTTAATATGGCTGACAAAAAAGACATGAAACCAGGTAAACCAGAACCCGTAGGCGCTATTCACTGTAAAGTGCATGCCTGCAAACACAATCCAAGCAAATTTGGTTTTTGTGGGGAACACTTCGACCAATTCAAATTTGGTTTGATCAATAAAGCTGGCGAACACTGCTTAGACTTCGACAAAAAATCAGACCAGTACGAAGACTGGAAAAAGTCTAAAAAGAAAACTGCTTAAACAATTTCGAACGCTCCTCAAGGCGTGCGGGAGCCTCCCACCCCATGGCGGGTGCACTGGTGTTGAATCAAGCACCCGTCTGGGAGGCTTTTTTCTTTTCCATCATACGAATTACTATGATGGCACCCTCGAAAAATAGGTAGAGGGGAGCCATCATGAGTAACATCGACATAATGTCGGGTGGAGCGAAAAGAGCTGCGGCAATAGTGATCGCGATGATCACGATTCTCCTTTGCGCCCTTAGGGTAGAAGATTGAATCAAGCCGAGCCTGGCCAGCAGAACCAGTACTACTGGTAGTTCGAAACAGGCGCCAAATAAAAGCAAGAGGCGGAATAGCACCGCAAAATATTCTTTTACGGTTAGTAATGGCACATCGTCTGGCGCGCCAAATTCTACGAAGAACTTAAAGCCGTAGGGCAGTACCAAGTAGTACGCAAAAGCCGCACCTAAAAAGAAAAAAAATGTTCCCGCCAAAATGAAGCTTGGTGCAAGATGCTTTTCTTGTTTGCGCAGGCCAGGCGAAATGAACGCCCAAAGCTGATACAAAAAATACGGACTCCCAACAAAGACTCCAACCAATATTGAAATCTGCAGTTGATTAAAAAAACTCTCAAATAATCCTGTGAAATATAGATGCTGCTTATCCGCGGGGAGTGCAGCAAAGAGTGGCGCCTTTAAAAAACTGAGCACAGGTTTTCGTACCGCATATCCCACACCCGAAGAAATAAGCAGCAGATACATGCAGCGCATGAGTCGATCTCTTAGCTCTTCTAAATGTGCCCAAAATGGCTGCTCTTCGTTAGTCAATTTGCTTGCCCTGTCTTTCTGTGAAAGCTAGTATCCCTCATACGGAAATGGGGTGTCAAATGAAGGGTAAAACAATTGTACTAGTCATAGCTTTATTGGCTCTGGGTATCGGCGCTTTTGCTGCTCGTCACTTTTTTAGCGTGCAGGTAGAAAGTACCACTGCGTCCGCCCCGCCAATTCCACAACCTACAACAACAAGCAATCAGGAGAAAAAAATGAACTTTGATCTTAGCGTTGATGCAGAAGGATTATCCAAAGCTGTCGCAACTCTTACCCTAGAAAAGGGTGGCGTAATGAAGTGGCGCTTCTATACCAATGATGCTCCGAATACAGTGGCTCGCATCACTCAGCTTATTTCCGAAGGCTACTATAACGGAATCATTTTCCATCGCGTTGTGCCGGGCTTCGTGGTGCAAGCAGGCGATCCAACAGGCACTGGTGCTGGTGGCTCGGGCGTAAAATTAAAAGCAGAGTTTAATTCCCGCAAACATGTAAAAGGCATTCTTTCCATGGCGAGAACACAAGATCCTAATTCTGCCGATAGCCAATTCTTCATTATGCTCGGCACATCTCAGCATCTCGACAATCAGTATACTATTTTTGGGAAAGTTGTAGAGGGCCTTGAGGCAGTAGACACAATTCGCCAAGGCGACAAAATCAAGACCATTACCATTGAATAGAATCAGGCGTCTTCTTCGCCCTTTTCCTTCACCGATTGAGGCACGATTCCCGCCTTCGCAAGTTGGCGGGCAAGCCTCTCACTTCCAGTCTTCGCCCACAAATCATAAATACGAAGCAAATCTTGAGAATTATCTGGCTGAAATCCAGTCTCCTCGCTCACCTGCGCCAGCACATCCACAAACTGAGAAAATTTTCCGCCCAATTCCTCAAATAAAACCGCGCGGGCACGCTTCTCTTCGAGCCGTGCCACGTTTTCATAGGCCGCTCCGCCCATGCCGATATAGTAATCCACGTCCACCAATTTTCGGCTGAGACTATCCGTAAAAAAACCCGCCACATAGAGAGAAAAATCGCCAAGCTGCCGAAGCCTAAGTGCACGCTGCTCGGGCCTACTTTCTTCCAGAGCGATTCCTAGCTGTTCGGTTAGTGTAGACGCAGGCTTTCCATCGGCATTGGTGGGGAAAAAATTGTCTGCCACCATAAAATGCGAAAGCAAATTTACTAAATAGGATTGTGCGTGTTCTGAGGCAACAACATTCAGTGAGCTGATCGCACCAGCCACTACGCCGTGAAAATATTCCGCCGGCTTTAAGAAGATAATACTGCTAGCAACATCGTTCTTACCCACCCAAGAATCCTCCTCAGGCTATCCCAACCAGCAGGATAGTATTCTAATTCTAACATGAGTGATGGGATTTGCTCAAATTTTGCCCAAACTAGCTTAATTTACAGCAGTATATCGTAAAAGCTGTAAACCCTCGCCTGGAGGGCTATAGCGAGCGTATAGAAGCTCCTGGGAGGAGTATCCGAGATTCACGTATTCCGCCCCGCCAGGGAAGCACTCATGGTCACGAATATGGGAATGCCCCAAGAAAACAAAGCGTACACCCGCACTTACCTGGGCAGCGGCAAATTCACGAAAGAGCCGTTTCGTGCGATCTACGGCCGCAGTGTTCTGCCTCTCAACCCCATTATATTTCCTGCTTTTATCGCTCGACCAATTCCCAAGCGCCGCAAGCCACGCTCCGGGCATTATTCTTAAAAAAATCTGGAATAACCAAGCCCTAGTGATAAAGCGCAGAAAACGATATCCGTAATCTTCACGGTCAATTTCATCGCCATGAGAAACGCAGACTTTTACACCTTCGATTTCCGCAGAATATGATCCCCGAAAAACACGTACGCCAGGCATCTCTTGGAAGGCCGCTTCCAGATGAAAATCGTGATTTCCCTCTAAATATAATATATTTGTTCCGGAGCGCCCCAGGCTCTCTAGCGCTCGAAGAATATTGGAAAAACGATCTAGAAAAACCTGCTTATTGCCAACAAAAAGATCGAAAACATCGCCACCTAAAATGAGCGTGTCGCTTACTTTCACTTCATGATTTAGGAAGGAGCAAAATCGAAGCGTCGCCGCGCTCTCAGAATCTCGCAAATGCAAATCGGATAGAAAGTATATGGCCACATAGCCAACTTAATTCAACTAGATCCGGCGATCAAGGATGCGGCCACGATTCTGGTTATTGGTATTATTCGAATTTGCGCCCTCTATAAGCCGCAAAATTTCTTCCCCGCGAAGGCCACGAAGGTCTTGGCCAGCGGAATTACGAACGCGGATGATGAAAATTCCTTCGATGCACTCGAGCGCGGCCTGGAGGCCATTATTGATAACACTCTCCATTTTCAAGATAACGTCTAGAGCTCGTTTCGCCTCCTCTTCAGTGGGCTGTCTCTCTTGGCGCTGCTCGTGCTCTTGCTTTGCATTGGGATCGCGATCGGTGCTTCTCTTCCCCACTAGGGTCATACCTGGAAAGAGGGCTCTAATGCCGCTAATTTTTGTGTCCATTTCGAGCCTCCTAGTATCTTTTCGGAGGCACATAAAAAAAAATGAGGGAAATCGAATGTTCGATTTCCCTCACCCCTGTTTGTCCTAAATCATTACTATGATCAGGCTCAACGTGAATACCCCTGCGCTAAGCAGGTAGTAGAGTTTTAAACTTCTCATACTAATCCCTATGGAAGCCTTCGTTGTGGAAATACTCTGCCTTAGCCGACTGATCTTGATCATCTGCCTCGGTCGCCTTATTAACAGAAGAAATCTGTCGATTATAGCAAGCGTCGTTATCGCACTTAGGCGTGGTGGCACATGCAGACAATACAACCAATGGAGCAGCTACCAATAAGAATAATTTCGTAAGTTTTTTCATAATCAATTCTCCTATTTTCGTTTTCAAAAGTTACTTCCTAGAAAAAACCCTGGCCAAAGGCACAATCCCTCTGGCCAGGGATGGGCTTAAGGATTCGCCGACGCGATTTGACGGCGAATCCAAATCAAATCTATAGAAGCTTAAGTGCGTTGTTTGGCGCTGCGTTTGCCTGTGCGAGCACAGAGATACCAGCGTTCTGAAGAATTTGGTTTTTCACCATATTCGAAGTTTCTGCCGCGATATCTGTATCCGAGATACGAGATTTCGCTTCAGACAAGTTCTCCATGGAGATTCCCAAGCTATTGGAAGACGAATGCAATCTGTTCTGCATCGCACCCAATTCAGATCGGTTATCGTTCACTCTTCGAAGCGCTTCGTCGATATTGCTCAGGCTATTTTCAGCATCACTCTTCGATGCCACAGATGCGCCACTAATACCGAGTGTACTCGTGCGCACATCTGATTTAGAGGGGTCGTAGTTGATACGGTTCAATTCACCATTGGCCGTACCCACCTGGAACGATAGCTCTTTACCGCTTCCGGAGAGCAAGTTTGTTCCGTTGAAGTTAGTCACTTGCGCAATGCGATCCACTTCTTGCTTCAAGCTTTGGTATTCTTTATTTACGAAACCGCGCTCCGTATCTCCGATGGTATCAGATGCCGCTTGCACACCCAATTCACGGAGACGAATGAGAAGGTTGGACACTTCGTTCAAGCCCCCCTCTGCAGTTTGCACCATGGAAATCCCGTCGTTCGCGTTGCGCTGAGCTTGTTTCAAGCCCCGCACCTGCGATTCAAGGTTTTGACTGATGGCCAAGCCAGCAGCATCATCTCCGGCGCGCGTGATTCGCTGGCCGGAACTTAAACGTGCGTAGGATTTTGCTGATTCCTCTCCCACGTTCTGAAGATTTCTCTGTGTTGTCAGAGAAGGAATGTTAGTCGCGATTCTTAAGCCCATTTTCAAGACTCCTTATTATTTTGAGTCAATTCCGCAAGGCATCGCCGAACCCCCGTCCCGCTTTGAACCCCTCGAAATCTACCCGAAACCGTTTGTGTACTGTTATTGTCAATTACTTTCATAGTACCTATCGGTAGCAGGTATTAATACTTGAGTGAAATAATAAGATTTCTGCACGAAAAAAGGGGGACTCGAAGTCCCCCAATGATTTCAGCTATTTATGCTTTAAATTAGCCTAGAAGTTTCAGTGCAAGGTTCTGGCTGGAGTTTGCCTGAGACAATACTGCCGTACCAGCTTGCGAGAGAATCGATGCTTTCGTGAGCTCGGAACTCTCCATTGCGATATCCGCATCACGAATTCGAGAATTCGCAGCAGACAAGTTCTCCGTCGCAATCCCTAAGTTGTTCACTGTAGAGCTTAGACGGTTCTGAAGTGCACCCAATCCTGCGCGGTTTTCGTTCACACCCTGAATCGCCAAATCGATCTTCGCCAAGTTCTCTTGGGCATTCTCTTTCTTCATCACATCCGTGGAGGATAGGCCCAGCTTGCCAATCGTCACGTCTGTCATCGCTGTAGAGTACTGCAAACGATCGTTCTCGGGGTGGTTATCAATACCCACTTGGAAATCTAAAGTTCCACCAGTTCCGTTCAGTAGCGCGCGACCATTGAACTTCGTTACTTGCGAAATTCGCTCAATCTCACTCTTAAGCTGTTGGTACTCTTTATCAGAAAAACCACGCTCTACTTCTCCCACTGTATCGGAAGCCGCTTGCACAGATAGCTCTCTCAAACGAAGCAAGATATTCGACACTTCGTTGATGCCACCCTCTGCCGTCTGAATGAGGCTGATACCATCATTCGCGTTGCGATTCGCTTGTTGCATACTGCGAATCGATCCTTTTAACTTTTCGCTGATTGCGAGTCCGGCGGCGTCATCGCCTGCCTTATTGATGCGCTGACCGCTTGAGAGCTTGCTCAAGGTCGCTGATTGTTTGTCGTTTGAAATTCCCAAATTTCTCTGGGCGTTCATTGCTGTCACGTTTGTTGCGATTCGTAATCCCATGGTTCTCTCCTCAAGTAGTAAGCCTAACCGTCCATTGGCTACTGCGTTTGAAGATTCGCCACCATGCAAATCCAACTTATCCGAAGATCTCTTCTCTACTTCGGGAATCCACGCCCTCTATAGAAAAATTCCTTTTAACCTTCAGACTGCGACAATTACTCGCCGCAATACTCTCTTCGGCAGCTAAACTGTCTCCTTAAGGATTTTTTGTAAATATTTTAGGCAAATGCAATTTGTTGATAAATTGAACACGGAAGCGGCAGGGATTTACACGGGAGCAGATACGGAAACACGGATAAAACAAAAAAGGCCCAGTCTTTCGACTGAGCCCTCTTTGCTGATTTAGATTTTTTCTAAATTATGCTGCTGGAAGACCAAGAAGGATTGTATCCATCAACACCAAGAGGCCACCGTTTGAACCGGAAGCATCAGCGCCAACGATCGACACAGTTCCAACTTTTACGTTGGTGCTGTTGTAGAAGTTGAAGCTAAGGATCGATCCAGCGATGTTCAAGCCCTTAACAGGAACGAAGAAACCAATAACTTGTGGGCCAAGGTAGAGAACAGTATTAAACAACTGTGGGATTTGTAGCGCAAGAGCAGGAAGAGCGCCAGCACCTACAGTAGGAAGCGGACGTCCGCCTGGTAGGGTTTGTGGGTCTAGGATAAGAGTTTTTCCACCCAAGAAATCTTTTACGTTCAAAGTAAGAACGATCAAGGTTCCAGCGCTTTGGAAATCAGGACCCACAGACAAACTTGAATTTGGGTACTTAGGAATAGGTAGAGACAATCCACCCTGCACGGACACGTTGTTCAGAGTTAGGCTTAACACCACATCACCATTTACAACGGCTACGGACGGACCAGTTATACCAGAGATTGCAGTATTGCCGTTGGCGCCTTTACCACCGCACGCGCTTAGAGAAATGGCCACCACCGCAGCCATGCTTGCCATCATTATTTTTTTTAGTTGTACTAGTTTCACAGAATTACCCTTCTATAAAAAGCGCATTACTGACTAGGTTCTGGCATCGGCTAGATGGCAATAGCGTACGTACAACTCAGAAACCCAGGGCAACATCACTTATCGTTAATGTTTCGTTTAAATATTTTTGGGCATTTCCCAATATAATATCCCCACAACATTATTAAGAATAATTAATAGTGTTGAGCAAGTCAAGCATATTGGTGGATTATTTTAGTATACTAATTGCCGTGTTGTTTCGAGGCCTTACTCGGCCTTGCGGAGAATTTGCGCACCGAGTCGAGAAAGTTTTTTCTCCAAGGACTCATAACCGCGGTCCAAATGATAAATTCTTCTCACGTTGGTGGTACCGCGCGCAGAGAGCCCAGCCAGCACCAGGGAGGCACTTGCTCGAAGATCAGTGGCCATCACGGTGGCGCCACCAAAGCAATCACGGCGCCCAGCAATGATCGCTCGAGCGCCTTCAATACGAATGCTCGCGCCCATTCGATTCAGTTCTGGAATGTGCATGAATCGATTTTCGAAAATTGTTTCCTCTGCCACACTTTCGCCGGGCACCTGAGCCAAAAATGCCATGAGCTGCGCCTGTAGATCTGTGGGATAGTCTGGATAAGGGGCTGTAGAAAAAGAAATTGGGCGCTCTCCCATGCCCTCGGCAGCAATCCAATCGGAGCCAGCCGTCACGCGCACGCCGCACTCCATCAGCTTCTTGGAAAAAGCATCCAAGCACTCCGCATCCACACCGCGCACGCAAACTTTTCCGCCCGTGATTGGCCCGGCCAATAAAAGAGTTCCAGCCTCAATCCTATCAAACATTACTCGCCAGTTAACCCCACGGAGACTGCTCACCCCGCGAATTCGAAGTTCCGAACTTCCCTCGCCAGAGATATTCGCGCCCATCGCCCGTAGCATTTTCGCTAGATCCACAATTTCCGGCTCTCGAGCCGCATTCTCCAAAATCGTTTCACCCTCAGCCAAACTTGCCGCCATTAATAAATTTTCTGTGGCACCAACACTCGGAACTCGGGAAGAAATTTTTGCACCCCTGAGCCCATTCGGACACTCGCCAATCACATAGCCATCTTCGAGACGAAAAGTTGCGCCCATTTTTTCTAAGCCCGAAAGATGCAAATCCACAGGGCGCGCCCCAATGGCGCATCCGCCAGGGAGAGAAACTTTTGCTTTTCTAGCGCGCGCCAACAAAGGACCAAGCATCAAGATAGAGGCGCGCATAGTGCGCACGAGATCATAAGGGGCCTCAGTAGAAGCTAGCGAAGAAATTTCAACACTAGCAGAATTTTTCCCGAGTTCGGTGCGCGCACCAATTCCTCGAAGAAGCTCCAGAGTTGTGGAAACATCTTTCAGATCGGGTAGCCTTGTGAATTCGATTTTTTCAGAAGTGAGAATGGAGGCAAATAAAATAGGCAGAGATGCATTCTTACTGCCACCCGCCTCAACATCGCCATTCAGCGGCACTCCGCCTTCGATTTCTAGCTTATCCATATCTTCGAATCCTTTATTTCCAACGTAGCAATAAAAAGCGTCGCCTTCCAGCCAAGTCTGCATGGCGCTCCACACTACTTACGCTTTTATGGCGCCGCCACTTTCTTTCAAGATAATACGCTACGCGTGGGCTCAGTTCCATCAACACACCCAGGGGCCTTCTTTCATTTTCGGCGCACGCCCGCAAAATCCCTTCGGCAATCCAAGCAGCTCTCTCACTCACATCGCGTAAGCGATTCTCAGATAGAGGCTCCAGAGCCATTCTCGGCTCATGCTTGCGAACATCCTTCGCGATGAAATCCCTCGCAAACTCTAAGTAAGGCGGATTGCTGATTATCCAATCAAATTTCCCGGGAGACAATTTTCGACCAAAAATATTTTCGCAATGAAGCTCAATTTCAGCCCCCAATCGCTCTGCGTTTTTTGCGGCTACTTGCAGCGCCGATTTAGAAACATCACTCGCCGAGCAACGCCAGTCGGGCCGCTCCAGCTTCAGCGTTACTGCGATTGCGCCGCTACCCGTGCCAAGATCTAGGATGCGCACACTCTCGCCCTTGATCTGCTCCAAAGCAATCTCTACGAGCCGCTCCGTTTCTGGGCGGGGAATGAGCACGCGCTTATCCACTAAAAAACTGCGCCCCCAGAAATCCCCTTCCCCCAAAATATATTGCAGGGGTTCTCCGCGCTTTCGTTTCTGCAAAGCCTGCTCGTATCTTTTTAAAACGGCACCAGCAAGCAATTCGCTAGAACTAAGAAATAATTCATTATGAGATCTTTTTAGAATTCCAGAAAGCAGCCAGAGTCGATCTTTCCAGTCCGTTGATTTTTCATTTTTCTGGCGTAGCAAAAGCTCGCCAATGCGAGTGCTACGCCGAGGCATTAAAGAATGCTCGTGGAATTTTTAAGCTGCTCCGCCTGCACGTGAGCGATGAGTGCATCCACCACGGGATCAATATGACCCTCCATGATGTCGGGCAAAGAATGCAAAGTGAGGCCAATGCGGTGATCCGTTAAACGACTCTGAGGAAAATTATAGGTTCGTATTCTCTCACTGCGATCACCGGTGCCCACCATGGAGCGGCGAGCAGCGATTTCGATCGCATCAACGCGCTCTTGCTCAATTTTAAATAAGCGTGCACGCAGAATCTTCATCGCTTTATCTCTGTTTTTGATCTGCGATTTTTCATCCTGACACTTCACTTCTACGCCAGAAGGAATGTGCACAATGCGAACGGCGGAATCGGTGGTATTAACGCTTTGTCCGCCCGAGCCACCAGAACGCATCACATCGATGCGCAAATCGTTGGGATTGATCACGATATCAACTTCTTCGGCTTCCGGAAGCACGGCAACGGTAACGGTGGAGGTATGCACGCGGCCTTGCGTTTCCGTTTCCGGAATACGCTGCACACGATGAACACCGCCCTCATTCTTCAGGCGAGAAAAAACTTTGTCACCAGCAATGAGCGCAGAAACTTCTTTGAGCCCGCCTGTGCCAGTAGGAGAAACAGAAAGCACTTCTACGCGCCAATTTCTTTTCTCCGCATAACGTTGATACATGCGAAACATTTCGAACGCGAAAAGAGAAGCCTCATCGCCTCCAGCCCCAGCGCGAACTTCGAGAATAATATTTTTATCGTCGTTGGGATCTTTGGGAAGCAGAAGCAGATTTAACTCTTTAGTGAGGCGCTCTAGCTCCGGTTCGATGCGAGAAATTTCTTCTTTCGCGAGCGAGCGCATCTCGGCATCGCTATCCAAAACCATTTCTTTCGACGCAGCAAGATCTGCCTGATTTTGGCGATACTCTCGGTAGGTGCGCACTAATTCGCCAAGGTCAGCATGTTCCTTAGAAAATTTGCGAATATCGGCCGCGTTGATTGTAGGATCCTGGAGCCTTCGCTCCAGGTCTTCAAATCGACGCTCGACTTCTTCTAATTTCTTGAACACAGCGAGCCCTAAGCTTCAGCCAGCAATCTACTTTTTAGCGGCTGGAATAGATTTAGCGTATTTGTTTTTGAAGCGTTCTAGACGACCTTCAGTATCCACAATTTTGTGGGTGCCGGTATAGAACGGGTGGCAAGAAGAGCAGATGTCTACTCTTTGCGCTGGAACCGTTGCGCCAAGCTCCATAACGGTGCCGCAAGCACAGGTAACAGTGGTATCAACGAAGTTTGGGTGAATGCCTTTTTTCATAAAAATATCTTTCGTCGTTTATGCAAGGATCATGGCTTCAGCGTAATTGCCAAGCATAGATTTATTCCTTGGAGTAAAACTGGGCTATAGCCTTATCACAGGCGGCCGCCCAGACTCAAGCTAGCTGTTCATGCTATCAAAGAAAGCCCTATTGCTTTCCGTGTGGGATACCTTATCTAGCAAGAATTCCATCGCATCGATGGCATTCATCGGCTGTAGAACGCGGCGCAATATCCAAATACGCTGCAAATCGGCCTCTGGAATCAAGAGTTCTTCCTTACGGGTAGAGCTCTTATTGATGTCTAAGCATGGGAAAATACGTTTTTCGAGCAGCTTGCGATCGAGCACAATCTCGCTATTACCCGTACCCTTAAATTCTTCGAAGATCACTTCGTCCATACGGGAACCCGTATCGATGAGGGATGTTGCGATAATGGTTAGGGATCCACCCTCTTCCACCTTACGAGCCGCTCCAAAGAAGCGCTTCGGACGGTGCAAAGCATTGGAATCCACACCACCAGAGAGAATTTTTCCCGATGGAGGAACAACGGTGTTGTAGGCACGAGCGAGACGAGTAATGGAATCCAAGAGGATCACTACGTCTTTACCAGTTTCCACGAGACGCTTTGCTTTCTCGATCACCATCTCTGCCACTTGTACGTGACGGGAAGCTTGTTCGTCGAAAGTAGAGCTCACCACTTCCGCTTTCACGGAGCGAGCCATATCCGTTACCTCTTCAGGACGTTCGTCGATCAGAAGCACAATCAAGATGCACTCAGGATTATTTTTCGTGATCGCATTCGCTAAGTTCTGGAGAAGCACGGTTTTACCGGCCTTCGGAGGCGCCACGATCAAGCAGCGCTGCCCTTTACCAATCGGCGAAATCATATCAATGATCCGCGTAGAATGGTTTTTAGGGTCGATATCTAGCTTCAAACGCTCACGAGGATAAAGCGGCGTGAGGTTATCAAAGAGCACGCGCTCACGAGACTGCTCGGGAGTTTGGTAATTGATCGCGTCCACTTTTAGGAGAGCGAAATAGCGTTCGTTATCTTTTGGAGGACGAATCTGGCCAGTAATGGAATCACCGGTGCGGAGGCCGAAACGGCGAATCTGCGAGGGAGATACATAAATATCATCTGGACCTGGAAGATAGTTATAATCAGGGGAGCGCAAGAAGCCGTAGCCGTCTGGCAAGCACTCAAGAACACCATCAGAGAAAACCGCATAGTCACCAGAAGCGGTGGCTTGCAAGATGTGGAAAATCACTTCTTGTTTTCGCATACCTGCGGCGTTTTCCACGCCCATGGTGGTGGCGAGTTCCGCAAGCTCGTGCGGCTTCTTCACCTTGAGGTCTTTCATGTGCAAAATTTTTACATTGCGTGCTGGCTGATCACCCGAGCCATCATTCGCTACGGTTGCGCTACCATCCGCATTCACCACTAATTCAGGGGCTGCAGCTTCTTCAGCGGCAGAATCCATATCCTCTGCGCGCTCACGCTCACTGTTTGGATTTGTCGAAACATTGCGACGATTATTGTGCTGGCCACCACCCTGACCACCTTGGCCCTGGAAGCGTCCGCCGCCACCGCCACCGCTACGTTGCGGGCGATCGCCACCACCGCGGTGTTGCTTATTAAAACGTGGGCGATGTTCGCTAGGGGGTCTACGGCCTTCGTTTGCGTCGTCTTGAGAGTCTCTATTATTTTCGCTCATACTTCGAACAGCTCCATTTTCCTAAATCCTAAAAGTTCTTTCCCGATAATTTTTGATTGGTAGTAGCCGAGTGGCTATGGGTGAATTTTTCGTATTTAGGAGGTGATTTTGATTTGGTTACTTAGTAACAAGGTGGACAATATAAGTGACCACAACGATTGTCAATAGGCACCCATGGTTATCGCCCCCGAAAAGCTTTTTCACCGCATTCATTTTGAGCCAAGCGATACCGCAAGCTCCTCCAAGACCCCCCTGGTTTTCCTTCATGGGCTCATGGGCTTTGCTGCCAACTGGGGCAAAATTTGGCCCCAATTTTATCGAGATCGCCCCGTGCTTATGCTCGACCAGCGAGGGCATGGCAAAAGTGAAAAACCAGCCACTGGTTACTCACCCCTCGAATATGCGCAAGATTTGTCTGGCCTGTTAAGATTTATCGGCTGGGAAAAGGTTCACCTCGTTGGCCACTCCATGGGTGGGCGAGTGGCGATGAGCTTTGCCAAAAATTTTTCCGCGCAATGCGCCTCTTTAACTGTGGAAGATTCGGGGGCCGAGTCTAAACCCGATCGTGAAACATGGATTAGAAATTTACTTGGCGGTATCCCAACCCCCTTTCACACAAGAACCGAAGTGAAAGATTTTTTTGCGACCCACTTTGCCAAAGATCCACTCACCGGCGGGTTTCTACAAACCAATTTGGAGACCCAATCTGATGGCAGTATCAATTGGCGCTTTCGCCCAGAAGCGATGATTGAAACCGTAATGCTTGGACGCTGCCAAAATTTCGCCGCCGATTTCGCAAAACTGAGCCAGCCCACGCTCATTTTAAGGGGCGAGTATAGCAAGGAGTTTCCGGCGGACGAAGCCGAGCGCATGAGCGCATCGCGGCACAACACCCAGCTAATAACGATTCCAGGTGCAGGACACTATATTCATTCAGAAAAACCCGCCGAATTCTGCCGTGCGCTTCAATTATTTTTAGAGTCGCTCGCTTAAACCACACAAGCTTTACACCCCCAACAAAAACGGCTAGCATTTCCGCATGCAAAGTTTATTTGATATTTTTCATTCTGGTGGCTTCGTGATGTATCCCCTCGCCCTCTGCTCTTTGATCAGCTGGTCGATTGCCTTAGAACGTTTCTGGACGCTCAAAAATACTATGGCCGGCACCGAGGAACTCACCGAAAAAGTACAAGCCTCTCTCATTCGTGGAGATACCGCCGAAGCACTTGAGGCATGCCATAAGTCTCGCGTTCCTCTTGCCCGAGCTCTGGAAGATCTTATTCAGGCTTCGCTCAAAAAGGCGGTGGCCCAAGATGTGCTCGCACAAAGAGCGAATCGCAAACGCCTAGAGCTACAGGCTGAGTATAAAAAATATATTTGGGCCCTCGGCACCATCGCTAGCGCTACCCCCTTTCTCGGTCTTTTTGGAACTGTGGTTGGGATCCTACGAGCATTTCACAATATCTCCGTAACCGGAGATTCTGGATTTTCCGTAGTTGCCTCTGAAATTTCTGAGGCGCTCATCGCAACAGCCACCGGTATTATCGTCGCCGTGATCGCCGTGGCCCTTTATAACTTTTTTCAAGTGCAGGTTGGTAAACTTGTGCTGGAAACCAGATTAAGCCTCGATGAATTTCTAGAAAACTGGAATGCCGCCAGGGCAGGTAAATAAATATGTCGATGGGTGGCCTACCAGAAGCTCAAGACGACGAAGAGTCGCAGGGAATTTTCTCTGAAATTAATATCACTCCGCTCACTGACGTGTTTCTCGTGCTGCTCATTATTTTCATGGTAACCACCACAGCGATCACTCAAAGCGGAGTGAAGGTAAACTTGCCAAAAGCAGGGGCTGCCTCCAACGGCAAACAGCCCAAAAGCATCACGGTGAATGTAGATTCAGCGGGAAAAATATATTTGGATCAAAAGCCAGTAACGCTGGAACAGCTTGGCGCAGAACTAAGCAAGCGCCTGCCAGAAACATCGGATAAAAGCGTGGTTCTCGCTGGAGATCGTGCGGTATTACTTGGTGAAGCCCTAAAGGTAATGGACGTAGCAAAAAAAGCCGGCGCCGAACACTTTGGCATTGCCACAAAATCGGAAAAATAAAATTAGAATTTCATACCGGGAGCAATTGAGGTGGTTCGCTTACGAATACCCTCAAGCAGAGTGAGATAACGTTGCCGTTCTGCCTCTGAACTAAAGCGGATCTTCACCATCGCACGAAACGGTGCTGGGCTCTTTGCTCCTGCGCCCTTAGAAACTTCATAGCGATTGCATTCCATCATCCTAGCGCGATAGGCGGCACTCTGTTCTGATTCAAAGGCAACTTGAACATGCGCACCCATGTCCACATCTTCTTGCAGATAAAAACTCACACTACCCTCAAGCATATCGGCGATAAAACAAAATCCAGCTACATTGGCTATCGGTTTGGCGCCCAGACCGAAACCGATCGTGTCGCGATTTACTCCCACAATACCTGTGATCGCTCCACCG
>CAIPTA010000010.1 GCA_903867855.1 Oligoflexia bacterium | reverse complement strand
GAATTAAACACTAGCGTCTCCTGCGCCTTAACACCATTAGACAGTGAATCCGACCAAAGATAATCCATCCCATCAGTAATAATCATGTGAGCATTTGTCACTTTATTTGTAAGATCGGTTTTTACAAAATCGCCACGCATCTTACCGGAAGCCATATATACCGTACCAGACAAGCTTGACGAGGTTGCAGTTGCTGGAATGGAAAATGTGCATGTTTGTGTTGCACCAGAAGCTTGGTAATGAATGCTCTAGGTCGTCATATTCTGGTGGAATTTATTGGTTGCTCGTCGGAAGTCCTCAACGATGTGAGTGCTATTGAAAAAAGCATGGTTTTCGCTGCGCAGGATGCAGGCGCAACCGTGATCCAATCGAGCTTTCACCATTTTTCTCCTTTCGGTGTTTCTGGAGTAGTGGTGATTCAGGAGAGTCATCTCGCGATTCATACTTGGCCAGAATACCAATACGCCGCGGTAGACCTTTTCACCTGCGGAGAATCCGTGGATCCTTGGGTTTCCTTCGATCACCTTAAGAAAGCCTTTCAAGCGCAAAACCAATCGGCTTTAGAGATGCACCGTGGTTCCCTTTCTATGTTAAACCGAGTAAACTTCGATGCCAAAGATGCCCGCAGTGAAATGGAAACCTATCTCACTCCCGGGAAGCTAGAACGTTGCACTTGGTTCACTGATAAAGATGAAAATCAGGCCCTATCCCTGCGCTATACCGGCGATGTGCTGTTCCAAGAAAAATCTCCTTTTCAAAAAGTTCGTGTGCTCCAAACTCAGTCTCATGGAAAAATGCTAGCTATCAACAATATGGTGATGTGCACTGAGCGCGACGAATTCCACTACCACGAGATGCTAGTGCACCCAGCACTACAAGCTCACGGAAATCCGAAGAAGGTGCTTGTGATCGGCGGCGGCGATGGTGGTACCATTCGAGAAATTTTCAAATATGATTCCATTGAAAAAGTGGTGATGGTTGAAATCGATGAAGCCGTGGTGCGTGCTTCCAAAGCCCATTTGCCAACCCTTTCTTGCGAATTTTCTAATCCGAAACTAGAGCTACTCATTGATGACGGCATTCAGTACGTGGCCAACGCCGCTCCCGAGAGCTTTGATGCGATTATTGTAGACGGCTCTGATCCCGTAGGGCCCGCCAAAGGGCTCTTCTCTGTGGAGTTCTATCGCAATTGTGAACGTGCGCTGAAAAAAGGCGGCGTAGTGGCCACCCAGGGCGAATCTCCCATGTTTCATGAACAAGCCTTTGTGGAGCTCAATGCCTGCCTCAAAGAAATTTTTGGCGAAAAGAAAGTTCACTGCGCTCTATTTCACGCCACCACCTATCCTTCGGGAATGTGGAGCGCTCAAATCGCTGTAAAGGGCGACTACAGTCCAAGCAAAGATTTTAGCGAGGAAAAGGCCAAACTATTCTCTCGAGAAAAAGGGCTGAAATACTACAACGAAGAACTACATTCAGCTGCCTTTAAGTTGCCAACCTTTGTTCGACAACTGCTGAACGAGAAGTAAATGCCATTCGATCCCAGTGAAGTCGCAGTAAAAAATGGCAACTTCTTTGGCTTCCCCTATTCGATTCAAGAATCGAATATTTTACTCTTAATGGTTCCCTGGGATGTTACCACTTCCTACCGCGACGGTACCAGCAATGGCCCGCAAGCCATTTTAGGAGCCTCCTACCAGCTCGATTTTTTTAGTCCTTACAAAGAAAATGCGTGGGAAACCAAAGTAGCCACGATTCCCTTTCGTTCGGATTGGTTGGCACTCAACAGCACCATGCGAATGCTGGCCAAGGAACTCATCGAGTTTCAGGAGAGGGGCGGAGATGTCCACGCTCCAGGCCGCGAATCGGATTTGCTCCGTAAAGTTAATCATGCGAGCGCAGAGTTTCATCTGCAAGTGCAAGAAGAAGTGGAAGCGGCTCTACACCACGGCAAGGTTGTGCTCACCATAGGTGGGGATCATAGTATTAGTTATGGTCCCATCCGTGCCTACGCAAAAAAATATGCTGACTTAAGCATTCTCCATCTAGATGCTCATGCCGATCTCCGAGTGGCCTATGAAGGTTTTCATCACTCTCATGCCTCGATCATGCATCTTGTGGCGCAATTTCCTGAAGTCACTAGCCTAGTGCAAGTGGGCCTCCGTGATGTTTCTCCCCAAGAGATTGCGCTGATTGCTACGGAAGAAAAAATTCATAGTTTCTTTGATTGGCAACTTCACCAGGCAAGATCAAGCGGCATCAGCTGGAAAGAGCAGTGCGCAGCCATTATTGAGAAACTAGGTAAACATGTGTATGTGAGTTTCGATATCGACGGGCTCGATCCTCGTTTTTGTCCCAACACAGGAACTCCCGTTCCTGGTGGCCTAGATTTCAATGATACCCTTTATCTTTTCCAGCAGGTGATCGAGAGCGGCAGAAAAATTGTGGGTGCCGATCTCGTGGAAGTGGCTCCCGGTAAGGATGAATGGGATGCCAATGTGGGCGCTCGCATCGCGTACCAGCTCTGTCAATTTATGAGCCTGAACTAACGTTCGCCAGAATCTAATAAAATTTTAGTGATAAGGGCACGCGGCGTAATATCGAAGGCCGGATTCCACACCGGAGCGTTTTGAGGGCTATTTGTCCCCCTCACCTCAGCCGCATTTCTCTCTTCGATGGGGATCTCTGCTGCACTAGCACACTTAGGATCGCAAGTGGTTTCCGGCGCCACAATATAAAATGGCACTTGATGAAATTTTGCGAGCACTGCCACCCCATAGGTGCCAATTTTATTAGCCGAATCTCCGTTCGCAGCAATGCGATCCGCACCCACGAAAACTTTTTGGATCTTTTTGGCCTGAAAAAGAGAAGCCGCCATATTGTCGCAGATAAGTGTATAGGGAATGCCTAACTTTTCGAGTTCCCAGGCCGTGAGGCGAGCACCCTGCATTAAAGGACGCGTCTCATCCACATACACATGAATCTTTTTACCCTGCTCAAAGGCTCTACGAATTCCGCCGAGAGCCGTGCCCACTCCAGCAGTGGCCAGGCCTCCCGTATTGCAATGGGTGAGGATAGTGTCGCCGCTTTGGATATGCGAAGCTACGCGTTCCGCCATGCGCTCACACAGCTGCACATCTTCTTGAAAAATTTCCATGGCCTTTTCTTCCAGCAAACTGGCAAAATTCGCCGCTTCCAGCGCCGGACGCATTCGATCCATTGCATGCATGAGATTCACTGCAGTTGGGCGAGATTCACGCAAGGATTCCAATGCAACATGGCACTCCTGCTTTGAGGCTCCCTTCCCTGCATAGTGAGCCAAACTGAGCGCGGCAGCCACGCCAATTAGCGGAGCACCACGCACAGCCAAGCGCTGGATATGAGCAACCATCTCCGTTGGATTATTTACTAAAAGCCAGCGCTCTTCGCGAGGGAGCAAAGTTTGATCGAGCAAGGATATTTGCCCATTTTCATAGCGTAGCGCCATGGAGAAACAATTTTTCATAGCGAACGGTTCCCCATTTTTTTTCGCATCTCTCGTAGCACTTTCACCTCATCGTCTGGAAGTGAAGTGAGCCCACCAAGGTCCTCAGCGGCCTTTAAGATCTGGCAAGTATGCTCTAGGCGCTCCATGCCATTATAAGCTTCTTCCCAATCTTCGCCCCAGCTGAGAGCGCCGTGCCGAGCCAGAATCATCACTCGATGATTTGAAACAAAGGGAGTAAGTACATCTCCCATATTCTGTGTGCCAGGGCGCGCATAAGGAATAATGGGAACTGCTCCAAGTGCCAAGATTAATTCCGATAGACCGGTCTCGGGCAGATAACGAAGCTCTGGCTTAGCGATACTCCATGCAATCGCCGTGGGAGGATGCGCGTGCACCACTACCTTCGCTTCCGGGCAAGCCCTAAACACGCTTAAATGCATGAGTCGCTCACTGGAGGGATTTCCTTCGATTATTTTATTATCCAGGCTAA
Organism: Oligoflexia bacterium; assembly: GCA_903867855.1. Classification (GTDB taxonomy): domain Bacteria; phylum Bdellovibrionota; class UBA1018; order CAIPTA01; family CAIPTA01; genus CAIPTA01. Next base: position 17,614 of record CAIPTA010000010.1, on the reverse strand, counting down.
TCGTGGCGATATCCTTCGCTCTAATAAAGCCTTTATTTTTGCCAGTTGGAGTAAATAATATTTCTTGATCACTGAGACGAATGCTCACATTGCCATCGGCCGCAGCCAACATATTACGCGCGTACAAACGACGACAAGTTTCTAAAATAGCGTTTACCGCTTGCTCGCGAATCATTTGCTACGTAGCTCAGCCAAAGTTTTCTGAATTTTTCGGCGAATGCGCTCTACATCGTTCATGATCTGAGCTTGATTCAAGGTACGATAGCGCCCATTTTCTAACAGTACTTTTCCATCACAAACCACGTGGCGCACTTCTAATCCTTGCGCCGCATACACAAGCTGGCTCACCACATCGTGAATAGGCTGCATATGAGGATAGTCAAAACTCACAGAAATGAAGTCAGCCCGTTTGCCTACTTCGAGCGAACCAATCTTATCGCCCAAGCCTAGCGCATGAGCGCCACCATAGGTGGCGAGCGAGAGGGCCTGCTTGGCTGTCATGGCGGTGCTATCTTTATTAGCCAGCTTTTGCAGCTTAGTGCCAATATCCATCACGCCAAACATACTCAAATCGTTATTGCTTGCTGCACCATCGGTTCCAAGGGCAACGGGGATCCCAGAGGCTAGATAGCGCTTCACTGGGGTAGCACCGGAGCTAAGCTTCATATTGGAATCAGGATTGTAGACAGCGGAGGCACCCGAATCTTTGAAAATCTTTGAATCCGCTTCATCCAAATGCACGCAGTGAGCACAAATTGTACGCGAGCTTAAAAAACCAAGCGATTGTAAACGCCCTACCGGACTTTTCCCATGAAGCTTGCGCGACTCTTCTACTTCTCTCTCCGTTTCGCTCACATGAATATGCACAGGAGCCGCTAATTCTTCGCTAATTGCCGCCACTTGTTTCAGTAGGGCATCACTGCAGCTATAGGGAGCGTGCGGACCCAAAGCAGGAACTATGCGTTTATGTTTTTTAAATTTGCTATAGAGACTGCGAAAGATTTTTTCTTTATCCGTGCCAAGTACTTTATCCTCTGGCAAAGGAAAATCAGCAAAAGCCTGCGAAACCAAGCCGCGCATCCCAGCCTTATCTAAAACTTTAGCGCTTGCTTCGGCATAAAAATACATTTCATTTACTGTGGTAACGCCAAAGCGAATGCACTCTAAGGCCGCAAGCGAAGCGCCCACACGCACAAACTCTTCCGTAACTAAAGCAGTCTCTAGCGGTAAAATTCGCTCAAATAACCAAACATGAAAAGGCACATCGTCTTCTACGCCGCGGAAGAGAGTCATAGGAAGATGGGTGTGCCCATTCACGAATCCAGGGAGCACCACATCCGCACGAGAATCTAAGTATTTACGGCTGCGTTTTTTTAAGCTTTGAGCGAAGGGCCCAATAAACTCGATCGTGCCATCTTTCACACCGATAAATTGATCTTTGACAGGATCTGCTTCGCCGCCAGCCATCGTAATCAAATGACCAACACGAATGCCCAGGTCAAAGTAGGACTTCACAGCTTGAGTTCCTTTTCCATCGCCGAGAATAATCCGCGCACAATTTTCGCAGCAGCGGCTCGGCAAGTATCAAGAATTACGAAATGATCTAGTTTCTCATCACTCATTCCCGCGCCAGCATTACTGATGAGCGAGAGGCCAGCCACGCGAGCACCGCTGTGGCAAAGAGCAATTGTTTCCCATACGGTAGACATGCCCACTGCCTGCATACCCCAGCGAGAGAATAGGGAAACCTCCGCGGGAGTTTCAAAGCTCGGACCCGCCACCCCTAGGTATGTACCTTCATGGACGCGCATTCCCTTTAGCTCTTCTCTGATGCGATTACGCCAAGCTTGGTCGTAGGCGTTCGACATATCAGGAAAGCGCGGACCAATATCTTGTCCGTCTGCGCGCTTAGGGTTTTCACCAGAAAGTGGATTCTGGCCAGTAAGATTCACATGATCACGAATGATCATCACATCACCTGGGCGATATTCGGCCATGAGTCCGCCGGCGGCATTCGTGAGCAGAAAATTTTCTACTCCAGCCAAGCGTGGCACCATCACAGGAGCGGTTACGGCTTTTGGACTATTGCCTTCATAGCCATGCAACCGACCCATTTGAAAAATCACAGAATTATTGCCACGAGAAAAGAGGCGGTACTTTCCCGCATGGTCAGGCGCTGTTGAGGAAACGATACCGATATCGCGAAACGAAATATCGCCAACCAAGTTCCAGCCAGGATAGTTCGCCGCTTCTTCCAAGGCATTGCCAAAGCCCGATCCCAGCACTACTTGAGCGCGAGGAATTTGGAGCCCTAGAGCGGATATTTTCTTCTGGAAGGATATGGTTTCTGCGGAAAGCATTATACTATAGTGAAGTACTTCAGATCTAAAGGAATGGCAAATGTTTCGCAGTTTACTCGCCCTTGTTTTTGTCTTTATTTCGCAGAGTTGCAGCTCAACCCCGCCTAAGGCACTGGCCGAGAGCTATGAGTTAGAGGTCGAAGCCAATTCTCGGGATAGCTTTCGTTCAAAGAGCTTTTTTATCGATTTGGATGCGGGCAAGCCCACATTAGTGGAGCGCCATTGCGCAGTTCTCTTCGCCCAAGCCTTAAGTATTGCGGGCTATCGAGCTGCCATGTTGGCCGAAAGCGCAGAATTGCGACTTGAAATTAGCTTCAATCGGGAAAACCCGATCACAGGCACTCCCATTTTAGGCGGCCTCACCCCCTACCGACACGAAGCCATTGTGAAGGCCTTCGGACCCAATAGTTTGGAATGGGAAACTCGCCTGGTGGGCTTTACAAAGTCTCCGTCTAAAGCGGAATTATGCCCCTTCTTTGCGGCTGCGGGAGTCGACTTTTTTGGACTTTCCAGCAATGGAGTGCGGAAAATACTACTCCACCGCGACGATTCAAAGGTACAGCGCCTACTTAATGCCGATAAAAAGCAGGGCCTACTCGAATAGGGCGCACTGTATAAGATTTGGACACTCGGCCAGGGCCAAAGCAGTCAAATAGTTAGTCACCCCAAAATAAGCGTCTAAGATCAAGCCGATACCAAGCCACAAGCTTGGTATGGTCCGTGCGTTACATAGGTCTCAAGGGGCTTATGTATTATGAAAACTACACAAAACATTTTTAACACGAAAACACTTCCTCAATGGATAGGCCTCGGCCTCAGTGTGGCTGGTATCGCCTACTATAGCGCAAATAGCACCGACATTTTGAGCTTTAGTGCTGAGCCTATCGCCAAGGTAAACAATTTAGCAGCTAGTCTACCTCTCATACATTCCCTACCCACCATAACAAAAGTGGAAGTGGAAGCACTTGAAGATGTACATAAAGATCTAAGCATCGCTCAAATCGAGGCTGTTTTTCGCGAACACCTATCCGCCAAGCAAGCGAAAAAAATTCATCTTATTGCGAAACAATTATTGCAGCTCTCCGCAAAATACCAGATTTCTCCCTCCATTATTCTCGCCATCATTCAATCGGAGAGCAGCTTTCGATTCACAGCAGTTTCCAATGTGGGAGCGATGGGCCTCATGCAGGTGCTACCCGGAACCGCAAAGTATATTGCCAAACGAGAACATATTAAGAGCTACAAGAAACCTGAAGATCTTTTTGATCCTATGATCAACCTTCGCGTGGGAGTGGCTTATGTATCTTACTTGCGTGCGCGATTCGGAAATTCAATCCACTATATTGCGGCCTACAATCTTGGGCCCAACGCCGTGACAGCGATGATCAATAATAAAGGTTTTGCGCTCGGTAAAGTTACGAAATACGTAACAGAAATTCATGCGCAAACGAGAGCTCTTCGCGAGTTGAATAAAAATTCTATGATCGCGTATCAATAATTTAATGAGTACGCGAGTTCTCTAAACTCTGAACTCGCTGCAAGAGCAACTTATTCTGCTGCTGTAATTCCTTAATGGCCTGGATGGCAGGAACCACCATAAGGGCATAGTCCACCGATTTCACTCCATTGTGGTCTACCTTCACCGCCTCGGGAAAACTTTTTTCTACGTCCTGCGCCAATAAACCAAGGTGCTCTTCCGTATCACGTAACCCTAAGCTTGCCGCCTTCTCATTCCAGCGATAGCGCAAGGGATGCAGCGATTGAAATAAATTTTCCATTCCTTGCACCGACTGTAAATCGGTTTTGAGGCGAGCATCGGAGGTATAGGTTACATAGGGAGTAGTGATACCCGTGGTCGTATTAATAATTCCGTTCACATTTAGGCCGCTTCCACCCGTAGTATTTTGCACATCAAGAGCATAGGTGGCATTCGGGCTCAAGGTGCCGATGCCTATAGAGCTAGCGCAAGTCTCGGTGAGATTCCCACCATTATTATCCCATGCACAGGATAGATTCGATGCACCCTGATAAAAGTCAGCGCTATAGTTGCTTGAGTTGAAGGCTACCGATTTATCGCTCGTACCAGCATTGTATAAAGCAGTAACTACGATCTCGGCTTGAGTATTAGCCGCTGCGCAGCTAGATCCGGGCGCATTGGTGCCTACCGTGCAATGGGGAATCCAACCGAGCTCAAATCGGTAAGGACATTGATCACTTCCACTACCGGGATTTCCATTAAAGCTGGAACATGGCTGCGTTTGGGAAGTTAATCCATGCCCGGCACTTCCATCGTAAAATTTATTCCCACTCGCATCGTAAACAAAATAAAAGGGCAGCGGAGTGCTCTTGGTGGCAGGCGCTACTGGAGCCGGTAAAATTGTGCAAGTTCCGCCACTCTGTAAGCAGCTCAACTTTGAGTTTGTAGCATCGTTGATAGTGGCCTTCCAGGCGCTGGAATTATTCAAATTCGACATCAATTGACGACGAAATGAATCAGCCTGAAAGGTGACATTGGTTTGCGTCTGCTGCTTCATCTGAATTTTCCCTAATCCGGAAACTCCAGCAGCCACTACGGCAAGTAGGCCGATGGCAACCATCACTTCGATAAGTCCAATACCCTTTTCGGAACGAAAATTCATTTTTTTCATTCTAGAATTGTATTCCAGAGAAAGTGAACTGGCCAAGAGATTTGTCATGCCTTGTACGCTAAAACAATTCGTGTTTTCCCTAAAAACCAGGTAAAAATTCTAGGTGACGAATACACTCACCCGCAGCCTGCTTTTTTTTCTCGCCATTGCCTGTGGCGTCACAGTGGCGAATCTCTACTATTGCCAACCCCTGCTCATCGAAATGCAAAATGAGTTCAAGGTAAGCGTTAGCACCATCGGCCGCATTCCAATGCTCACCCAAATTGGCTACGCGGTGGGAATGCTCTTTCTCACCCCCCTGGGCGATAAGCTAAATCGAAAAGTGCTCATTTTCATTGCCAGCCTTGCCTCGGGGATCAGCCTCTTTTTTACTGCCAATTGCCATAGCTTTATCGTTTTCGAATTGGTTAGTTTTTTGGTGGGCGTTTCCTCGATTGGCGCACAATTTATGATTCCTCTTGTTGCCCAGCTTGCCCCAGACTCTCGTCGCGGGGAGGCCGTAGGAAAAGTAATGACGGGCCTGCTCCTCGGAATTCTTCTAGCCCGTAGCTTCAGTGGATTTATCGGCGCCACCTGGGGCTGGAGACAAATGTATTATCTTTCTTCCGCTTGGATGCTGCTACTCGCCACCTTGGCTTGGTTCATTCTACCTCGAACAAAAGCTGTATTTCATGGCAGCTACCTAAAGTTAATTGGTTCAATGATCGATCTTGTTTCCGAAGAGCCTATATTGCGGGAATCCGCGCTCATTGGTGGCTGTCTTTTTGCGAGCTTTTGCGCACTTTGGGCTACACTTATCTTCCACATGGGTAGTGATAATTTTCACTTGGGTGCGAAGGCTGTGGGTCTTTTCGGCTTGCTCGGTGCAGCCGGAGCTGCTGCCGCTTCCCTGGTAGGGAAAATTGCAGATCGAGTTGGACCACTAAAAACCTTGCAGCTGGCACTATTTTGCACCTTTGTTTCTTTTATCGAGCTCGCCTTCTTTGGCTACTCTTTGCTTGGATTGAGTGTGGGAATTTTTTGTATGGATGCTGGCGTGCAATCCGCTCATGTTTCCAATCAATCTCGCTTTTATAAGCTACGTCCGGAAGCGCGCAGTAGAATGAATACGATTTATATGTTCGTGTATTTCACGGGCGGCGCGCTAGGCTCCATCCTCGGCACCTGGTGCTGGCACAGCTACCAGTGGAAAGGCGTGTGTTCACTTAGCATTCTTTTTGTCGCACTTGCGATCCTGATCGCCACGAAATCCCATGTGAAAAGAAATCGCCGCAATTAAGAGCGGTAAATGGAGTAATGATAAAAGTGCTGCGGCGGTTCGATCACGGTGAGCCAGGGATGACGCTTCTCGATCGCATCTCGCACAGCACGCCCCCTCGCCACCACGAGCACACTTTGCTCTCTGGCTAACTCTCGCAAATCGTGCAAGGATTTTTCGATCGCTGCACGAGTGCCGAAATCATAGATAAAATAAGCATCTGCCCGCGGCATCAAAAAATCATCACTGGTGAGATCACACTCTTCCAGAGTGGCATTCTCACAATAATGCTTTGCTAGCGCTTTTTGCCCTTCTTCCACGCGCAGTGGTTCCAGTTCAAAGCCCAAAAAATGTGCCTCGGGGTAGTGGCGCGCCATCACGAAACCAAGCCGGCCATAGGCTGCTCCAAGATCCACTAGTAAAAATTTTTCTGGCAGCGATAGCTGCTGAAGGATGCGTCGCAATTCTGTGTAGGGCGTGAGTAAGGCTTGTGTAGGCAAGCCGATCCAGCGTTGCTCAAGAGGATCTTTCTTTTGCTGCTTCAGCTTAGCTTCTTGAAGTTCGGTGTGGAGGCCTAGCCATTCATCCACGATCGCAGAATGCGCCTGCTCAGCCCCATAGCTATGCTCATCTTCGGGCAGTAATGGAAATGGATTTTCAGGATCGAAGGGAATCACACTATTCCCAAATCGTATCTTCCCCTTTGAGCCATGCCTTCACATTCTCCGTGGTCACTGATTTTGGGCGCTCTAGTGGGAAACCTAATCCGCGCGACCATATTGAACCAGCCAATACGCCGAGCACCCGGGATACCCCGAAGAGCACAGTATAGTACTCATACTCTTTCATGCCGTAGTGATTAAGGAGCGCACCGGAGTGAGCATCCACATTTGGCCATGGATTTTTAATTTTACCGAGAGACTGCAAAATCGGCGGCACTGTTTCGAATATCGCCCAAACGGTTTTCACCACAGGATCATTCGGCATATGCTTTTGGGCAAATACTTGCTGAGCCGTGAAACGAGGATCTGTTTTACGAAGCACAGCATGACCATACCCAGGCACCACTTTGCCATCTGTTAGTGTTTTCTTCACATAGGCTTCAATCTGCTCTTTCGAAGGTACCTCTGCGCCGATCGATTTCTGCATTTCAAAAATCCACTTAATCACTTCTTGGTTCGCGAGACCATGGAGAGGTCCGGCCAATCCATTCATGCCGGCCGCAAAAGAAAGGTACGCATCGGAAAGTGCAGAACCCACCAAATGGGTGGTATGCGCGGAAACGTTACCACCCTCGTGATCCGCATGGATCGTGAGATAAAGGCGCATGAGCTCTGTAAACCCATGCTCTTTATAGCCCAACATCTGCGCAAAGTTGGCTCCCCAATCCAAACTTGGATTGGATGGAATTGTTTTTCCGCCATGATACTTGCGACGATACACATAAGCCGCCACTTCGGGCAGGCGCGCGATCAAGTTCATGGAGTCTTCATACATGAACGACCAATAATCTTTTTTATTTACACCTTCTGCGTATTTTTTTGCAAAAATAGATTCTGTTTGCATGGCCATGATACCAACCACAAACTGAGTCATCGGATGGGCTTCCATGGGAAGCGCATCGATGGATTTAAAAACATGGGACGGCACTTTGGCGCGCTTTTGCCAATCTGCGGTAAGCTCCTGCACATCGGCTTCTGTGGGCAATTCGCCAGTGAGCATCAAATAGAAAAGCCCTTCTGGAAGTGGCTCAGTGCTACCCTTGGCACGGGGAAGTTTTTCCTGAAGTTCCGGAATCGAAAAACCTCGAAAGCGAATTCCTTCGGCAGAATCCAGCAGCGAAGTTTCATACACCATGCCGGTGATTCCGCGCATACCTTGATAAATTTGCGCTAACTGCACTTCTCCGATTTTTTTTGTGCCATGCTCTTTCAGCATGTCTTTAATTTCGGCGGCGCTCTTGTCTGCTTTGGCTTTAAAAAGATTTTTTAGTTTTTCCATTGCTATAGGCTACCAGAAAGCGAGCCGAGCGGAGAAAAAAAATAGAATCCGATTTATTTCTTGGCGCGCTCATACTGCTTTGGCCATGGCACATCCACCCCAAGCTCACGCGCTGCGTGTAAAGGCCAGTATGGATCGCGCAATAACTCTCGAGCGAGAAACACAGCGTCAGCCTGCCCTTTGGCCAAAATCGTTTCCGCTTGCGGCGCTTCGGTGATTTCTCCCACGGCAGCGGTAGTAATATTTACGGCAGTGCGGATTTTCTCCGCGAAGGGCACTTGATAACCCGGCCCTACGGGGATTTTTGCGTGGGGCACCATGCCACCAGTGGAAATATCCATGAGATCGATTCCGATACGCTTCAACTCACGGCAAAAGCTAATGCTTTGCTCCAAATCCCATCCACCCTCTGCCCAATCGGTGGCGGAGATTCTAACAAAAAGAGGTCCCTGCCATTCGGCGCGCATTTGTTTAGCCAAACGAAGCGGCAAGCGCATGCGGTTTTCCAGAGAACCGCCATACTGATCTTGGCGTTGATTGCTAAGTGGAGACAAAAATTGGTGCAGTAAATAGCCGTGGGCCATGTGCAGCTCCACCACTTTGAATCCTGCTTGTTTCGCTAGCGTGAGTGATTTTTGAAAATCCTGCAGGAGATTCTCGATATCAAGTTCCGTCATCGCGCGTGGAGTGGGATAATTAGGAGAGAAAGAAATGGCACTAGGCGCTAGTACTTCCCAGCCATTTTTTGTGTCTACTCCGCTCCCCTCCCATGGACGCAAAGTACTTGCCTTGCGCCCTGCATGCGCCAGTTGAATCCCGGGCACCGCACCTTGCGCCTCAATAAAAGCATTGATCGATCGAAAAACCTCCGCTTGCTCTGCATTCCAAAGCCCTGTGCAGCCAGCCGTGATTCTGCCCGCAGGGTTCACGCCCGTAGCCTCTACCACAATCAATCCGGCCCCGCCCACCGCGCGGCTACCGAGATGCACTTTATGCCAATCATTCGGCACGCCATTTTCAGCCGTATACTGACACATGGGAGAAACAAAAATACGATTGCGAAAAGTGGTATTTCGTAGAGTAAGAGGTTCAAAAAGTTTGGTGCTCATGGCGCCAGTCTAGCAGAGGCTCTAGTGGTACGCAAAAAGAAGACCGAGTCACGGAGTTCTTCTGCGCAGCTCCAGCCACTAAGGCGCATCGTTTTCACAAAAGATTCCCAGTAGGGTCGCCCAGGATCGGCAAGTAGAATGCTTCCGCCATCAGCCAGCTGACAATTCAAGAATGAAAGCAGCGCTGCGGGCTGCAATTTATCATAGAGCACATCACTCGCGAGAATAATATCCCAGCGCTCTTCGCCGGGCACACGCCAGTCGATATTCTGAAATTGTAGACTCCCAATTTTATTCCGCGAGCAATTGCGTGCCAAAAAAACAGGGACATCAGGATGGAGATCCGTGGCAGTTACAGAAATCCGACAGGACCCTAACACCAAGCTCGGAATAGCGAGTCCACAGCCCAGCTCCAGCACTCTTTTTCCTCGAAATCGCTCTCGCTCCTCATAAACAAGCTTTGCCAGTGCCACACCTGCCGGCCAGGGCACGCCAAAATAGGGACATAAGTCTTCGAAGAGCGCTTCCTCTCCGGTCTTTTCATATTCCGAAAAAAAGGCATCGATAGTTTGCTCCAAATTCTCTAAGCACTCTAGTTCGAGAGAAAGGGCACCAATCGAAATTGTTTCCACGCGAAGGCGGTAAGGAAAAGAAAAGTCCATAGGCCATTCATACAGGAGATGCTTCTCCAGGAGAATTCCTATATAGCTAAAGAATGAACTTTACGCTCTCATCGATGTTCGCTGGCCTACTCTTTAGCGCAGTGGGTCTCTATTATTTTCGTGCCGGAAAGAAAATGGGAGCCGCACCGCTTCTCATTCTTGGGATTGTGCTAATGGTATTTCCCTATTTTGTGAGCAACGATATCGCCCTCTGGCTGATCGGTTTTGGTCTCTGGGGAATTTGTTACAAATTAAATTAGATAGGGAATGGGCTTTGCGTCCAAAGCGGCCCCGGTGGACAAACTCAGCGTTGGCAAACAATGCTTAGCGGCATATTGATTTTTGCCGACGCTCTGGTACTTATATTTACTTGAGATTCTCACGAAAAGGGAATAGAAACTATAAATGTTACACTTAATCAGAATTTAGGAGAATTGAATGAAATTTCTATTGGTACTCGCTCTACTTAGCAATGCCGCTTTCGCTAGCGCAAAATATGTTCCTGGTAGCTACGATGTGGATGTTTCTCACTCTAAAGTGGGTTTCGAAATTGCTCACATGATGATTTCTACTGTTGAAGGACGCTTCAGCAAATTTTCGGGCAAAGTGGAACTCGCAGAAAAATTCACTGACTCCAAATTCTCTTCGAATGTGGACATCAACTCCATCAATACCGAAGAGCCAAAGCGCGACGAGCATTTGAAGAGTCCAGATTTCTTCGACGCAGCAAAATTTGCCGACATGAAATTTGAAAGCAGCAGCGTGACGGGAACTCCAGAGGCCTTCAAAATTAAAGGTAAGCTCACCATTAAGGGCGTATCGAAAGACGTAACTTTTGCCGGTAAATATACTGGTGCCATCGTGGATCCATATGGCAACCAAAAAGTTGGCTTCAGTGCCAAGACCAAAATCAGCCGCAAGGATTTTGGCTTAACCTGGAATAAACTCATTGAGAATTCTCCAGCTGTTGGCGATGAAGTTACGATCGATTTAAAAATCGAAGCTGGCCACCCGATCGCTAAGAAATAATAATGAATCAACTACAAACAACATTTGTAGATATTCAAGTGGCAGCGAGCACTATGCGCACGTATAGTGCTCGTCCCCCTACGGATCAAAAACTCCCTCTCGTAATCGTTTTCCAAGAAGCCTTTGGCGTAAATGCTCATATCCAAGACGTAGCAAACCGTATCGGTTCTCTTGGCTATCATGCCCTCGCACCGGAACTTTTTCATCGGGCCGTGCCAGCCGGATTTACGGCAGCCTACAATGATTTTCCCTCGATTGTGCCCATCTTCAAGACCATTAACGAAGCCACTCTTTCCGAAGATGCCCTTGCTACGTATAATTGGGCTGCTAAGCAAACCAATATTGATATAGATAAATGTGCCGCGATTGGCTTTTGCCTTGGTGGGCGCGCTACGTTCATCGCCAATGCCGTATTGCCATTACGTGCCGCACTCGCCTATTACGGTGGCGGTATTGCGGATCTTTTGCACCTTGTGCCAAATCAATATGGCCCAATACACTTTTTCTGGGGCGCACTCGATAAGCATATCACCGCCGAACATCGAATTGCGATCCATGCGGCGATGACTAAATCGGATAAAAGCTTTTCCGAGCATGTCTACGGCACAGCAGATCACGCATTTTTCTGTGATGACAGGCCAGCCTACCACTCCGCTGCAGCACATTCCGCCTGGGGAATTAGCAAGGCGATTTTGGAAGACGCTCTGAGCCAAGCCTGAAATTGCCATAAAGTGTTCGATGGAAATTTAGTTAGCAATCAAGTAGTTTAGAAAATTGCTGGAAAACAATTTTCTAAAGACATGTCAGCCTCCAAAATACAATCATCGACACTTCAGATAATCGCGCTATTGGTGGCTCTTACAACTATTGCTTTAGAATTTACTCAAATTAGAATCGTTGGTGCCTTGTTCCCAAACGATTATGTGTTTTCTACAATTACAACCGTGATGTTAGGCTTCGCAATTTCTTGCACATGGACTACGATATTTTTTCGAAATTCAAAGACAAAGCCCTTTGCGCTAAAGTTCAGTTTATTCGGTTTCCTATTTAGCTCCATTATTTGCTTTCACTTCGCCAGCCAAATTCCACTTTGGCCCATTTCCTCTCAGATTCTTCAGTTTCTAATCTGCCTTGCTCTGTTGGTGATTCCTTATGTTTTCGCCGGCGTAGCCACTGCAATACTTTTTGAAATGGCAAGAGATCGGATTCATAGACTCTATGTTGTAAATTTGATTGGCAGCGCGATCGGAATCATACTCTTTTTTTTCCTACTGACGCCATTCGGGCCAGGCAAACTAATTTGGCTGTTAATGCTATTTATTCTTTTAGCATTTTTTTTAAGTAGCAAAAATACGATTTCAAAGAACCACTTTCCCTACCCAGAAATAGTAACAGTGATAGCATTCAGTATCGCCTATACTCTATGGCATAGCGGCCTAGTAAACGAAATCCCCATTCACAAGTTCTATAATAATAAGGTTGGATCAGATCTGCATAAACCGCAGTTTGAATTTACCAGCTGGACTCCAACGGGAAAAATCGACGTTCTATCAGATAGTCAATACGATCTCTTCTCGGGCTATAAATATGGTTTTCCAACGAAAACTATTGTCACAGATCAAAATGTAGCAACGCTAATGGCAACACCTAAGTTGCGAAATTTCATTCATCAACAGGTAGAAAACAAGTTAAGCATCATACCTTTCAATATCCAATTTTTGATTCGACCAGCCCCACTCAATTCTCTTGTAATAGGCGTAGGTGGTGGCCTTGAGGTTTTATCAGCGCTAGAATACGGCGCTAAAAATGTTACCGGAGTAGAAATTAATCCGGCCATATTTTCACTTATTACTGATCGATATCGCGATTATCTTGAATGGCCTAAAGCCAGCAATGTCAAAATTATAAATACAGATGGGCGTCAATTTGCGAAAACTTCGCACGAAAAATTTAATACTATCACTATATTTGCCACAGATACTTTCTCCCCCCCCTCTAGTCCTAGCTATGTATTAGCGGAAAATTATTTATATACCGTAGAAGCGTTCGAAGATTATTTTTCACTATTGCAAGATGACGGGATATTGACGATTGGCCGATCTATTTTTCAATACCCCAGAGAAACAATACGCTTAGTTAATCTTTATTTAGAATCGGCAAAAATCAGTGGAATTAAAAAGCCGTCGCAATCGATTATGGTTCTAGCTTTTGATCCCCATACGAGTTGGGACGCGCGATTTTCAATCGTTCTCTTAAAAAAGACTCCCTTTAACAGCCTGGAAGTAAAAACAATACTAAACGCCATTGCCGACAAAAGCGACTACTCAACTATTTATTTGCCCCAAATTTTTTCTAAAAACGAACAACAAAGTATTCAATCACAAGCGTACTCTCGAGAAAAAGAATATTTTCAATTCGCGCGACAGATATTTGAGCAACTGATCTGTGCCCCAGACACAGCATCACGGCAGGAGTTGGTAAAAAAATACATGTTTAATATTGCTCCGGTCTACGATGACAGCCCCTTTTTCTTCCATAATCGTAAACTGTTCGAAAGCCTCTCTGACAAAGTAAAATCAACCATTAAATTTTGGGAGATTAGTAGTTTCTATTCTGAGAAATTGCTCTACCTAATTTTACTACTATCAGGCTTCGTTGGCGTGTTTTCCATTATTGGTCCACTTCTCTTATTTTTCAGAACAGACCAAAGTAAAAATGGCCTTATCACCTGGGTACTTTTTTTTGCAGCCATTGGATTTGGATTTATGTTCAACGAAATTGGCATGATTCAAAAATTTAGTATCTACCTTGGAAATCCTAGCTATTCATTTGCTGCAGTAATGTCAGCACTATTTCTTTCGTGCGCTATTGGCTGCGGATTTTCAAGCAAGGAAGATAGAAAATCCAAATTGCGACTACAGAGAATAATGCTTAAGTCAGCTGTTGGAATATTATTTTGGACATTAGCGATTCAATTTATTTTAGGAATCACTCTATCTTGGTCGTTGCCTTACCGTATTGGTATATGCTTTCTAAGCATCATCCCAGTTGGAATCTATTTAGGGATGCCTTTTGCTGTGGGCCTTAGTGTCATTGGAAAGCTAAATCCAAGTTTTATAGCTTGGGCTTGGGGAATAAATGGAATAGCAGGGGTAATTGCCTCTGTATTATCGCTTATACTGGCTATTAAATTTGGGTTTAACGCAGTGTTAATCTCGGCCTCGTTACTCTACTTCCTTGGTTTTTTTCTACTAAAGTTTCAGAAATAATTTAATTAAAACGATATAGAGCTTACAGGGCATAAATTCCCTGCTACATAATCCCACAATTTCAATAATGGCTGACTAATTGACTCCTCTCATCATAAATAAAAGAAGTGCGAAGGATTTCCATTTCGATATAATCCAAAGAGCAAAGGAATCCTCTGTTTGGTCTATCCGCAAGCCATATCGAATCGCAGCCACGATGAATCAAGATGGATTTTAGGTTCAAAAAAAACAGATATTCTTTGGTTTTACCTTCCAACTATACTGTTAATATTAGTAGCCGCATGCATTAGGCATTTTCATTGGCCAGTTTTTTCTGTCTATGAATTTGTCGTGATTGTATTACTAGACACCAGCCATAGTTTTGCTACTAACTGGCGCACTTATTTTCGCAAAATAGAGTTTCGCCGAGCGAAAAATTTGTATATTTACTTACCCATCGCTCTAATTTCTGCGTCCATATTTATCGCCTTTTCTCCAAATGGTGTAACGAATATTGCAAAAGCGGCATTTGTGATCGTAACCGTGCACGGCTTTCTGCAATCTTTCGGAATTTTAAAATGGTATCAGCGTAAAAATGGAATTTTACGACCGTGGACCAATAGATTTTTTATCTTGCTAGTCGTAGTTCCCTTTTTATACTCGTCCTCTAAGAGCCCACTATGGAATGAACTATTCTTTAGGCTCCCTATATTTTTATCCAAATCTAGCACTCCAGCACTGTATGTAATTAATGTGTTTGTAATCATTTTTTGGCTTATCTATGAAATTGTTCTTTGGCGGCGCGCCGATGAATGGAATAGAGCACTCGCTATGTTCTTCAGCGTATTGCTCGTGAATTGCGCAATCATAATCTCTAATCCTATGGATGTCGTATTTGCCTTTAAAATCCATCATGCGCTTACATACTTTGTCGTAACCTCTATGAGCACAAAACGCCTTTCTCAGTCGATTGGCAGAGAAAGCATTTTTAAATCCCCATCTATTCCGGCATTGATATTTTATTGCTCCCTACCAGCGATCTTTTTGTACCAAGTTCAAAAAATAAATGAATCCTTATTTGGCCCGCTAGTTATAGGCATAATTTTCGGAAATTTTTGCGTGCATGTTGCCTATGATTCATTTCTATGGAAAAGAACTCATCCCGACGCTGCGATCATCTATCAGTAATTCAAAAGGCAAAAAATAACCTTCCGCGTCATAAAATAAAAGAAGCGCGAACTACGGACCAAACGATATAATCAAATGAGCAAAGGAATGCGCTGTTTGGATTATTCACAAACAATATCAAATCACGGCCAATATGAATCCAAATGGATTCTTGGTTCAGCAAAAACAGACCTGCTTTGGTTTTATCTTCCAGCTCTTTTGTTAGTTTCAATAGGTATCAGCATCAAGGTTGGTCATTGGCCATTACTATCTTCCTACGAATTTGTGGTACTTATTTTGCTCGATGTAGGCCACACCTTCTCCACAAATTGGCGAACCTATTTTCGTAAAGAAGAGTTTAATCGCCGCAAAGAGATCTACATGATATTGCCAATCGTGTTTTTTTCTGCAGCTGCCTATATTGCGATCTCTCCCAATGGAGTAAGGAATATAGCAAATGCGATGTTGATCATCGTACCATTCCATGGAATCCAACAATCCTATGGAATTTTGAAATGGTACCAACGGAAAAATGGTGTCTTTCGACCGTGGTCAGATCGCTTCTTTCACGCTTTACACCTAATGCCCTTTTCGTACTTGATTTACGTAAATCCAGCGTGGAATCAATTTGCCATTAAAATACCTATGTTGTTAGCCAAAGATTCTGTGTCTACTTTAATCGGTACGCTAAATGTGTTTGCGATTTTCGCCTATCTTATATACGAAATAATTCTTTGGCAGACCTCGCGGGAGTGGAATCGTATCCTGATTACGCTATTTTCTGCTCTACTCTTAAATGGCGCGATTGTAATGCCGAACCCTATGGAATTCACGCTCGCATTCAAGATTTTTCATGCTGTCGCTTATTTTGCAATAATTTCCGCAAGCACCAAACGAATTTGGCCCCTACTTGAAAAAGGAAATATTTTTAAGGCTCCCTCTAAATTCACTTTGATTTTTTATTGTTCGATTCCAGCAATGCTTATTTATCCAATCCAAAAAATGAACGATTCTTTATGGGGCCCACTAGCCATAGGTTTCCTTTTTGGGAATTTTTGTTTGCACGTTGCCTATGATTCTTTTTTATGGAAACGAACAAATCCCGACGCAGCAATCATTTACGGATAGCTATTTGCTAACCAAGTGGAAATCCTTGGATGGTATCGAGATATCAAGACCAATAAAGTATTTAAGATCTAGCAGGATCGCTATTTACAATGGGCCAAGCGAAGGCCCTTACAAATCGAATCTGCGATCATATCCACCGTTGGATTCGAAGCAGAGGCCACACCCTGCGGCTTACTCTGCAAGCTCCACAGTAAAATCCCCGCAAACTTTTCTTCCACTATAAAGGTCTCCAAGCTACTTAGCTCCCCGATACTAAGAACATGGGGCGAAGAACCCTCGGGTGGAACCTCTACTCCGAGTAAGATTGGCCCCTTATAGACGCTACGATAGGCATCAAGAGCCTCCTTGGGACTATACCCAATCGGCATTTCATACGACATCACATTCACTTGGTCGATCAGGCCACCCACATCGTTCAAGGTATTGATTAGGAGTCCGGTATATTGATCCCTGGGAAATGAATTCTTATAGGCTCCTATGCCGAACGCTCCGTTCCCCCACGCGGCCACGGAGAGCATAGCACCACTAGGCAACGCCTGGCGGAGTGCTCGAACTAAGCCAATCATTTCTCCATCAGACTTGCAGCTCACCCGTGCGCCAGAGATCACACAAGCCGGCACTTTCGGTTCAAAGTCTAAATCTACGCCATCGAAACCTAGATCGCTTACTACTCTTCCAATAGCTTTTGCATCAAGTTCGCTCCAAGCTATGGCGCCATAACCACCCACCGACAATAAAATTTTTAAATTTGGATTATTCTTTTTTGCCTGCGAAATTGCCTGCTTCAATACTATTCCTGAATAGGGCAAACCACTCTCGCTCAAATCTAGAGGTCTCGGATATTTTAGGGCAGGTTTTGCAAAGGCGATATTCACCATGTTCACGCCAGCAGGAATTTTAGCTTCGGATTGCATTTTTTTCACTTCCCCAAATTGTTCCACTTCGTCGCCTGTTTTTAATTTATTCTTTGATAAAACAAGCGCATCAATCTCGTCTCCTTCTTT
>CAIPTA010000009.1 GCA_903867855.1 Oligoflexia bacterium | reverse complement strand
TGTCCTGGGTCAGATAGGAGCTAGCAAGGGCTGAGGTGGGGCGAAATAGGGATGCTAATAGGAGATATGTCCGGGGGCGTGCGGGCTAGATAGGAGATAGCAAGGGCTGAGGTAGGGCGAAATAGGGATGCTAATAGGAGATATGTCCTGTGCAATGCGGTTTAGATAGGAGCTCGCAAGGGCTGAGATAAGGCAAGACAGGGGTGCTAATAGGAGATATGTCCTTGGTCAGATAGGAGCTAGCAAGGGCTGAGGTGGGGCAAGACAGGGGTGCTAATAGGAGATATGTCCGGGGGCGTGCGAACTAGATAGGAGATAGCAAGGGCTGAGGTAGGGCGAAACAGGGGTGCTAATGTGAAATTTGATATTCAATGGGGAAAGTGGGAAGTAAGTGCGACCAATTGGCATGGAGAAAAGATAGAAATCTCCGCCTTCGCACCAAAAGAAAAGTTTATGTTGCTACCCTTCACCACTCCCCAGGGCGAGAAATTTTATGACTACGAAACCCTTACGGGCTCCATGGTAGTTCGTCTCTATAAACAAGAAGCTGGTGAGTGGAAGCTTTTAAATACTTTGGAAACAGATGAAGCAGGGATTGAGTGGGGATCGCCGCACCCAGTTGCCTTTGATGGTCTCTTTCAAATGAGAACCATCCTACAGTAATGATGATGAGAGTCGATGCGAAGGAAGCTTACTGAATTGCACTGATTCTGTAACTGGGCAGAACTATATGTTCAATGATAGCGATACGTGTGTGAAATGTATCAACACATCGACGGTTCAAATATATAACGGACCTTGGTTGTGTAGTGCAGGCAATTTGCAGTAACTTTCCGATCCGTTTTTAGGGATAGGAAAAATAACTTATCCACGAACCCAGGCCCAAGCTTGTTTTTGTATTGCATACTCCACTAGTACCTTTTCGGGATACTTATCGTATGGATATTCCCGAACATATTCCAAGCCTAGTTTTTCGATCACATGCCGAGAAGCGCGATTCTCTTTCATGGCGATGGCAAAAATTTCGGGAATCTGAAATTCCTGAAATCCCTTTTTAATTATTTCTTGGCCCCCCTCTGTGGCAAAACCTTTCCCCCAAAATGTCTTTTTCAAACGGTAGCCAATTTCGATTCTGTCTAAATTGTTGGGTTTCTCTTTTGCTGGCCGAAAGAGAAACCATCCCATGAATAATCCCGAGTTCTTCTCAATGGCTGCCCAAGTGCCAAATCTGCCCTTATGATTTTCTAGTAATTCAACAATACGAAGTAAGCTTGCGCGAACCTCCTCTCTAGTAGATGGAGCACCGAGTGTTAGGTAGCGCATCACTTCGGGATCAGAGTCTAGATTCAATAGATTCTCTTCATCCTTCAAGGTGAGTTCGCGTAGAATCATTCTTTCTGTTTCTAGAGAGATTTTCATTCGTAACCAGAATAAAGATTGAAATTTACCTGGTCAAGAGCATGCGACAGCTTGCCAAGAACATGAGAGAATCAAAGCCAAGGGAGCCAGCATGGGCAAAATAGCGTTTCTTTCATACCTGTTTTTCACTATCTTCGGCCAAGCTGATTTCGCCGCAGCCGCCACAAAACCATCGCCGACCGCTAGCGCCCAAAGCCAGGCTATGATTGCTAAACTTTTATTAGGGAGTTCTACACCAAGCAATGCAACGCCAAGGCCAGGCACAAGTCCCGCACCAACATCCTGCCAGGCCATAATTAATAGCAACCCCCAGATTCAGCAAAAGTTGCAAGCACTGGGAACAAGTTTTGTGAGCGCTTTGGCTGCATCCAAAAATGGAGATGTGGATCAAATCAAGGCCGCAGTAGCCGGCTACCAAGCCAACCCCACTAGCCTTTTGCAATCTCTTAGCGCGGACCAAATGCAAATCGTTTCGCAAATCTCGCAAATGGTGAGCACCATTGCGCCCAACTGCCAGTAAGACAATCCCCTCTAATCCCATTATTTTTTCAAGAAGCCCTTAGTACCTGTCTATGGCTCAATAGGATATTCCTTAGTTCAAGAGTAGGAATCAGCCAACTCTCCCTGAAGAATTACTATGAAATTTATTACTTGTGTCACCACGATCACCATATTAGAACAGGCATGGGCATTCACTGCCTTGGCATCGTGCGCATTAACCCAATCAAGGAACATTATTGCCCCGCCAAAATTGTTCGCACGGAGGCAGGCTACAGCAGCGGGAAAGACATCAACGGTAATTTTTATCACTCCACGAATCGTTATGTCGGCAATGCAAGGTGCGTCCTCGCAGAGGCCTATGTGGCCTACTGCGCAGATGAAACACTTGAAATTCACGAAAAGGTTTTGTTGAGCTTCAACATTCTGGCAGATATGAAGGCCGCAACGATTCAGAGTCTCACTTGAGCTGCTTCACTTTTTAAATAAAAATGATAGGCCTGCGTAAAGCTAACTTAGAATCTGTATGCAGCAGCGGTGGAGCTCTTTTTTCATTTGCTCAGTAATCAGTGGTGTATTTCCTGCCGTGGCGAATACTAGAAAACCCATAATTAGCATCTGTATAGAGGCAGCTCGTGTACGCAATTCAGCTTCGCTAAAAGCTGGAAGCGCCCCTTCCTTTTGAGCCGCGAGGCACAGTGATACTAATCGTTCTTGTCCAATTTTGGTATTGCGTTCATATAGATCCAAAAGTTCAGAATCGGTTTGGCGAAGAGCATAGAATTGCACAAGAAACTTCGCATCGTTCGGCCGTGTGAGAATACAGTCAGCAACCGAAGATAAATACGCCTGAAGGCGACTGGCAAATCCTACTCGAGTAAGCACGGCATCAGACAAATCCTTTTGAAATCGTGCATAAATAAATCTGTATGAGAGAGCAAGTAAGCTTGAACTTGTGGGAAAATGATGATCAACGAGTTGACGCGTAATTTTGCAGGCCTTAGCGATATCTGCGTGGGAAACGTCTTTAAATCCTCGTTTGGCAGTTAGTGCCACAAAGGCTTCCACTATTTGAAATTTACGCTGAAATACTTTTTTCTCAGATAAGCTGAGGATTTCAGACCAATCATTTCGGGAGAGTGCTCTCCAATGGGAATCAAGTGTGAGCTTAGCCATAAAATAATTCTGACATCATCCGCTCCTCCACACAAAAGGAATTGGCGGTATTCGAAAAACTGAATAAGCGCCAATTTAATTTTAACTGGCACCAATGTTGCTCTAAACCTATTTACCTAGCGGACAAACTAAGCTAAAAAAACAGCAGCCTTATTTACTATCGAGGTAATGAATGAAGTATTTCACGCTCGTTCTCCTTTTACTTTCAGGAATGGCCATGGCAATTGAAGAACCAGAGTATACAGTGGAATCAGTAGTAGAGCACTACGAAATCCGAAGATATGGGGCTGTGCTTGTAGCGGAGACAATTGTTGCCTCTGATTTTAGCGACGCCGGCAACCAAGCCTTTCGAATACTGGCCAGCTATATTTTTGGCGCCAACCAATCGAAGGCAAAAATCGCGATGACAGCCCCCGTGAATCAGCTCAAATCGTCGATTGGATATTTAGTGCAATTTACCATGCCAAAGAAATATACCCTCGATACTCTACCCAATTCTAACGACACTCGAGTTCATCTGCGGCAAGTGCCTGCTAGACGAGTGGCGGTCTTCACCTATTCTGGCTCATGGTCAGAATCCCGATATAAGCAAAAACTAGAAAGTTTTCGCGAAGAATTACAAAAGAACAAACTAGAGACTATTGGAGAACCGGTGCTGGCAAGATACAATTCTCCCTTTCAAATTTGGTTCTTGCGCCGAAATGAGATCTGGCTCGAGTTGAAGTAAATTTTCTTACTTAGTGAATATGTTTTTACTTAGATCATGACGATCCAACTCGTTGCTTAGTTGGAGATTCTGCAGAATCTGAATGCGGCCCATCCACTCGTCTGGCGCACCATTTGAAAACTTCTCTTTTTTTTTAGCGGCGATCAACGTGTTAAGCACTTTCAGCTTTTGCTTGAGTAGAAGTAGAGTTTCTCTACTCCTACTCTTTTCTAAATCACTCATCGCCTCAAAACTCATTGATCTCAATTTGAGTAGGGAGTGGCTAATCAAATCCTCCTCTACCCTCGTTGTCGCATACCAATCCTTAGCTGTTTCTGCATAGCAAGGATTAGCTTGAATAATAGAAGGTAGAAGAAGATATAGGAGCCACGAAATCCGCACTATTCGTTCGCTACTTTGCTGGCTTCTACAGATAGTCCAATCGCAC
>CAIPTA010000008.1 GCA_903867855.1 Oligoflexia bacterium | reverse complement strand
ATCGCACTCTTGGTTCCGAAACCAGAAACCTTAAGTTTTTGCCCAACGTCTAGGCTCACATCAGAGCGTTCTAGAAGTGCAGGTCCAAAGTGGATATTAGTGCCATCTGCTAAAATAACCCCATTTACATCGCCATTTTTTCCATACACTTGTGTCTGCACTTTGCCTTCTACAGCAAAACTCTGACGGGACTCACCAAATTCTCCCGGGGCACTAATTTCAACCAAATCTTTCGATTTAGCGTTCATGAGGCTCTCTGCTCTAAATAGCTTAGCGTTTTGGCGCAGGCCCTTTATTTCAATAGCGTCATGAGGGTTAATTGCTGCGGTAACTTGATCAGACATATTTGGCGGAAATTGCACTTGGGTTCCATCGGTGAGAAGAATTCCATTGGCTTCCCCATCTGGAGTTACAAGGAAACGCTCCACCGTTCCATTCAAAGTTTGAATTTTGTGAGTGCCATGGTTCGATTGAGCGTAGGCAGAGCTTGAAAAAATAAGTGCGGTAGCAAAAATAGAAAAATTAGTTTTATTCATCGTGTTCTCCAAAATGGAAATTCGAATTATTCGAAAGTCTACATTTTGAGATCGCAAGATTTGATCCAAAATAGTTCCCTGTGCCCGAAAACTAGGAAGAGGAAAATCGCCTCGTTCGTGGAGAAAAATTTGGCCTTAGATGGCCCAAACTCATTCAATAGCGATCTCTAACTTGGCCGCGCTTTTGCAATAGTAGTAAATGAGACTGCGATGACAAGCCTTACAAGAGTGATAGTTCAGAACTTTTCGAAAGAAGACGGAAGAAGAAGGCACCTCAAGAAAGCAGAATTAAAGTGACGAATAAGGTAACGAGTTATGTCGACCGAAAGCACTCTGATATTACGTGAGTAACAATCAAAGACCTGGAGTCGGTGTCAAAGACTTCAGGTCTTCTTTTTTGGGAATCTTAGCTCAAAGCAAGTATTCGGGTCATTCGTGAGCACATCGATACTGGCGCCACAGCTTTCTAGTATGCCACGAGAAATGGATAATCCGAGGCCCGTGCCCTCGCCGATGGGTTTTGTGGTGAAAAACGGCTGAAACATCTTTTCTCGCACTAACTCTGGAATGCCCTTACCGGAATCACGAACTTGGAGAATAGCCATTTCTCCCTGTTCTGAAACTAGAACCTTCACCCACTTTTCAGGCAGAAGTTTTGCAGCGTCGATGGCGTTATTGATCAGATTTACCAATACCTGCTCAATTTCAACTTCATCACAAAGAATATCGGCAGCTGTTTGATAATCCGCTGTTACTTCAACAGAAGCATTTCTAGCTCTTGGATGAGTTAGGCTTAATGTCTCTTCCACAATACCTTTCAGAGAAACCACCTGCATATGCGGCACTTCACTCTTCCGGGAAAACTTTTTCAAAGAAGCTATTATTTTAGAGGCACGCTTGGAGGCCTTTGAAATACTTTCTAATTTTTTTCGAATTGAATCCGAAGTGCTCTCTGCATTCAAAAGATATTCGGCCGTTCCATCAATAATTGCTAAGGGATTATTAATCTCATGAGCCACACCAGCAGCCATTTCGCCAAGGGCAAGCAACTTATCATTATGCTGTGCGACCCTCTCCCGCATTTTCTCTTCGGTGATATCCATGATAAAACCGTTCCACTGCACAGCACCATCACTCAATTTCTCCGGTCTACTGCGCACCCGTAGCCATCTCTCCCCTTTTATTGGCAAAAGCACCCGATAGTCTAGCTTCCAATCCGTCATCTGTTCCCGTGAGGCTTGCATCGAGGCCATAATGCTTTCCCGGTCATTTGGATGGAGCCTGGAAACAGTATGAGAGGCATCCCACCGAACCTCTTCTGGCGAATACTCATACACCTCATTCAAAGCCTCTGATGCAAAAGGGAAAAAACTTTTTCCATCCGGCAGCATCCTAAATTGATAGATCACGCCAGGAACTTGGCTAATCAATTTCGTGAAATTTTCTAAAAGCAAATCTTTCTGAACAGATGTTCTGCGAAGGGAGAGCTGAGTGATCGCTTGTCGAGCCAGTGCTCTCAGCACATCTAATTGCAATTCAGAAAGTTCTCTTGGCAGATGATCAATCACACAAAGAGTGCCGAGCCCAAATCCATCCTCATCAATGAGCGGTATCCCAGCGTAAAAAACGACTGAAGGATCACCAGTAACAAATGGATTATCAGAGAAACGGGGATCAATTCTTGAATCTGTTACGATTAACGGTTCTTCGTATAAAATTGCATGGGCACAGAAAGCAAAATCGCGGGGAGTTTCTTTCACCGGCAGACCAACACGAGATTTAAACCATTGGCGCTTGCTATCCACAAGGCTAATGAGAGAAATCGGCGTACCACAAATTTTGGCAGCTAATGTGGTGATGTGGTCGAAATCCGGCTCTTCGGCAGTATCAAGAATCTGATAGGAGCTTAGAGCGGCAAGTCGTTCCAATTCATTTGGTGGCACTAGGGGTTTATGCATAGTTGGTTGTATCAATTCATCATAAACAAGAGAATAGTGCGATATGGAATATACTTAAAAGAGAATGTGTATGCGTCATTTTTGGCGCTTAGTAGACCCGATATCGTCATACTTCTTCTATTTATAGCTAACAATTCAATAACGCATAGACAATAGCAACTGTCTAAATATTCGACACATCCAAAATTAACCTCGTCAATCAATTCAAGCACATAGCTCCATTCTAAGGTGGCTCATAATTTGCAAAAATGGGTTTGATGTCGTCCATTTGCCCAATAGCCAAACTACTTGATTCGGATATTGAGGAACTCATTCAAGCCTCCTTGTTGCGCAGCTATCAAGATGCTTCGGTGAGCGCCTACTGCGAAATCCTAATCGCCTATGGCAAATGTGATACGGCGAAATTAAAAAAATTATCAGAAGATGCCTCTCTTCCCGTATTTATCCGAAACCTCGCAGAGCTGCGCCATGAACTACGAATAAAAAAGCTATCAGACTTAATGGTCTGGAAAGCGCGGCTGAAAGATATTCCGTTACCATGGCAAGCTGAAGCCCTCTTTGCCCTTAGCATGCTCGCGGCAGATCTTAACCAGCACCAGGATTTTCATGATCTTTCTCAAGAAGCAGCCGCCAGCCTTCGTAAAATTGGAGCGAAAAAAAAGGCAGTAAAAGCCTTGATGAATTGTGTGGTAGCAAAGAGTAGAATTGAACCAGAACTTAGCTGGATCACAGAATACTATCTCATCTTTAAACTAGCACGCCAGGCTAAGGCCTATGATAGTGCCGGAATTTGTTTGCATAATATAGCCAAAGAATACCAAACTCTCGGAGCCTATTCCTCCGCCCTTCTTTACGCTAATCGCTCTTTGAAATACCTGGATCGTCACCGTGGCGGCCTCAACTACTTTCTGGCCCTGGCCCTACGCTCTTATATTTTCGTTTCTCTCGGCCGTTTGCCTGAGGCTAAGTTAGACTATGAACTTGCTCGCTACGCGAAATTCCCTGAGATCACCGAAGCGTTAAAAATACTTCAGGTAGCGTTTGAACCAGGGCACGCAGCGCCGATTCAATTGGAATACTTAACGCCGGCCTGGCGTGAAAGAGTAGAAAATAATCGCGTGTCGATGGTGCGAGTGGGAAGCCTCGAAGATAAAGCTGTGCGCTATCTCAGCAATGGTTCACTCACGAAACATGAGCTTATCAGCAAATTATATGGCTCAAATATCGATATTTTCTCAGCAGAAAATCGACTCAAAAACCTTTTGAACCGAATCCGAAAGCGACATAAGGGCCTCATCGTTTATGATGAAGGAAAATATTTACTCGGCGAGCCGATGCACGAGAAAAACCAGGTGGTATGAGGATACTTTGGCTTGTTATAATTTTCTTTTCTTCAGGCCTAGCACACGCCGAGCTTCCGGGTTTGTATAAGGTTAGTTCCAGTTTTACCGATATCGAAAGTGGACAAGACGAACGAATTTCTGGAACTGGAATCCTTCTTAGCTTTAAAGAGGGAGAAGTTTCCCGCTTCTTTATCCTCACTGTAGGCCATGTTTCTCAAGGCACAAATCTGCAAATTAAAATCGGAAACTCGCTCGTTAAAATTAGAGAAAATGGTTTGGCGCGACTTGCCAATAATAGCTACGATGTGGAGTGGATCGAGATTGAAGATCCAGGGCTAGACAAAGTGATGTCTAGCATTCAACATCCTTGCGCAAGCTCCGCCGAAGTGCTCGGAATCAAGCCGAAGAAAATAGGCTCTGACTATTGCTTAAACTCCTCCTCGGAAATCTTGCGAGAATGGAATGATCCAAGTTCGAAAGGCAGCGATGAGCTCGTACCTGGGAAAAATATTTTGGCAGCTTCAGCCGGGCCCAACCTATTCACTCTTATTCCAAGCTGGACTGCGCGAGGCAATTCCCTCGATGAACGTATTGCACCCTACGCTCCCAATAATGTTTTTATCACTCTAGATGATGGATATAGAAGCCAAACCCAAGATTTAAGTGAATCCTACTACGGTGGTGAATACGAAGACTTTATTCGCGTGATGCCAGGGATGAGTGGATCTCCCCTCCTTAGCACTCAAGTACTCAATGAAAAAAAATTCAACTATCGAATTATTGGACTGGTAAAGGAGTATGATCGTCGCTTTTTCGCTTCCGAATTCGTGAGTGAATCAGTAATCCTCGAAGTGCTTGCCCATTTCCTATCCGGCAAACGAGGGCTAGACGATGGTACACAACTTTTGCACCGTAAGGGTTTGAGTTTTCGAAAGTTTGCCAACGGCCTGCTCAGCGTGAATCCAAGTCGCGCCGAAAGTGGCAACGGAGAAAAGGGCGATAGCGGCAACGGAGAAAAAGGGGATAGTGGAAATGGCGAGAAAGGCGATGCAGGGTCTAAGCTGGCCATTGGGAAGAACAATGATCCGTATGGAAGTTACGGCATTCTACCGGGCATGGCCCTAGAACTAGAGAATGGAAAATCTAAAAGTGTGATTGCACTTCGCTCCCCCTATCGGCAGGAAATGATTTTCGCCAATGATGCTGCCGCAGATGCAAGCCTCAAATTGGGGCTTAAAAATTTTGAATTGGTGGAGCTTGGTGAGCCACTGGTGCCATATCTCTACGAAAAAATTTCTGCGAATAATAATGATCCGACTAGAAGCAAACGTATTGAGCTGAAGCCAGTAGTTCTGCCAAACAAAATCAAAAGCGCTAAACTCAGCTTCAATTCTTCTAGCGCAGAGGTAGAAGTGATACTCTCAGAGAAGCAAGACCGCATTCAGCTTCATTTCCGTAGAGACGGAAGCTGTATAGAGAGTGGATATTCGCATTTCACTCCGGTATTCGCCGTTCAGAGTGAAAAGAAAAAAACGTATTGGATCGATTTGCGCCGCTTTTTCTTTTCCGACATGAGCCTCGTGCCTTATGAACTTCTTTCTGCTGTTGAGCAGCGCACTCCAATAATTATTATTCGCGAGGCCGACGAACAGCACGAGTATGAACTCGACTTCATATAGTTCTAATTTCATTTGTCAGTTTTCTAGAAATGCGAAAGAATAGAAAGATGAGGTTTAGCCTTGTAATCTTTCTACTATCCACTTTCCTTCCCATAGCCGGTCAGGCTAAATTTAGCTGCGTGGAGGAGGTGCTGCCGAAACCAGCGAAAGCAATGAGTGGTGCTGCAGACGGCTGCTCCAATATCGCGTCAGCGAGTCAAGCCCTGAGTTCCCTGGCGCAACTCAATCTTCGTCGAGACAATGAATGCGTGAGCTATATGGCGAGCGAACACTATGACGAAAAGATAAAGGCGAACCTAGCCTCCGAGGAAGACGCTGCAGATGATTGGAACCAGTGTATTGGCTCTCAGCAGTTTGATGAAAAAGTAAACGCCATCTATAAAGCCGCGAATGAGTACGATATGTCACCCATTGTTCTAGCTGGCGCAATCTTACAGGAATCGTCGGGTGGCGATCTCGGCCTCGGCAGAGATTTCGATAATTGGACCTGTGGCCCCAGCCAATTTAGCGTGATTACTTGGTGTGAATGGGCAAGTAAACAGGATGTGGGCACACAAAAAGCCATAAACTGGCCCACGGCTCTGGTTAAATCCTTTCAATCGAAAAATCCGGATTTAAATATTTGCAGCGAAAATAAATTTCTTTATCGTGAACAATCAAGGCCCTTTCTGGAGATTGCCATGAGACGCATGAAGGCTGATATTCATGTTGATAAAGAGTACATGTTGCAAGAAAAATACATGATAGAGCCAGTCCCCATTCAATTTAAGGATGTGGCTAGTGAGCTATCCACTCTCTCAAATAATCATCATGCGCTGCTCGCAGGAGATGTAGAAGCAGAGAATATTCGTTTTCAGATCACTCGTAGTTTTACAGACAACTGTGCGAATCACAATTTGGCTTTCCGAGCTATGGCCTTTGATCTCCGAAAGATATTTGAATCTCTCCCGCCGGAAATTCAAAAGGCCCAGATGATGGAGAAAAGTAAGGGTAAGAATCTTCTTTACGCAAAGTGTAAAGCTAATATCACCACAAAGGCATATCCATTGAGCGTGGGCTGGCTCATCGCGGATGCTATTTATAACGCTGGTCCAAGCATTCTTCCCGGCATTCTCGACTATCAAACAAAGTCTAAAATACCCTGGGATAAATTTAGTCAATCGGATCTTTTGAAAGCCATCAATCACGCCACCACCCCTGAATTTGGAATGCAGGGAATTGGTCCGATTGAAGCAAAGGAACATATCAAAGGCCTTTTACAAAATGTAGGCGCTCTATAGCTATTCACACCAGCAACTAGAATTCCTATCCATTTTCCTGTAAATTTTATTCATGCTCAAACATGTGCGAATGTCCCTATTGCTGCTCGGCTATATGCTAAGCTCATCCGTTCTGGCGATTGGACCAGGCGGGTCCGCACGCGCCAGCAGAAATGGGGCTCGCTTTTGTAGGTGGACTCTTCGGCTCCTCGGCGTTGAAGTGAACATAATAGGGAAAGCTGAAACCGTACTCCTTGTGGCAAATCACCTCTCCTATATCGATATTCTCACCTTACTTGCCTTACACGGCTGCCGCTTCGTTACCTTTACAGAGCTGGGAGAATCAGCGGGTATCGGCCTGATTACAAAAGTTTCACAAGCGTTTTATGTAAATCGAAGCAAGCCAAGTTTAGTGCGCAGAGATATTGAAAAACTCGAAAGAGAACTTCAAAGAGGGGTGCAATTCGCTTTTTTCCCTGAAGGATCGAGCTTCGATGGCAGCTTTTTGCGCCCCTTTAAATCCTCCTTATTTGAATCAGCCATTCGCACCAATACGAATATACAACCAGTTTGTCTGCGCTATATTTCGCTCGATGATGAACCAATAACACTCAAAAATCGCGATCGAGTTTTTTATCATGGAGACATGCAGCTCATCCCCCAATTGCTCGGAATTCTCAAAATAAAACGGCTACGAGTTGAGCTGGTATATGGACCGGTGATCGAAACAAAAGGGAAAACAAGAAAAGAAGTAGCCAATCTTGCGCACCAAGAGATTGCGAAACATTTTTTGCCGGTCGTTCTATGATTTCTACAGCTCGAAAAAAATTAAAGAAACTCGTGCTCGATAAGGAAGAAAAACTCGCCAAAGAAGATGAAATCTATAAATGGTCTACGAAAGGCCCTTGGAGCGCTAAGCCTGATCTAGCCAGCCTCAGTGCCTGGTCTCGAGAGAGGCAAAAGGCTTCTCCTCAATTCTTCTCTGCTGCTCCTAAGGAGCTGCGAATTCATCAGCATCGCGTGGAATTTGAAAGCCCTGTTTCCAGTATCTATCCCGAAAATAATACTGTGAGAGGAGAATTCTTTGAAAGCCGCGGCAGCAAAGCAGCGGTGCTTTTGTTTGGACACTGGAATTCTCAAAGCGCCACCTATAACCGCTTAGCGAAGATGTATCGCCTATCGGGTATTTCTGCACTCCGGCTCAGCCTCCCCTATCACGACGAGCGAAGACCCCCCTCTATGCCGATAGCGACCGGGCTTCTAAGTGCAGATATTAACCAAACCATCGAAGCTATGCAGCAAGCCACTCAGGAGGCTCGCATTGCCATTAATTGGCTTAAGGAAAATGGCTACGAGCGTATCGGAGTGGTTGGTGCAAGCCTAGGCACCGCTATTGCTCTCTTATCTGCTTGTCACGATGCTCGCATCAATGCCTTTGTGGGATATCTAACTGCGGCAGATATCGCAGACCTGATTTGGCAAAGTAGCGCCACCCACCATCTGCGCGAAAGCTTTGAGCCGGATCTAAATATTGAAACTTTACGCGAGGCCTTTGCCTGTATTAATCCAGCAAACTATCTGCATCTTTTAGCGCGCCCCAATTTCTCCATGCATATCGCGTGGGCGGAATTTGATACTGTTTGCCCACCGCAATTAACAAGGAATACGATCAACCAGCTGAAAAACTGCGGCGTAAATGTGACCGAATCAAAGTATAAGTGTGGTCACAATACGCTTGCAACCACCCCCTTCATCCAAGTTTCAGGATTCAAGGGCCTGCGCTTCATGCGAAAAACCCTACTTAAGAGTTAAATATAATTTGTGGATTTCCTGCCACAACCTTGCCAATGATTGCTGTAGTGGGAAACTGAATCTTCAGCAGCTTCACAATCTCTTCCGCCCTCGCAGACGGCACAGAAAGCAACAAACCACCGGATGTTTGGGGATCTGTGACGAGCGAACGAGAAAAATCCGTCTGCTCCATAAAACACACCTCATTCTGCACATAGTCCCAATTTGTTTTATGAGCACGGTTGAGAATTTTTTGCTCTAAACACTCTCGCGCTCCAGGCAGTATAGGCAAAGCAGAAATGGCTATTTCGAACGCCACGCCGCTTGCGCGCGCCACTTGCAAAGCGTGTCCTGCCAAGCCAAACCCAGTGATATCCGTGGCAGCATGAATAGTTTCGCCCAGCAATAACTCTGGAGCCCGATTTAGCTGCTTCATACTCGCCAACAAGGTGGGTAAATATGCATCATTTAGCTCACGACGCTTCAGGGCGGAGGTTAATGTGCCCGTGCCTAAGGCTTTCGTGAGAATTAGGATATCCCCTGCTTGCGCGCCGCTATTGGTCCAAGCTTTTTCTGTGCGAACAAAGCCTGTTACCGACAAACCAAATTTAAGCGTATCATCATCGATGGTATGGCCACCGGCCAGACAAGCACCCGCCTCTTGAATCTTATCTAAAGCGCCCTGCAAGAGCGGCTCTAGCAGCTCAATGGGAAGGGTTTGCGATGGGAATGCCAATATACTTAATGCGATTTTGGGCGATCCTCCCATGGCATAGACATCACTAATCGCATTGGCTGCGGCAATGGAACCAAAATCATAGGCATCATCCACGATGGGGGTGAAGAAATCTAGAGTCTGCACTAGGCTTTGCCCATTCTCCAGATCCCACACACAAGCATCATCCATATGCTCGGTGCCAACGGCCAGGTTTATCGGCTTTTGAATATTTAACTTCTTTAAAATTTCTCGCAGCTGACCAGCTGGAAGTTTGGCGGCGCAACCACCCTTTTGCACTGTTTCTGTTAAGCGAATTTTTTCTGAATCCAATGATGACATTCGTTCCAATCTCCTTGAAAAACTATCGTGCGCTGAGATTTCTTAAAACCATACGCATAGGCCTTATCATAATAATGCTCCAAAAGATTGCGAATCCAGTCTTTATGTATGTCCTGATTTTTTGTAAATATCCCGAGACGAATACTGGCGAGCACCTCCGTGGTTTTTTGTCCGCCGAGCTTTTTGGATATTTTCATCACGCTATCTTCTAAGCTCTGCTGTAACTCCAATGGTGCCATTCCTGCCGCCAATGGTTGATGCACATATTCCTGCAAAATATTTTCTACTCTCGTCTCCAGGCTTTCTTGGATTTGTACCACGGGAGCTGCGGCTAATTTCTTATGGATAGCAAGTGGCAGATGAACACTGCCAATCATCAGGCTCTCATCTTCCACCAGCAAATTATTTGCTGGCGATTTCAGCAAGTTAAAGGCAATCGTATTTTCAAAGCTCGCCTGGGCAGGCTGAGCGGAAGCTCCATATTTCCCAAATACACTCCCTCGATGATTGGCTAATTTCTCCAAATCGAGCATTGGCACCTGTAGGCGATCTAACAATCTTGTTTTTCCAGAACCAGTAGGCCCCGATAAAACTAGAAGCTCTGGTAAATGGTCGAAACTCTTTAGAAGCTCACGCCGCAAGCCTTTATAGCCACCCACCACTTGCAGCACATTGCCACCAGCTTGCTGGATCCACTCTTGTGCGGTTCGCGAACGTAAACCACCGCGCCAACAACAAACATAACCTGGCGTTCCCTCGCCAAGAAGTTGCAGCCACGAAGCGATGAGAGAATTTTTGTGGTCTGCCACTAATCGATGGCCAAGCGTGATTGCGCTTTCCTGACCCTCTTCTTTATAGCAAATCCCAATTTGATGCCGCTCTTGATTATCTAGGATGGGAAGATTCGAAAAAAATGGGATGCTACCTTGAGCAAATTCTCCCGGTGAGCGCACATCAATACAACGCGCGCCTGCGCTTTTTTCTAGCAGTATTTTTATGAGTCTAGGAGCAGAAATGTCGCCGAGCTTAGCCATAGATACACGGTTACCGTATCACTGAAAGGCTATCATTTCTAAATGTTTAAAGACTTTATCCGTCAAGAATTGGCCCTTTTCCCGCTCAAGCGGATCAGGCAAAATTCCGAAAGGAACTATGTGAAAAACATACTCATTAAAACTCTAATTCTTGTATCCGCCCTTTACCTTAACGCCTGCGCATCCGGCACCCGAAAGCCAAGCAGCAATGATGGCCTCAGTGGCCAAAGCGGCTTTTCTGGGATTTCCTCCAAGTTTGTCAGCGTGAATTCTCAGCCTGAGTTTTCCGTGGCCAACCGCGAGGGCTTAGGCCTCTACTATGTGCCTTACGATACGTCCTATTCCGCCGATTCAGTAAGCTTTCAACTGGGGGCCTTATCCAGCGATAGCGTGCCAAGACTAGCGAAAATGGTTATGGAAGAATTTCAGCTCTATCCCACAGATTGTTTACGAAAAGTGCAGGTCGATCAGATTGTGCTTAGCAATAGCATCGGCATAGCCTTCACTGACGGATCCGTGGATAGCCGCTCCGCTACCCTAGATCCAGTGAACAATACGATGATCTATAGCGAGGGCATATTTTCCTTGGCCTATATGGTTGTAGATCTCATGCGCTTCTATCAGCAAGACCTTGCTGCGTATCAAAAACTGGTGGCCATGAATCGCAGTGACGCTGGTTTTCTCACCTTTCTAGCCGCACAAAAATCGAAAATAGAAGCGGAACAATTGAAAACAGAAGCAAGCGCAGAAAAAACCTCCGCCTTCATGATCAATGTGATCCATCACGAATTTTACCACTTTTGGGACACCAAGGTAAACGGCTCCCCAACGCCCGATGCTGAATGGGCTGCTCTAAATGACTCAAGCTTTCAATATGGCAATGGTGGACGCTTTAATCGTAACTCTAATAATTCAATTTGGAACACAAACTATCCTGGCTTCCTTGATGACTATGCGAGAACTGCGGTGGAAGAAGACAAAGCAGAAGTGTACGGAGCCCTGCTTGCCCACCCAGTTGAGCTCACAGCCCGCATGCAAAACGATCCCATTTTGGCAAGAAAAGTGAACTTACTGAAATCGAGGGCGCAGCGTTTTTGCTCCAGCATGAATTCGAATTTCTGGAGAAGCGCCGAGCAAACTGTTGCTGGCCGAGTTCAATATGGGATCAAGATCATGATAACTGACGATGATTCAGCTCAATCACTCCCTATCCCTGGAAAATCAGCCATCGGCAGTTACCACTATTAAAGAGAATATCTTCTCTTAAAGGCGGCTAGCAATTCGGGGCGGGCTCGCACAAAAAGCCGCGTGCCATTTTCTTCAAAGAGTTCCTTTGTTACTCGCATCGAGGCGCGGATCTCCCCGATAGCACCTTCAGTCGCATAAGGAATGAGAAACTCTTCTTCCTGCATGTCCTTTTCAAAAAATTGTAAAATGCTCTCCCGCAAAATAGAAATGTCGTTTATTTCTTTGGCAGACATCAAAATCGCCTCTGGGAATTCACGCTGCAATAATTTTTTTTGCGTAGGCTCTACTTTATCAGCCTTATTCAAAATTAACAGTGAGGCCGTATCTTTCACACCCACCTCGCGAAGCGCTTCGTCTACCACTTCGAGCTGATTTCGAAAAGTGGGATCGGAGGCATCCACAATGTAAAGTAATAGACTTGCATTCAACGCCTCATCTAATGTGGAGCGAAACGAAGCCACCAAATCATGGGGTAATTTTTTAATGAATCCTACCGTATCAGAAATCAATATTCTCGGCTGAGTTTCCGGCTTCATGGCTCGCACTGTTGTATCTAGAGTGGCGAATAACTTATCTTGCACCAATACATCGCTGCCCGTGAGGGCCCGCATAGTCGACGACTTTCCTGCATTCGTATACCCCACAAGCGCCACACAGGCTTGCTCGGATCGCTGGGAGCGATGCTTCGATTGACCCTCCTGTAGACTCGCCAACTCTCGTTTCAGCTGTGCGAGCTGATCGCGAATACTTCGGCGCTCCGTTTCAAGAGCACTCTCACCAGAGCCTCTACCCGCTTGCCGTTCAGAGCTACTACCTGTTTCGCGAATTCGCGGCGCCACATAGTTTAATCTTGCGATCTCTACTTGTAGTCTTGCCGTTCTAGTTTTCGCGTGTCGGCTAAAAATTTCAATGATCACACCGGTGCGATCCAAAACCTCTACACCAAAGGCGGCTTCCAAGTGACGGAGCTGGGAAGGACGCAGCTCGCAGTCGAACACAACCACTGTAGCCAAATCAGAAACTGGCTCAACAGTTGCTAAAAGCTCGCCCTCTTCTAATTCTTCCTCGGCGCCGCCCACTATGCCTTTACCGCCCGTGAGCTTTGCTAACTCCCGTAGTTTTCCCGCACCGAGTGCCGTGGCTCCTGAAGTGGAAGGCATACGCTGAGTATGCTGCGACATCACAGTGAACCCGAGTGTATCAACCAGACGCGCCAGCTCCGCCAGCGACTCAGCTGTTTCCAGCTCTGTTTGCTTTGGTGTTTTAATCGCTATAAGCAATGCTCGCGGGCGCTCTGCCTTCGTTTGAATATTCATACAAGATATAGTTAACACGATAGCCGAGAGAAGTCTTGAGAACTACTGGGCGGTAGGGTCAGCTTTCAAGATTTCGCCCAAAAATTCCGAATAAAAAGAGTACGTTCCTTGAAGGCTTTCAATTATGGATAGAAATTTACGCATCCTGCTTTGCGAAAATCGCGCTTTAGAGAAAATCTCCCGCGGATTAAATCTTGAGTATTACCTTGGTGCAGAGGTAGAAGCCTTAGAGAATTTTTCTCTCGATAATCTACCTCTCGAAACGCCGCCGGATATCATCATCGCCCGCTCGAAAATTGATGATGTGAGTGCCGCTGATTTATATGCAAAAGTGCTCGAAAAACTAGCGGGCAAAAAGGCACCTTATTTTTTGATCACTGGCCCGAGCATAGAGAATTTCTCTCCTGATACTCTCCTCGAGGAACCTTGCAATATAAAATCAATCTTGGCTGTTTGTGCGAAACAATTCGGCATCACTGCAAAGATGATGGCCGAAAAAGAGGTAGCTGCCTACTTGCCTCTGCCAAAGGGTTTCCACCGAGCCCTACTTTTCCTTCCCTGCGATCTTTACACCCCCAACTCCGAAAATGTTTTCAACAAGGAAATGAAAAAGGGGGAATTTATCGAGAAGGCCCTCTCGGCTCGCATCGAAAAGATCGGCATTCTCTATGTGAAAGCAATGGCGCGATTGCAATTTGTGAATTCATTAA
The DNA here is from genome assembly GCA_903867855.1 of Oligoflexia bacterium. Lineage (GTDB taxonomy): Bacteria > Bdellovibrionota > UBA1018 > CAIPTA01 > CAIPTA01 > CAIPTA01. The sequence goes on along the minus strand of CAIPTA010000008.1, from coordinate 39,143 downwards.
CGGAACAAAAATCCGCTCTGGAAAGTGCCCTCGGAGATAAAACCCTAGAAAAAACGCAGTCTATGTCTATCTTGAGTGCGTCGACGGATATGATCGCCGAACGCGTACGCAGCGCAGGTCTCGATGCGGAGGCGGTGAGTCTTGCGACCACCACCATCACGAATATTGACACTTTGGTACAATCCTATCCAGAAATTCAAGATCTTCTTAAAGACATCGTGAAGGCAAAGGTAAGTTTTCGTTTTCTCCATGCTCAGTTGGTTACTTTTGTTGGTTTTCATGTGCTAAAAATATTAGGCGATTGGAACGATGTGTTCCGCACTTGGTGGAGCGAAATCGCATTCTTTCAGAATATGTTTCTCGAAACGGAAGAAGAGTATCGAGTCTACAACAAGGCGGCGCTGGAAGGCTTCCCTTTTGACCGCAAACCCGTGGTTGGCGATCATGCGCAAATTTGTTCGCAAGTTTTAGAAGGAATGGAGCAACTTACCAATGAAGTGGTGGTTGCTATTCGTGGTCACCACGGGAATTTACAAGGCAAAGGATTCCCGGAAAAGTTAGAAGCAATTTCTCCTCTTGCCACCATGGCATTTTTCACCGATCGCTGCGCAAGTTATCTAGCAGATCGAGCCAACGGCACACTTTCCCAAAGCGGCAGAGAGTTTTGGCAGGAGATGGAGGCAAAAGCAGAAAGCAACGAGGCCAAGGAAATATTGGCAGCGCTTCAATATCTCGATCCCGATCATTTTCTCACTGATTTTCTTTTACCCGAAACTGATCCATTGGCTCCTAGCATGGAAGAACTATCCAAAGCCTTTTCTATGATCCCTAACCTGCCTAAAGAGGTTAAACAAAAGTGGCAGAAACAACTGAAAACCCTCGAAGCCGCCGTGATAGCAGAGAGCGAATCTAGCGAGGTGCTCGATTCAACTGTTATCCATAATGCCACCATGATTATTAAAGACGAATTAATCCAAGTGAGCGATCACAACGGCGAATATCTCGAACCAGAGCAAGTTTCCGTAATCAAAAACACTACTATGGTGATTAAGGATGAGTTGATCGCAGTGAGTGATCATAATGGCGAATATATTGAGCCAGAACAGGTCTCTGTGATCAAGGGCTCTACAATGAATTTTCGCGATGAACTCATCACGATAAAAAACTATGTAGAGGATAATTCCTCTATGGATGCGGAATCGCTAATTAAAGGAACTACGGAACACATTGATACTCTAGAGAAGGTTGTAGTGGGAAAAGTGGGTTTTCGAAAGAGCGCGCCTAAATTGATCGCAGAAACCACTACAATAAGCGCCGAGGAGAAAGCTGATGCGGAGAGTGCGGGGATCAAAAAACTTAAAAAAGTAACCCCCCTGATGACAGCCTGCTTACAAGGTGATCTCGCGAAAATTACGGCCCTTGCCGCAGATCGAGCCGCACTCACAGAAACCGATGAAGAAGGGAAAATTGCCCTGCACTATGCAGCTCTTTCTGGAAAAGTGGATGTGATTCAATTCTTCCTAAATAAGGGAATGAATGTAAATACGATTGATGTGAAGAGGCGCCCTCCCCTTTTCTTCGCCATCGTGAATAAGCAAAACGAAGCCTTTGATTTTCTACTTAGTGCAGGTGCGAGAACTCAGCAACAATTGCTGGGCAGCGTTTCCCTCGCTATGGTAGCGGCAGGAAGTGGGAATGGACACGCCTTCAATGTTCTTTTAAATGCGCAAGGCTTCCGCTTTGACGCGAAAGATTTTAAAGGAAAGAATATCGTAGACTATGCCCGCATCGGCAAATCTCGTGAAGTGCTAACCTTGCTTGCAGAGTATAGGAAAGAATCAGTGGGCAGCGCGTAGATTTACTTCCTGGCGCTCACCACCACTCGCGTCACTACTTTGAGAGGCTTTCGCCGTTCGTGTGCGACTAGCAACAGAAGAGCTTTCTTGGTTGAGTAATTGCTCCCGAAAACCTACATAGCATTTATCTAGTGTAATACGTTGGCTACAATAGGAAACCTTCGGCTTAGCGCCGCAAATCGATTTCGTGGTTTCTTGAAACTTTGCCAAGTTTTTCAGGAAACTTTCAGGACGAGCCTTAAAATCAACCTTGGCATTCGTCAGGCTCTGGCAGGCTCTTATTTCATCTGAATATTGATTGGCCCATGCCGAATTTGTGTCCGTGATTAGCAACGGAGCCACGAGGTTATAGATTGGCAATGTTGCCAATGCCGAGTTCCAGGGAAATATAACTAGCAGCAAAAATAAAAATGACTTCATAGAACTATCTTTCGGTAGAATCTAGAAGTCACTCAAGAATTTTCAACCTTGCCAACAGGTAATAGTGGTTTTATCGGCTTGGTGCAAAGCGCCCCGACCAACCGGAAGCAGAAATCTGTAAGGAAGAAGAGCCTTGTAAGCTAAGACGAAAAGTAGCTCCGCCTCCCATTCCCATTCTCAATAGAAATGGTGCCGCAGGACCAAGCTTAATCTGATCACCAGAAATGGTGGCAGTAACTCCGCCGCGATCGTTACAAATATCTGCAGTGCCAGAGGCCCAAAGACCTGCGCCTGTTTTTACAAACTGCAGAAATAAGCCGCCACGTTCGGGGGTGATTGTAACCACCAAAGGTTGGCCATCCCGAGCACCTGTTTCAACCCAGCGCGAGGAGAACTCTTCCGTATGAAATACGGCAGCCAGGGAATTTAAATCAGTAGCACACTCCGCTAAAGCCAATTTGCTAGAGCTAAGTGCCGAAAGGAATAGTGCTATAATTAGTGTTTTCATGGCTCAGGATATTAGGCCAAAATGAATGCGCGAGCAAGCCTTTTTTAATGCAATGCATTAAAAATAGACCTCCAGCTAAACTATTGTATTTATTACACTATTTTTCCCAATACCTTCTGCCTCGGCCACACCACCGCCAAGGTTAAGGAGCCTAGTTGCCAGCTCTCGTTTTTGCTTAGCCGACAGTGTTTTCACTGCATGCTCAATGCTGAGCGCAGAGCTTCGATCCGGGAGCATAGCTGAAAATAAAATTCGTTTAGGAGTATGCGTCCGGGTATAACGCGCTCCCTTTCCCTTGCAGTGCTGCTGAAAGCGCTTAGCCACATCGATAGCGATTCCAGTATACAGACTTCCGTCTTCACACTCCAGCATGTAAATAAACCAAGGCATCAACTAATTAGAAATCTATTCGTGCGCTTTGTCGAGTGAGCAAACCAAAATCCACCTAACTAAAACAAACTTGACTCCAACTATTTGCAAACTTAGCCTTTAAGTGATGAATCATGGAGAAAAAAGTGTGAAAAAAAAATATTTCTTATTTATAACTCTTTCTCTCACGCTCCTTACGAGCTCTGCCATCGCAGCAGAAAATTCTCTCTACCAACGGCTTGGCGAAAAGCGTGGCATCGCGGCGGTTGTAGATAGCTTTGTGAATCTCGCCGCCTCCGACACAAAAGTGAACTTCACTAGAGATGGAAAATTCAAAGGAATGGATGTGCCCTATCTAAAGGGACAGCTCACCGATTTTATCTCCATGGTTACTGGTGGGCCGGTCAAGTACGTGGGTAAAGACATGAAAACAGCCCACGCCGGCATGAAGATTAAAAGCACAGAGTTTGATGCCCTCGCTAATGATCTAGCTCTCACTCTAGACAAATTCAAAGTACCCGCGAAAGAAAAAAAGGAACTCCTTACTCTAGTAGCCTCTACAAAAAACACCATTGTAGAGCAGGCAATCAGCTCTGGTCCACGTCCTCTTTACGATAGGCTGGGTGGTCGTGGTAATCTGGAAGTAATCGTCGATGCCTTTGTGCCGCTTGCCGCAAAGGATAGCCGCGTGAATTTTTTTCGCAACGGACGTTTTAAAACCATGGACGTGCAACTTTTCAAAGTGCATCTAGTCGATTTCCTTGCCATGGCTACTGGTGGCCCCAAAGCCTATCGTGGCGCGAATATGAAGGCAGTGCATAGTGGAATGGGAATTACGGGCGCTGAGTTTGACGCTCTCGCAGAAGATTTCTCGATAACCTTCGATCGATTTAAAATCCCACTGAAGCTAAAAGATGAATTCATGGCAATTGCCGCCTCTACTAAGGCAGACGTTGTGGAAGTGAGCCCATAAGGAAGATATGATGAATGTACCGCAAACACCGTTGAAAAAAGGTGATCAAGCCCGCTACTTTTCTATATTAGATAATAAAGGGTCGACCATCGAGCTTTCACTCCCCTTGCAGAAGCGCTATTGGCTCATCTTTTATCGCTATGCGGGTTGCCCTCTCTGTAATCGTCACATTTATGATGTCTATCGCAATTACGAAACGCTGCAATACTACAATATCAACGTAATTGCCTTCTTCACTTCCAGCGAACAGAAGTTTCCACATGAAATCGCGAAAACCAACTCTGTGCCCTTCCCGCTCATCCCTGATCCAAATCGTGAGATCTATTCTCTCTATGAAGTAGAACCGAAGCTAGTCGGACTTTTGCATCCACGCACCACGCTCGGTTTCGTAAAGGCTGTCACGGCAGGATTCAGCCAACCCCTACCCGATGGAGATTTTTTCCAAGTGCCTGGTCATTTTTTGATTAATCAAGATGGTACGCTCTTCGATGCCTACTATGGCAATCACTTCGATGATCATATTAGTTGGCAGAGAATAAAAGAATTCATGTCGCTTGGCACACCGGTAAAACCGCCCCTACCAAAACAGGAAAAGGCCGCAGAAGGCTTAGTAGCAAGCACAGACTATAGCCGTGAAAATATGGCGCAGATCGTAGCGAACCACGCAAATAGTCCTGCCTGATTTGGTGATAGATTCGGCCGCATACACGGTGGCAGTTTTTTAGAGGGAATTTAGAACGTGATTTCTAAAATATTCTTTTTCTTGAACTAGCTTCGGACGAGCGAATTGACCATCTTCATAGCGAATAACAGAAAGAAGAAATTCTGGAGTCTGCTCCAGCTTCCAAGCTTCAAACTTAGAATTAAACTCTTCCGCCTGCTTTTGAAGTTCTGCCTCTTGTCTTTTCAAGGCTAATCGATCCTGAAGCGCTTTCTGATCAGCCTCACGCTTCTCAATTTGCTCTTTAGACACTTCTTTTACTGGAGAGTAGGCATTGCCCTTCAATACGATCCCCAGGAAGAATCTGATCGGACTGGAACGTATATTAAGGGCCGCGAAATTGAAGTTTAGGTCATTCGCAAAGTCATGGATCGACTTTTGCAGCTCCGCTTCACTCAAAATTCCCTTATTCAAGATCTGCTTCACATGCGTTTGGGTAAGCCCCCTATTGGCAAGCGGCGAAATATCAATTTGATATTCCCTTTGGATCGGCTTCACTACCCTCTTCTCTTGACGAGCAAGCTCTGACACACGAACAACAATGAAACCCCAATGACCGCCAGTAGACCTATCGATCAATTGAGGGCGGGACTTTTTCATTCTCTGAAGCGTCACCTTTACGGTGTTATAAGAAATTCCAACATCATTGGAAATCGTATGAATCGACATGGGCGGAGTAACTTCATCGTGCCCGGCTAGATTTAGAAAATACTCCGATAGAATGTCTGTGGTACTTAAGCCAAAATGCTTTGCTTCAAGCTTCTCTTTTGGCTTCGAGACAACTTCTTTAATAACGGTCTCATGCGCAACTTTTGTTACGGGTGCTGCAATAGGAGCTTCAATGATAGGCGCGTTAACCACAGTCTCCACTACCCTATCAAGCTTAAGGGTAATCGGAGCCTCAACTACTTTTAGAACTTCCAATGGAGCAGAATGCTCTTCGAGTTCTAACTGAGCTAATGAGGCACTAATCTCTTCTCCAATCTCTTTAATCGATTCTTTAGGAGCAATAGAAGACGAAAGAATTTCTGATTTAACGGATTGCTCAAACGATTGTCCAAAGGATTTCCTCTCGGAGGAAACCATTGCATCGACAGCGGAAGACGCACCAAAGTTACGCTTTGAAAGCTTAACCTTGTACTTATCGCTAGACGCGCTCGCTCGTTTTTTAAGCTGTTCTAAATCCATTTAGAAAGCGTATCCCTTAGTTATTAAGCTCTTTACTATCCGTCGATTGAATACCTACAACTTCATTCGTGAACTTGCAGATGTCCTCATAGAAACCAGACTTGGAAGATAGATCCCTCAATATTCCGCCTTGGTTTTTATTAACTGCTACGTCAGAGCGAAGAGTAGTCGTAAACATTGGAACACCAAGTTCATGAAGAGCCGAGATATAGGCCAGCTGACTCGATACTCTTACGTCGATTTGATTGATCACACACTTAATTTCAGCTTTTGCATCAGGATAAATTTCCCGCATGTCGTTAATCGTATCCAAGGTCATTTGCACGCCTTCGATCGAAAACTTTGTCAAAATTGTTGGAATCAAGATCATGTCTGCCGCAACCATCGCCATGAAGTTGATAGTCGAAAAGCTTGGAGACAAATCCATGATGATATAGTTTACGTTCTGCTTTTGAAGAAGCTTTTTGAAAAAGGTGCCAGAATTTTGTTTTGCGTGAAGAAGCTCGATTTCAAGACGAGAGTTTCTTAACGATGATGGAAGGATAGAGAGGCCGGGCTCCACTTCTTTCACTACGTCTTCAACAGCTGTTCCATTTGAAATACAATCAAGAAGAACTTTGTCATAGGGCTTGTCCCCCATGAAGTAGCTCGTGCTATTAGCTTGCGGGTCTGTATCAACGAGAAGAGTATCAAATCCCATCGCCACAAGGCGTTTCGCCAAGAAGGTTGCTATAGAAGTCTTCCCTACTCCACCCTTGTTATTTGCTACGCAGATAATTTTATTGCGTGGATAATTTACACCTCGAAGTGCCAAAATTTTCCTAACCGCGTTACGGTCGTAGAATCTCGTTCTGCCTTTTACGGTAGATTCTGTTGGTTGAAGATCAATTTGTTTGGCAATTATTGATAAGCGCTGCGGCGAAATTCCAAATGCGCTCGCAAGCTCTTGCGTTGAGATGTCTGCCATAAAAAGTCCTCCATGAACTCTGTTGTTAAATCTAATGGTAAACGTCAAATAATCGAAATGGAAGCCCTACCCTACTCTTTTAATAAAATAGATGGGATGCGTGTAACGAGTATGCATGAGGTAGATCTCTGTTTCGTTTTATGTATGTTGTTATTTATTAATTAATACTAACTACAGGAATTGAAGTCTTGTACCGCGAAGATAAATTTAAGCGTACACCGAAGAGAGAAATGAGTGTACACCGAAATGCGGATTGCTTGTACATCATAGAGTAAGTGAGTGTGTACTATTAAGTGGTTTTCATTGTGTACTCTGAAGCTGTCTGCGCTGTACTCTGGAAATAAAATACACGTACTCTAAAGTTAAGTTTCTTGTGTACCCCGAAGAATGGTGGCGCGTTCCTTAAAGGGTCTTTGTTGTGTACTCCAAAGCGGTCATTAATTTGTACCCTGAAGACATAATATTTTTTGTATACCAAAGTTAAAATAGCATTCTATTTATAGAAGGTGTTTTTCGTTCGGTCCGTTTAGTTTTTTGCTATGTAATTCGAGGTCGAAATCTTTTTAAAGAGTACAAAAAATTAGCCGCCATTTTTTGTACTCTGAAGAGACATTTGTTTTGTACCTAATGGTCTAGGAAGCGGTGTACACCGAAGGCAATGCTTGGTGTATACCAAAATGTATCTAGCTGTACTCCGAAGAGTTTTTTATTTGTATATCAAAAAATGGATTGATGTACTCCAAAGATGCCTTGGTATATGCTAAAGCTTATTTTTTTGTGTACACCAAAGAACGCCGGCGGCTGTACGCTAAAGAGTTGGAGGGGTGTACTCTGAAGCCTTAAATAAAGTACCCCAAAGACAAGTTTTTGCTGTACCTTAAGGGCAAAATTTCACGTACTTCGAAGTATACCGAAGTACACTAAAGACATAAAAACATGTATACCGAAGTACTCCGAAGTACTCCGAAGCTTTACCTGTTAGGTGGTGCCTTCCATAAATGCTCTAGGAGCTAAATCAAGATAGCAATGTACCCGAACCGCTTTTAACTTCTTAAAATGGATTCTCGATTGTTTGGAGTGGGGTGGAAAGCTTGCAACGAGTAACTTATTTTGCTGTGGCTTGTCCTGGATGGGAATCAATATTGGGGGAGTTGACGGTAGCGGGTAGGTATTTTTTTGTCGTTTCGCGCAAAAGCGTTTCAACCAAAGCTAGAAATATTTTTTGTTCCTTCGCTACTGCCTCTGGAGCAGCTTTCAAGTGATCCTCCTTGAGCCAATCGTCGGTAGCTTCGGGGTGAATGCCCACCGCCATGGCGCGGCCACGTCCGTAGGAGTTCATTACGGCAGCGATACTTTCATTGGTACCATATTTAGCCAAGATAGTGGGGGTTCCTTGCTTGCGCTCAGGTTCAATAAGCTTAAATTGGGGTCCATCCTGGAAGTAGGCGAGGGTTTTGCCACTGAGTGAAGTAGGGATGCTTTGCCAATCCACGTATTCCAGTCGAGCTTTTGGGGTTTTGGCGTGCGGACTAGCCACAGCTGCGATCAGATGCAAATTTTCAGTATTGTCATCCTCTAAGGAGGAATCGGCCATGAAGGCGCCAAGGCAGAGGCCTAGAAAGTGACCTCCGTCGGAAACATAGCTCTGAATGGCCTGAAATCCGTCGAGACCTTGCGCTGTAGTGCCTCGCAGGGCACGCTTCACAGTGGCAACATCATCCCCGCCTGGTTGAATATAGAGATCAAACTGTTTTAGTTTAGTGAGAGTTATCTCATGTTCATCGGCAAGCTGAACATCATATCCCTGTGCATTTAATTCACGCGCGATATCCTCGGGACAGCCCTCACAAACGCCCGTACCACTATAGACCAGTACGCGTTTGCCATTGCCCGCGAGGGCTGAGCTTGCAAAGAAGAAAACTAGGATGGCAAACAAACTAGAGCGCATGTTAGCTTTTCGGCGGGTTTTTTCTTTTCCTCAATTTTTTAAGCTGATTTTTCTGTGCTTTACTGAGTTTTTCTGTGGCCGCCTGAAAGGCATGAGCGCTAATGCGCTGAATGTTTTTTTCAAGGAAAACGTAGGTTTCCTTAGGGTACACATTGCCGCATTCACGCAATGTCCAGCCCACGCCTTTTTGCACATAGTAGTGCTCATGGGCTAGTTGGGGCTCAAGGAGAGTGAAAATCGTTTTGGCCGGTACCACTTTTCTTCTCTGCTTGCTGTAGTAGAGGAGGCTCACGATGGAAAGCCTTCGTAGCCATGGGTTTTTTGATTGGTTCCATTCTCGTAGTGTTTTCAGCGTCTCGGATTTTTCTTCGAGGATTCTAGAGTAGAGGTTAGAAAGTCCGTCTGCATGCGCCCAGTTATCTACGCGTGAAGACCATTTTTTGAGTCGGGGCCATTCTTGAATCAAAATAGCGCTCCGTTTTGGATCATCAAACCAAGCGAGTGCAATCGTCATCACATCAAAGCAATCGGAGTTTTGCCAAACGAAGTGCCATATTTTCGCGATCTCCTTTTCTGAGAGATGGGAGAAGGAAAAGCCTTTTTTCAGGGCCTGCCGAGAGTGGGGTGCGCTTACCCCGAGATAACGGAGCCTAGACTGATTGCCGCCAATATAAGACTCCGGATGCAGTAAGGATTGTCGGAGTGGGTTCTGCTTTAGTATGGACTCGATTTCTTCTAGATATTGCTTCATGGCGCATCCTAGCAGCGATTGAGCGGATAAAATAGGTGCCTAATATTATGGGCCTTTATCAATATTGCTAGATAGGAATTGACTTATGGTGCAATGCGACATAATGTCCGACAAAATTTATCGGCAATCGGGCCGAGAGGGTAACTATCATGAACGTCAAACTACTAATTTTATCTGCGGTTACTTCTCTACTTTGTTTTGCTCATGCACCTGCATTTGCCTTCGGCGCAAAAACTGCCGGTGTGGTGGTGAGTGATGATAGCGGACGATTTAAAATCGCCGGCAATATTTTATCCACCCAGCAGCAATTCCTACAGCAAGATTTGCGCTTCTTACAGACGAAAAAATTCAGTAATCCAGATTCCGATTTAAATTCCCTCATGCATATTTCCAGCACGAATGGAGATTTGATGGAATCTTGGCTCGCAGACCGAGTGCAAATCATTGTGGGCGAAAATTTGGACGTGGGAAAAAGTTTGTCGGTAGTGCAGGAAGGCTATGGCTTTGAGAATCCAGGTGTATTTCCCACGCAAGAGCAGCCATCTGCCGCCAACGGTAGTATTCTAGATTGGCTGTTGCCGAAAAAAGATAGCGTTGTGATGGTGATGCAAAATCTAGGTGCCGCCCTCTATATGCTCGGCAAGGAGCATAATGCTCTGCTTGGCTTTAAAGTGCCAAATGGAGATCTCGTTGCTATCAGTTCGCCGCGAACTGGGATTATTCAAGTAGGCGAGGGCCTGTTTCAAAACCATGATCCAGACTCAAAAAACTTGGATTCGATGAGTAATCGATTATTTCGCCTCGCTACATTTTTTCACGAGGCCCATCACAGCGATGGTAATGGCCAGTCGTTATCGTTTGAACACGCACTTTGCCCTGCTGGGCATCTTTACGCAGGCTACTATGCCTGTGATCGCAACTTAAATGGCCCCTATACAATTGGCGCCACGGTAATGCGTATGTTTGCAAGCAATTGCAGTGAGTGTTCTGTGAAACAAATTGAAGAATTGCAGCTCGATTCTCTCGATTCCTTCAGCAGAATTATTGTGCAAACGATGAACGATCCAACCATGGATGCAGAGGAATCAGCACAGATGGAAAGTGGAGAGTGTCAGTACGTTTTGGCTCATCCAGAGTTAAAAATATCGGCTCAAAGTGTAGCCAAAATCTGTATGTCGCAGGATATAAATGCGGAGCAGATTGCAAAAATTTCTACCTCCTCAACTATTTGGGATGAACAGCCCGAAGGATCAAGATAGTGGGTAAGAGTGCCTTGGCGCTTCTAGTGCTAGTGGTAGGGATTGGCTCCATTGGCTACTATTGGCGGCCAGCGAAGTCTGCGGGAGAAGAAAGTTCCCCCAGCGAATCTGCAGAGAAGCTGGCTATAGCTCGGGAATCTGCCGCCGGGAAAGAGGCAGGAGTGTTTCTAAAGAAAGCCGAGGATCAAGCCCACTTTTCTACGCCGGAAGAATTCCATGTATTTGCAAAATCTACTCTACAGAAGCTTCCTCACATGGCCGATTTTAAAAAATTAAAGGCGGAAGATGTGCACGAAACGCCGCTTCTCATTCGGCAAGCAGGCGTTGATTTAGGTTCCATCGCTGCGGCTGTAAGTGAAGATGCTCGTCTTGCCCCGGAGGCCTTTCACTTTTACGAAGAATGCTCAGCGAATGGAGACTTGCCCGGATCAATTCGCGCCCTATGTTATGTTCACTATCTACATTGGGGCACAGAGCTAAAAGAAACTGTGAATGCTGCGATAGTTCCTGAAGAAATCAAGGCGCTGGCGAAGAAGTTGTAATGAGTAGGCCGCGAATTATCGTATTGGGAGAGACGGGCTTCCTGGGATCAATCCTGAAAGAACGCCTCCAAAATAAAAAATATTTTTTACGAGCAGTGGGGCGGAGTGAGCTGGATTTGAGCAAGCCTATTCCTGCAGAATTTGTAGAGACTCTTAAGAGTGGAGCATTTGACTATGCGATCATTTGCGCTGCCCTCACCGATGTAGAGGCTTGCCACCTAAATCCAACACTCTCTCATCAGATTAATGTGACGGGAATGATTCAGCTCTTCGAGTTACTGCGGCAATTGAAAGTGGTGCCAATTTTTTTCTCTTCCGATTATGTGTTTTCGAATGCGCCCGGCCCGCGAGGAGAAAAAGATCCTTGCCTACCTCAAACAGTATATGGAAAACAAAAACGAGCGGCGGAACAATACTTGGAGCAGTATTTTGAGCGCTACTTGATTTTTCGAACGAGTAAGCTCATGTCACTCACGATGCATCCGCGAAATATCCTATTTCCAATCGTAAAAAATCTTTCGGCAGGAAATGAAATACATTGTTTTTCCGACCAGTGGGTGAACCCAGTGTTTGCGGAAGATATCAATGAGATTGTGGCTGGTGCAATCGAGAAAGAGCTAAACGGGCTCTTCCATCTAGGGTCTAGACGAATCTTTACTCGGCTTGAGTTAGCTTTATTCTTGGCTTCCAAGCTAGGGCTCGACACCGCTAAAGTTCGCGCCATTCGTATTGCGGACTTAGGCCTTTCTGAGCCCCGCCCAACACATAATATTTTAGACTGCGGAAAAATAGAAAAAGCCTTGGGCTTTCAATTTACGGAGCTTGAGGAAGTGCTGGATACGATAAAAAAATGGACAAAAAAATAGACAGCATCCCATTTGGAATTGCTGTCTACTTTCAGAAGAATCTAAGAATAGTTAGAGAGAGATTCTGAAACTTTCCACTTGGTAAAAATTCTCATTATTGCTACTCGGCACGCAAAATCCGCCAACGGCGGCATTTTGCGCGAGCACCTCATCACGCGCTTGCATGCACTCGGCAGCGCTATGGAAAACTGGAGATCCGCCCTCAAAATCACTCTGGATCGTGAGGTTAGAGAAATCGCCACGCATCACCAGGGCGGTGAGCGCATTGGTTTTGCGGCAAGCCACTGTGGGGTGCTTAGCTCCCGTAGCGGCCACGATTTTCATCGCCTGATCAAGCTGACTTTGGCAGAGGTTGGCCGCTGGGAATTGCTCCAAAATGCTGCTCGAATAGATTAGACTTTGAGTGGCATAGTAAAAAGTAGTGATACCAGAGTGGGCAGCTACGATTGCTCCTTGAGCGGTAAGATCACTTGCGATACCGGCCATCCAGGCACTATCTTGTAAGCCAGTAGGGGGCGTTTGTGTCATGCTGAGATCAGCCATTTGAAAGAGGTAGCTTTTCGATTCGCCTACTGCTGCTATGCTCATCGTATAACTTGTGTTGAGGCTATCCGCACTTAGGTCACAGCTTACTGTAAGTGGATTCAAACCAGTGGCGCGAATAAAGATGGTCATTTGGTTGGCCCTAGCATTGAGGCAGCTTGCATAGCTCGTGAACATCGGTGCCGTATCCCAGATCGGGTCAGCTTGGAAATCTACTTTATAAATAGAAACGGGTGCGTTCGCATCATAGGCGATCGAGATCGTGTAGCTATGATAGGTTTGTTTGGCCTCGGTGAAGCTCGTGTCTAGTTCACATTTTCCAACGATATTGGTGGCTGTAGGGGCTGCATTCGCGAAGATTAGGGCCAGGCTCTGGGCTGCCTGAGCGCAAGAGGTATTGCCGCCAGGGATTGTGGCTGAAAATTGGCCGTGAAAAGTATCTGCGGCAAAGGCAGGCACGAAAAGACAATGTAAGGCTAGCAATGCACTAACGATAATAAAACGCATGATAAAATCCTCCCAAGTTGTGTAGATGATTTATACCTTAGGCGAATCTCTGCATGCAAACGATTAATCTAGAGATGCGTAGAGTTGCTCTGGACTTTCCAGGAGGAAAATTTCTCGCTGCATTTCATCGATCCGAAATTCTTTTTTGCGCACGAGATCAATATCAAAGGGGATCACCTTTGGTTTTTGACTAAGCGCATATTCGCACTCTCCGATCGAGGAAGCGATGCCTGCTCCGAAAATTCGGATTCCATTTTGGGTTTTCACAAGGGAGAATTCAACACCGAACCAGAAGAGCCGTTCAAACTCCCGAAACTTAGCGGCATCGTGAATCACTCTGCCAGAGAGTTCGCCTAGCTTTTGGCAGTAGTCGGCATAGAGTTTATTGGCCAAAAATGGAATATGCCCGTAGAAATCATGCACGATATCAGGTTCTGGCGTATAGCTTAAATCTTGTTTGGAGCGAATGAAATTACCAATGGGAAATTGTTTGTCCCTTAGCATGGGATAGAAGGATCTTGGATCCTCGAAGCCTTTCACAAAAACTCCTTCCCAGCCGGTGAGTTTTTTTAGTTTTTTGTTAACAGTTTGGATATCCGGGATGGAATTCGTATCCATCTCAAGGAGCTCGAGGCCTTCTAGGAAAATTGGATGCAACTGATTCTTTCGTTTCTTGCGATGGCTATCCATGATTTCAGCCCAGGTTTCCTGCTCTTCTCGAGTGAAGTGCCTTGGCCGTGAAAGTGTTGGAGCAAGGATTTTTTCAGTCTGCATTAAATACCCCTCGCTTCTCTTGATCGCGCTCAATGGATTCAAAAAGAGCCTGGAAGTTTCCTTCGCCAAAAGAATGGTGGTTTTTCCGTTGGATTAGCTCAATGAAAATAGGGCCGAAGAGATTTTTCGTGAATATTTGAAGAAGATAACCCTCTTCATCGCCATCCACCAAAACTTGGCGCCGTTCGATTTCCTGTTTATCTTCTTTCACGTGGGGAACGCGGTCAAACACCGTGCGATAGTACTTTTCGCTGATGTCGAGAGTTTGAATAGAGCTTCCCTCCAATTCGTGGAGAGAGGAGAGAATATCCTTTGTGAGGAAGGCAAGATGTTGGATTCCGGCACCCTTATATTCTTCCAGGTATTCATTGATCTGTGATTTTTTTTCGTCCGCCTCATTGATGGGAATGCAGAAAGTGCCACATGGAGAGCGCAGGGCATAGGATTGCAAACCTGTTTTTTCGCCTTGAATGTGGAAGCTGCGCACTTCGGTGAATTCGAAAATCTTTTTATAGAAATCCGACCAATCCTTCATCGTGCCTTTCACCACATTATTGGTGAGATGGTCGATCGCGAGAAATCCTTTTTCCTTAGTGAAGTGTGGATGTTTGGCTTCCATAAACCCAAGCGGCGCGAATGTATCCGCAAGATCAGCTTCCTCCACGAAATAGATCACGCTATCACCGATGCCATAAATCGCTGGCACTGGATAATCACCTTCTAGAAAGGCCCGGGCACCGCGCTCTAGTGCCAGCGCATAGGACGCCTTAGCATCCTTAAATTTCCAAGCCATCGCGGAAATACAAGGCCCGTGGGTGTTAGCGAAGTAAGTGGCATAGGATTCTGGGCTTGCATTGAGTAAAAAATTAATATGATTCTGACGAAAAAGTTTATTGTCATCTCTCTCTGCAATAAAGGAAAAGCCAAATTCATAGAATGTTTTTTCCATCTGTATAGGGGAGGGTGATGCAAACTCTACAAAACTAATCCCGCGCATTCCAATCGTATTTGTTTTCATCTTAATTCCCTTCCCTCTCTTGCCAGCTTTTCCAATAGTCTCTAATTTCAATTTCATGCGCATCGTGCACATTAAGGGGATTCTTAGTATCGATCATCACGGCAATTTCATTAGTGCGTTTTTTATCAGCACTTCGCTCAATTGCTTTGCGGTGCGGACCATGATGGATCCCTTGAGGGTGGTAGGTAATCATGCCTTCATCGATGCCAGAGCGACTGAAGAATTCTCCTTCGTGGTAAAATATAACTTCATCAAAATCGATATTCGAATGATAGAAGGGAACCTTTAGCGCCTTATCATCGCCATTTTCCAAAGGTCTTGGCAGGAATGTGCAAATCACGAAGTTGTTCGCTACAAAGGTAGAATGAGCTGATGGCGGCAAGTGATAGCGATCCGAAAGCACGGGGCGAATATCCGTCACATTCAGTTGCATCACTGATAGTGTGCCCTTCCATCCCACTGCATCTAGGGGGCAAAATGGATAAAATATTTTTGTGAATTGGCCCCGGTGTTTCACGCGCACTTCATATTCGCGGCGTTCTGAGATGGTGGAGTTGTTGCCGAACTCGGGAGTAGGCACACGAATCATCGCTGGATCGAAGAGGGCGTGTTGGCCAAGCATGCCGCGATCGGGGAAGTTCACTTCGGAAAAAGATTCTACCACAAGGAAGGAACTCGCATCGGTGGGCGCGAGGCGGTACACCGTGCCCCGTGGAATCACGAGATAGTCGCCCTTGTTATAGTTAAGAGGCCCATAGTCACTTTCCAATCTTCCGCCGCCTTGGTGCACGAAAAGCACTTCGTCGCCATCGGCATTGCGATAGAAGTAATCCATAGGCTTCTCCACACGAGCAAAAGAGATGGCTACATCCTCATTGGAAAGAAACGTATGGCGAGTGCTAGTTTCTGCGTGAAATTTCATTTTTCTAAGATCGAAGGCCTGGGGTTTGCGTGGACCCTCAATACGAGTCCAATTGAGAGGAGAATGCGTGCGGTAGATATGGGCATAGCGACCGAAGAAGCCGTTCCTGCCGATTTCTTCCTCTATGGTGCCATCGGGAATAGCTACGTGGGCTTGCTTTGCTACAATACCTTTTACATAGGGAATGCTCATAGTGCCTCCAATTCTTAAAAGTATAATCGCAAAGCTATATTAGTTAAAAAAGCCTTAATTTTAGATAATCATTATCTAAAAATATGATATTGTTTTGCCATGATTTCGATAGAACAATTAGAGGCCTTGCAGGCCTTACACCAGTCAGGCACCTATATGGCAGCAGCCAAGCAACTCCACAAAAGCTATGGTTCCATTAACTATCTAATTCAATCGCTGGAGCGGGATATTGGCCTCAGCCTGCTCGATCGTAATCAGTATCGCACGCGCTTGAATGCCCATGGCAAAGCGCTACTTATAGCTGGTGAAAAGATGCTAGGCACCCAGCGCGATCTCGTGAAGCTTTGCCAGAATCTAAAGAAGGAATGGGAGCCAGAGCTAACTTTAGTCTACGATGGTATTCTGCCCATCAAGCCCCTCGTAGAAGCCGTGATGCAGGTGAAGAATGAAGGCGCCACCACGAAGATAAATACGATTGTTGCGTTTCATGAAGAAGTGGAAATTAAGTTTACTCGGCTTGAAGCGGATATGATGTTGAGTATTTCACCACCAAAAGTGGAGAGTCTTCCCTCGATTCGTCTGGAGCCATTCGGTAGCACCTTGGTAGCGGCAAGTGCTAGTGCCCTGGCAAAAGGCAAGTGGACGCTCGAAGGATTAAAGTCGCATAGTTTAATTACCGTTCGGGGATCTAGTTCTCGCTTGGGGATGAGCACCCTGGAATTGGAACAAAGCTCTAACTTCACAGTGGGAGATTTCTTTTCTAAGAAAGAGGCTTTGCTGTGCGGAGCGGGATTTGGTTGGATGCCTGATTTTTTGATTCAAAAAGAGCTGCGCAAGGGGAGTCTCGTGCGCATCCAAACAGATTTTCCCAACCGGCATAAATTTTCCCCTCGGCTCTATCATCGCCCATTGGATTCGCTGGGAAAGGCGTCTAGATTGCTCATGGAGCGAATCCAGCATGGATTGCGCCAGGAATGACGCATAAAAAGATTCTTTTCTGCATGTAATTTTCTTTTTTTTCAATACACTGAAGGCTAACCAGTAGAGAGACATCTCCATGAAAACAAAGATTTCGAATCTAATTACCAGCTTGCGAAAAAAAGCGGAACTTTCCCAATCCGAAGTGGCAGCGAAATCCGGTGTTTCTTTCCGAACCTATCAACGGATTGAAGCCGGCGATATGTCGCCAAGAATTGAAATTGTTTTTCGGATTTTGAATTGTTTAAACGTAGATCCGACGCCTATTTTTTTAGAACTTTTTACATCAAGCCAGAAAGCAGATCTTACTACCAGAGATCCTTCCGTACATGACTTGCGAGGGAGTTTGCATCCGCCCATGACGGAGCCCCAACTCGTGGAGCCCTATGAAGTAGAAGGAGTGAAGCGCGCGCTATCCAATGATTTTGAGAAGGGGATTGCGGAGATGGGATATTGGGAGTGGAATGTGACCCAAAACCAATTTTATTGGTCGGCACAAATGTATACGATCTACGAGATGGATGTGGAAGATACCTTTAAACATTCTTCCTTTATTAATAAAATAAATCCTGCAGATGTGAGCAAGATCGATGCGGGCATTAGTTTACTCATTAAAAGTGATGTTACTTATGAGAATGTTCACCGCGTAACCGCGAAGGGCGGAGAAGCGAGAGTTCGAGCGCTCGCCAAGCGCTTTCGAGATTCGAAAGATAATATTATCATCTTCGGAATTGCAGAGCGACTAAAGTAAAGCCCTATACGAGTGCATTCCTAGTAGACTGTAGAGCCAATAGAAGTAGGCATTCTCGCGGTCTTGATCCATTGGAGTATTTGGGTCTTGTGGGTTCTCGATCGAGGGCACACCAGGAGGGTAGTATTGCATCGTAGAATATCCAGGCATCGCAGTTGCTGGAGTTAGTTCCCACTGACCATGAGCATTAACTCTTGGCCAGCGCCAGCCGAGAAATCCCGAATACACATTTCCCATTCCGCCAAATGTATCCGGTTCACGGATGATCGAGGCAACCGCATCCTGCGAGGCCGGTTCAGTGCTCCAATAGGTTACGAAACAATCTGAATTTCCGCAAAGATCGTAATTCACATCTAGGCTCTTGATGGTTTGCGTGTGCCCATTATCTGGGCGCAAAAATAAAAAGATTGTTCCTGGTCGCACATAGTTGCGATTGATCACTACAGGATAGAGATCATGCCATAGGGAGTGAGTAAAAGTACTATTGAGTAGGTAGGCCATGGCCGCCTGGAAGCGTTGGTCCTTGCGCCAGTCTGGATCGCTCGGAAGTTGATCCCATTCTGCATTACTCGAGAAGTGACCAAATAATTGCCCAGATCCGGCGAGAGAGTTGGCCATCGGAAGCCGATGGTCGCGCGCGTATACCCAGCGCACCAACATGGCCCAATCCGCGCAATCCACACTGAGCGAAGAGCCGTAGACAAAATCCACCGTTACAGTACTCGAAACCCAGGCGGAATAGTCTGCCTCATCTTGTGCCGACCACGAATTTTTCACCGGCACCCACAAAGGTTTACCAGGGATCGGACGCTCGCTAATCGTTCTCGCAGAAAGCGAAGCATCCATAAATTGCTGGCCATCCACAAAGTGAGAATAGAATTTTATCTTTTCATGGAGCTCGGCGGAATTCGCATGCGGGATAATTTCTCGATGGGCAATCACCTGCGGCAGGCTCTCTTGCCCTTTGTTCAAAAACTCATCTACCACCAGGAAGAGAACAGACTGATTTTCTTGAGGCTCTAGCACCACCCAGCGATGGAGCTTTTCGCCGGCTTGGTTTTTCCCAGGGTAGGGGCCGAGTGTTTGTGTTTTGATTGGCAAGGCCTGAGCTAAGCCAGCGCTTAGAATGAACACCATTAAAAACGCATAAAATATTTTACTAAGTTTCATAGATTTCTCCGCTTGCGTATTTCTTAGCACGTGTAGGAAAAGGAATATACTCAGAATGCTTCGCGCCAAGGTAAAACGCTACCGTGAGTGATTTGGGGAAAGTAATTTTTTGGTATGGCCGCATCAATTAAATAGTACAATGCTGAGTATGCCCGTTTTAAAGCGACAAGGAATAAATCCGAAAAAAATTGCTATTCGCCTGCGCTTAAAAACAAGCCGAATTCGAGCCTATATTTGGCCAACGGGGATGGAAGATCCAGTTTCCGGATTTTGCTTCCTCTCTGATTTAGAGGATATTTCTGCCAGCTTCTTTATGCGTGAACGTTTGCCGAATCATCATAATGTGCAGCTATCTTTTATCTCAAAAGATGCGGTGGCTTACCGCGGAACCGTGGCATGGTGCCGAAGCTATCGAATTTCTGGTTCGGATACCTTTAGAAATGCTGCTACCTACCGAGTGAAGGTGCGGCTCCGATTTGGCTCGGAGGCGGAGCGGCGCCGATACTTGGCTTTCGTGGAGGGATTGAATGAGAAGGTTTCGATCATTAAGCCGGGGATGAAATTCTAGGAAAACTTTAGTTGTAGAGATTTGCGGCGAACATTGTCGAAAGCGTCTCTAGGAATTTCGTCCACAAAGAATAAATCGGTGGGCTGGCAAGTGGCATCGAGGCGTGATTGCAACTGCAGTAGCAGCTCATACTCTTTGAGTAGAGGGTTTTGTTTTATCACTGCGCAAGCGAAACAAGGGCCAGACTCGCGATACAGAATGAAACCGGCAGCGTCCAAAACGCCGGGCAGCTCTTTCGCAACAGAATCAATGCGATCGGCATTCACATAGATATCACCTCGTTGAATAACCTCATCGCTTTTTCCCAGAAACTCCAGCTTGAATCCTTCATTCGCATTGCCACTTAAGGAGGCGATATCACCGGTATATAGCCAAGTGCCGCGAATTTTTTGTTTGCTCGCCTTTTCCACCAAAGCCTTATTGGGGTGATAATACGCGTGCATCACCGATTCGCCGCAAATCGCGAGCGGACCCATCGGATTATTTTCTGTGGGAAGTTCATCACCAGCAGAGTCGAGCACTTTATATTTATAGCCATTGAGGCAGTGGAGGCTTTGACTTTGCTCTGGATTTTCTAGCGATTGCATCGCGATTGTCCAAAGATTCTCGGGTCGGCCATAGCATTGTAAAACTGGTACTTTAAGGAGAGAAAAAGTTCTCCATAAGCCCATAGGTAGCGTGCCGACGCCGACGGTGATTGATTTCACTCCCGGCAACATATACTTGTGTGTTTTGCAAAGCGCTAAAAGTTGAAAGAAATATTTGCCGGAATCCACAAAACGGTTGATGTGCTGCTTCGCTAAATATTCAACGAACTCTTCCCCGGTGGGTAACTGCGGATCGATGGCGCAACAAGCAGTATTCAAGATCGGTAATAACATACCGTGTATGAGGGCAAAGGGATGTGCCCAGTTCATCGTGGTGAAAAAGCGATCCGTCTCCCGAAGTTGGTAGAAGCGACGAATGGAGATCACCGCAGTATAAATTTGTTTATGATTGAAAAAAATATACTTCGTGGGAACACTTTGATCATCGGTACGTAAGATTAAAATTTGATCCGTTTCCTTCAAGGCGCGTTCTGGAGGGGGCGAGTAGGAGGGATCGTATTCACCGCCCTTTTTCTTTTCAATTTCAATAACATTGAGAGAAATCCCTGAAGTTCTCATTAAGTCGTTGATGCGAGATTTTTGATCTCCACTGATGGCTATATGGGAGATTTCTAAATCTTTCAGTACCTGTAGGATTTCGTCGTTACTTTCTTTGGGGTCGATAAAAATACTAGCGATGCCCAAATTCGAAAAAGCCAAGAAGCTTTGCACTACTGCCGTATTGTTCTGAGAGAGAAATGCTACTCGCTTGCCAGCGCCAATCTCCACTTGGTGTAGATAGCTAAGCTGTCCTACACGCTTCCGGAGTTCTCCAAAATTTATGGTTTTTCCTAGATCGAGGATGGCGGCTTGGCTACTATTTTTTAAAGCGGCATTATTGAGTGCTTGCGAGAGAATCATTGGGATTTATTCTATCAGCTTTCCCTAAAATAATTGCTGAATTTATCACTTAATTTTTTTTTCTCGCTAGAATGGAAGCATGGGAGCTACCGTTAAATTCATTCTATTTTCAGTGCTAGTTGCTTCAATGGGCCTTGCCTATCATTCCACAAATGCGCTCATTCTAGAGCGCGAACACGTTAGCCAGCTGGAAAAGCAAATGGCCAGTGTGAAAGAGGAACTCAAAAAGGCGCAGGCTACCCTCAACCAAGAAACACAAAAAACAGAAACGATTGTGAAGGCAGATGAATCGGCGGCGCAAAATCTCCAGAATTTGATGCAGATGCAAATCGTAAAAGTGAATGCAGCGAGAAATGCCCTGGAAGAGGCCAGGGCTGGATTAAGAGGGAAAGATGCTGGATCCTTAAAGGATTCCATTCAAAAACAAAAGCAATTGGTAGATCAATTAAAGCGGCAACTCAACGGTATCCAATCGGGTGAATCACAAACGAATAAACAATTGCAGAGCGCCACTCAACAAAAGAAGACCCAAGAGAGTATCGACTTAGCTCAAATTGAGCGGCAAATAGCCTATCAACAGGGAGTGATCACCCAAACCAACGCAAATATCTTCGCGTTACGAGGGCAGAAGGATCCGGCGAGCAAGCAACAACTACAAGAGCTTTCGGCTCAGCTCGGAGAGCAAAAGCAGCTTTATAGTCAGCTGCAAGCGGAACGGGGCAATGTGAAGCAGTATTGGTCAGCCCAAATAAAAAGTGCGCCAGCGGATATTCAAGGGAAACAAGATGATTTAAAAGAGTCTGCCGCTGAAATTAAAAGAAATCTGGATATTCAAGAGGGCCGGCTAAAACAGCTGCAACAGCAAAATCAGTCGCTATCCAGTGCCGCTCAAAGTAACGAACGCGATGTTCAGGCACTAACGGCAGCGTTTAATGCGGAACAAACAAAGCTTGACGGGATTAAGCAGGAGCTCGACGCAGAGCAGGCACGCACTAAATAGCTTTACCTGCTATTGTATTTTCCGTGAGTAGTCTGTAAATAAAATTCATTCGTTCCAGGTAAAAATCCGATTAGTCATTGGATGAACTCGACTATCACACAAAAAGTAGCTCGCTATGCTTTCGCCACAGTATTTGGCGGAGTATTTCTATTTTGTCTTAGCTTATTTTCGATTCAACTTTTTCAATGGCATTCCCTAAAACCCGAGCAGGCTATTTCACCCGGTGCTTGGAATTTTTCTTATAATTATGGGGATTCCACTCCACCAGAGATGCTTTGGCTAAAGGGAAATCCTCGTCTGCCCCAAAGTAAAAGAGCTCCCTTCGATCAAAAAGAGGAGAGCTTTTGGATTGGCACAGTGATCACGCCCAGCATGCTACTTTCTGCAAAAAAGCTGGAGGCTGACCATCTACACCTAGGTTGGGTGAATGGTGGCTATGAGCTTTGGCTGGATAATGTGCAGGTGCTCGCGAGCGATCTACCAGGCGACCAAATTGTGCTCGATGTGAAGGATCGGCTGAACGCAAACTTCCCTTTAAAAGTTGCCCTAAAAGTAAAAAACTCTGAATTGCGATCTAGGCCAGATAATTTGAGTCACTTCTATGGGCGAGAATTGGGTGAGGGGTTCTTCTCTGCGAGATCATGGGAGCAGTATGAAAAGCTGTTGGGTTTCACGAGGAATGTAAGGCCTACCATTCTTAGTTTAGCGAATGCTATCCTATCCCTTTTCTTCTTTTTTCTTTGGTTGGCAGCCCCCATGAAGCGAGAGCTTTTTTCCATGGCCGTCTACACTCTCGTTGGAGCGGCCTTTCAATTGCTGCTCGTGAATGGACTCAGCGCAGGCCTCCGCTACGAGCCCGCGGCCTTTTTAAACACGGTCTTAGTGTATTGGGAGGGCTTGGCTGCCTTGATAGTTTCATATTCCTTCGCGCGGAAATATCGCTATGAGGCCTATCTATGGTCAATGGCACTGCTTGCACCGTTGCTGGGTATTTATTTTTATCACAATCACCCAGCCCAGTATTTTATTAGTAGGATATTTCACAATTGGATTAATCCCGCGTGCTATATTATTGGTGCCGCAATCTGCGCTCGAGAATGGCTCATCGTAAAAGATCGGGTTCGAAGTAGAGCGAAACGACTATTCGGATTTAGCGCCACCTTGCTAGGTATTGGAATGGTAAACTTATTTGATGGCTTCTTTTGGAGCAGTCTCCCTTTCCTTGAAAATGTGCTCTTGCTGAATTTCTTCAATTTCGCCTTGGTGCTTTTCTTGGCGGCGATAGAAATTACGGAATATAAACACGAGCGCCGTCTACTGCAGAAAACACCGATTTCTCCCTATCATCGACACTCTGTTTTGTTGGATCGTGTAGCAGGAGTGATGCTAACCGTTGATCTAAAAAATTCCGAATCTTTGTTTCGGTTAGAAACCAATGAGGAAGGTATCATGGGTTCTTGCCTTTCCATTCTCTGGAATGCGGTTTTGGAATTTGGTGGAATAACTCTTTCTACAGAAGGCGATTCCCTTGTTGCATTCTTTGATGCGGCAAATATTGCTAATCCACTCAGTGGGGCCACGATGAGCCTACTAAAAATGAATCGTGATATCGCGTTATTTGAAACACAATTGCGAGAGAGAAGTGCAATTCCAGAGCTAGTATCTATTCGCTTTAGAGCAAGTGTGGTAGCGGGAGCGATAAAGCCAATTTGGCACGACCAGGGAGAGGTGAAAATCCCTTCTTGGAGCGATGCCGCTGGAAGTCTCTGCTTTTTGGAATCCGCTAGACTTTTAGAAATTGAAAAGAGCCTTGCAGAAACGAAGGATTCAAATGGGATTCTCGTGGCCAGTGGAATCGCGGAGCAAATGTCATCCATGCATTTGGAGCTAGTGTTGGCAAATACATCGAGGCCTGGGAAGCATGGGAAAGAGTATCATTTTTCTGTGTTTCGGCCTCGCCGAATTGAACACACAATGCCCTTGAAAGTAGCGGCTTAGAAAGGGGGGATTTAATATATGAGAAGAAAATTTCTTTGGCTAATCGTCTTTTCCCATTTGAACTCCCTATTTCCTATTGAGGCTTTAGCCGTAGATCTAGCAAATGGCTATGACCAAAGCGCCATCGAAGAGGCGCAGCTAGTGGCTCGACACACGGCAATTTTAAATGGCTATAAAGAGTATCTGGCCAAAGTGGCTGTGCAGGATTGTAAGGATGTGCTCGCGCAGCACAAGAGTGGAATTCTGATTAGCTTTGTGGATAAGAAAACGCACCAAGAATCGCAGGTGATGATTGAGTGCAAACCTAATGGAACAGCAGACGCCTTTTCCGCTGAAGAAGTAGCCCTGCGGATCGAAGCGGCTAAGCGAAACCCTAATCCTAGCTCCTGTGCACTATTGCCGGATCGAAACCTCCAAAGCCTATATCTGCATGCAGATCGAGTGGCTGATATTGTGGGAGCGCACGCCGGAAAGTGTGAAAATAATATTGCACCGGCCGATACTCCAGTGAAGGCAGCAAAACAAACGAGTTCTTGCATCGCCTCTCTGGAAGAAAGCTTTTTTAGTTCTTGGAAAGGTGCCGGATCTAGTGGTGCTCCTAATTGCCTGCAAACACTCATCAATGTATTTTTTGATAATATTGTGAGCACAGGAAAATTCATGGTGGATATGGCTTCTGGTGCCGCTAAATGGACTGGAGACAAACTTGCCGGTCTCTGGAATTCCATGATGAATAGCGATAATCGGAATAGTAATTCAGTACTAGCTGCTTCTGCGCTGTCGCATCGGGATGTGAAAGCGCTCAGCAAAAATGATAAAGATAGTTTATGGAGTGTATTTCAGCGCTTCAGTTCTAACGTACTGCTCGGTATTAATCATCTCATGACTGATTATGTGGGATGCCAGCATTGGTCGGGTCAACCATTTCACTCACAGTGTGTGGCTCCCTTGAATTTTGCCTGCATCACGTGCGGCCAAGGATTGAATCTGGCCTGTGGTGTGATCGGAATTATTGGTAGCGAAGCTGTGATGTTTTTGGCTGGTGGCTTTGCCTCTGGCGGAATAGCTTCAGTAGTGGGCAGTTTAGCAAAAACTCCCCAAGTAATTAGTGCGCTAAATGGTCTTAGTTCCATGCGAGCGCTTGTTGCGGCGGCGGAAATATCCAGTTCTATTGCGGCCCGAGCACGAGCATTGAATGTGGCGGCGCGAGCAATGCCCGGAGTAGGGAAAACAATGGCTCACGCCGGTGCCCTTAGCAGGCTACCTCGAACGGTGATGAATAATCTAGTATCGAGAGTTCCTCTCAATACTGAAATGAGAGCCCTCTACGCAGGTTCTGTAAGATTAGGGGCCAAAAGTGGCGATAAGCTAATGGAAGCCGTAGGGGTTGGCAAAGTAACATCCAGTGTGATTCATAAAGTAGAACTCTTGACTACGATTGAGCGGGCAAGAGATAAATTTCTAAGAGATTCAGTAACAATTTTCCGGGCTAGTGGTCAGGAGAGCGCAGCCAAACTCGGAAAAATCAGAGCTGCCTATCGCGCCTATATGGAACAGGCAAAGAAAAGTTTCGAGGCGATGGGCTATACGGTAGATGCAGGTCCGCGAGGAAGCTTGTTGATCTCGGATCCACAGAACAAGCGCTATTTCACCTATGAGATTAAATCGATTAGCTCGCGCCTCTCTACCATGAGGAAATCTGATAGCATTATGCAAGTGATGGAATACCTAAAGAAGGAAGATACATTATTTGCGAGCCCAGCGGCCTATGCTGACCATGTTTCCACGAATTTAATGCCCTCAGAACTCGCAGAGGCGATCGCCTATCGAAGAAGTATTGAGCCTAAAGTGGGGTTTGAGGCACATTTGGCCACTCATGAGCTTGGGCGCTATCAAAGTGCTCTGAACACTGATGCGAAGTATAATGTAAATCCGCATTCGAAATTTATACCCACTGCTGCGAGTATCTATTAAATGAAATATTTGTTTCTATTTTTACTTGGTGTATTCGGAGCTTCTTCGAATGGCTTTGCTCAAAAATTTGATTTGGATGGCGTAACGAGTGTGACCATTGAGGCTCCTCCCCATTGGGAAATTTTACAGAAGCGTATGCGAACACCCTTGATGTTTGTTGGCCCAGATTTAAAGAAGAGTCGTTTTCATAGCGTTGTAGACATTTTTCCCATCGAATCCTTGCCCAAAGAACTTTTAGACTCAGAAAAATTTGATGGGTATATCAAAATTTTCGAGAAGGGAAAGCGGGATTGGGTAGCGGAAAAGGCCGGCGAGTTTCGCGAGATTTTCCCTTACGCTAAATTACATTGGAAGAATGCCCAGCTAGTGCACCAATTAAAGTTTTCCTATGAGCTGGAAGGAAATGGATTTACCGAAGAAAGTTTTTATTTTCTCTGTGATGAAATCCCTATGCACGCGAAAGCCTTAATCCCAGACGCAGATCCGCTGGATAAAGCGGAATCGATTGTTCTAAGTAGTCTTAGCGGAATGAGCTGTAGCCGGAAGAAATAGTTTATATATCTTCGATCAGCCGATGCACGGCCCATAGCACCGTATCACCAAGCTCAGCGCCAGTATATCCATAGTCAGTGTTTAGATCAGACCAAATTTTTGCGTTAATGAGAGAGCAAACTACGGCGATTTTCTTCTCTACTGCCTTACTGGCAATAATCTTTTTTTCTTTCAAAATTTTTGATCGAATTAGCTTATTGAGTTTTAGGCGAAAGATTTTTCGCAACTCTTGCCCGAAGGGAGAAAAAATATAGGCCAGCACTAGGGGGGCATGCTTATCGAAGAGTAAAAAGGCGTTCTTAGCAAACTCGGCCACATTTAAGTGTTTCAGCTGATCAACACTAGCCTCGATATAGGAGGCTAGGTAGTGATCCATTTCCTCGTGTAAAGCTGCTTTGTCGGAGAAGAAACGATAAATGGATCGCTCCGACACACCGGCTTTCTTTGAGATATCCCTAAAACTTACCTCGCCACCGCGATTTTCCACTAGCAGCGCAATCAATGCTTCAATGATCGCTTGTTTGCTTTTATCAATGCTTTCTCTACGAGTGCGATTATTGTAGTTGCGTTTACTGGTCTTCGATTTCGGCATTAGCCTAAGCATAATAGGATTTTGCCTTTTGTGCACTTAAAATTAGTGACAGTTGAACTGTCACTAATATATAGTTCCACTCTGAGGTGAAAGTGAAAATTGCAGTAGTTGGCGCCGGAATCAGTGGTCTTGGGGCCAGTATAATAGTGGGCACAAAACACGAAGTTCACTTATATGAATCAGAGTCTCGTTTGGGTGGCCATGCGCACACTGTCGATCTACAAACAGCGGTAGGCCCGGTCTCGGCTGATGTTGGCTTCCTTGTTTATAATGAATTGAATTATCCTCAACTCACCGCCTTCTTCAAATACCTTGGCGTGGATACGGTTAATTCGGATATGTCGCTCTCTATTCAATCGGCCGGCGGGTTTGAATGGGCTGGGAACAATATAAATTCCGTGTTCGGGCAGCGCTCAAATCTTTTCCGCCCCTCATTTTATTCCATGCTTTGGGATATCCTGCGTTTTCATCGTGAAGCGAAGAATAACCTGGAGCTTTCCAGGCGCCACGCTTGGAGCCTCGGTGAACTTCTTCGAGAGAGAAAATTTTCCTTAAATTTCTCGGATAACTATCTGCTTCCAATGGGGGCGGCGATTTGGTCCACTCCAGAGGATAAAATGCTCGAGTATCCGGCCGATACGTTTTTGCAGTTTTTTATTAATCATAAACTTTTGCAGGTAGCCGGTAGGCCACAGTGGAAAACGGTAAAGGGCGGTTCGCGCCATTATGTGGAAAAGGCAAAACAAAAAATAGCGCATTTACATCTTGGTGAGGCAGTGCTCGCTGTGGAGAACTTAGGCTCGGAAGTGCTCCTAAGCACGAAATTAGGTTCTGAGAAGTTTGATAAAGTTATTTTGGCCACCCATGCACCCACGTCCTTATCGTTACTGAAAAATCCAAAGGGTGCGGAGAGAGAATTGCTTAATGCGTTCCAGGTGGAAAAGAATCGATCTTCTCTTCATCAAGATAAGGCGTTGATGCCAAGAAGGAAGCGTTGCTGGGCATCGTGGAACGCATTTGCTAGTAAGCAAGGGCCGGCCGTGCTCACCTATTTTCTAAATCAACTGCAGCCGCTAGGAACAGAGGATCACTATTTCCTCACCCTAAATCCCAACCGGAAGATTTCTGGGGAGCTAGCGAACTTCAGCTACGATCATCCGCGTTTTACTCGTGAAGCAATCCGCATGCAGCGCGCGCTAAAAAGCATACAGGGAATTAGCAATATATATTATGCCGGGGCCTGGACAGGATATGGATTCCATGAGGATGGGCTCTCTAGCGCTGTGCGTGTGGGGGAGCTCCTAGATTGTGGTGCCCCATGGATCGTTTAGATCTTCTTCTCGGTATCGGTGAAACCACTCACCAAAGGTTTTCGGGTGGAATGAATCGGTTTACTTACCCTCTATTTTTTTTGCAATTCCGCACGGATAGGGAAGAAAATCTTAAAACACTTTTAAGACAAAAATCGAAGGGCTGCTGGAGTTTTCGTGCCGCAGACTACCTGCACGGTAAGGAAGGTTCCCTCGATTCCTCTGTTCGCAATTTTCTAAAAGTAGCTTGCGACTATGAGGCCGAAGAAATCTGGCTACAAACGATGCCCAGAGTATTCGGCTTTGCCTTCAATCCTGTGAGTTTTTGGTTTTGCTATCGGTCGAATGCCTTGGATGCGGTATTGGTTGAAGTGAATAATACTTTTGGCGAACGACACTTCTATTGGCTGAAATCAGACGGCATTACTTACTTTGAAAGCTGGCAAGAACGCACAAAGGAATTTCACGTTTCGCCGTTTTTACCCGTAAGTGGTTTTTATAAATTTTTCTTCCGCGTAACGAAGAGCGTTTCTAGAGTGGACATTAACTACTTTGATAATCAGCGAAAACTAGTGCTTAGTAGCTGGGTGCGTGGCGAACTTTCTCCCCTAGTAGAGCAAAACTTTTTGAAACTATTTTTTCGTTATGGATGGATCACTGCGCTCGTGGTGATTCGAATTCATGCCCAGGCCGTGAGGCTATGGTTCAAGGGGAATCAATTTTATAGCAAACCAAGTTTACCAGAGCAGGAGATCACCAAATGAGCAAATTGAGCGTATCAGCGCGAATTTTTTTACAAGTTTTGAAAAAAGCGAAGCACGGGATTTTGGAAATTCAATTTCCTGATGGAGCCATAGAACAATTCGGAAGTGGAGACGGATTGATTAGAGTGCAGGTTTTTAATTGGTCGGTATTCGATTTATTGTTTCGCAAGGGCGATCTAGGTCTAGCAGAGGCCATTATTGAGGGCGATATCCGCGTGGATAATGTGGCAGCGCTTGTGGAGTGGGCCTGCTTGAATGATCGGGCACTTGGTTCATCCATTCATGGAAAATGGTATGGAGTATTGGCGCAGCGGCTTCGCCACTTTTTTTCCAAAAATACAGAAACAGGCGCTAAGAAGAATATTCAGCAGCACTATGATTTGGGAAATGAATTTTATCGCCTGTGGCTCGATCCCTCGATGACATATTCCTCCGGCATCTTTGAGGACAAAACTTCTTTGGCCGAGGCACAGAACAAAAAATACGATCGCATCATTGATTTATTGGAAATAAAGTCAGGCGATGAGGTGCTGGAGGTTGGATGTGGTTGGGGTGGATTTTTTAGCCGCGCAGTGGAGAGAACCGGATGCAGGATAACCGCCGTATTAAATTCACCGGAGCAGGCGCGCTATAATCGCAGCCTCATTGAAAAAAGTGGCTACAAATCGAACGTGGTTTTACAGGAGCTGGACTATCGTAAAATTCAAGGGCGATTCGATAAGATCGTTTCCATTGAAATGATCGAGGCTGTTGGCGAACAATATTGGGATCAATACTTTGGGAAGCTTGGTGCCTCCTTGAAGCACAAAGGCAAGACCATGATTCAGGGTATTACTATCCGTGAAGATCTTTTCTACAGCTACCGGCGCGGCACAGATTTTATCCAGCAGTATGTTTTCCCGGGAGGGATGTTGCTTACGAATAGTGTATTCGCCACAAAAGGCAAAGAAAATCAGCTGGCGCTTTCCGATCAATATGAGTTCCCTCAATCTTACGCCCATACTCTTAAACTTTGGCGGGAGAATTTCCATGCTTCGATTGGAGAAGTAAAGAAAATGGGCTTCGACGATAAGTTTATTCGTCTCTGGGATTTATATTTGGCTTACTGCGAAGGTGCATTTCGGGCGCAGCGGATTAGTGTGGGTCAATTTCTTTTGGAGCGTTAGATGTTAATTAGTGTTTTTATTTTTTTGATGGAGCGCGGGCTATTACCTGATTCGATCATTCGTTGGGGCGTGCGTAGACTTTGCCAAGAACGCCTGGATTCTTTGCAGCACGGTTTTGGTGGGAACGCTCACTATGCCAGAGCGCTTGAGAAAATGCCGCTTGCTGAAGCCACCAAAGAGGCAAATCAGCAACACTATGAAGTGCCTACGGAATTTTTCCTCATTGTGCTTGGAGAGAATAGAAAATATAGTTCGGCCTTTTATGAAAATTCCGGCATCCCGCTAAAACAGGCGGAGCGCGATGCCTTAGCAGAAACTGTGGCTCATGCAGAGCTAACAGATGGGATGCAGATATTGGAATTAGGCTGTGGTTGGGGCTCACTCACGCTCTATATGGCCTCCCAATTTCCCAATTCTAAAATTCTTGGCATTTCTAATTCCAAAACGCAACGCCTCTTTATTGAAGCAGAAGCAGCGAAGCGCGGGCTTCATAATATTGAAATCCGCACCTTGAATTTGGCAGAGGTTAATTTTGCGGAGCTCCTAGGGAAGGATCGTTTCGATCGCGTGGTGAGCGTAGAAATGTTCGAGCACTTTAAGAATTATAAAATTCTTTTGCAGCGAATTTCGCAAGTACTGAAGGTGAATGGAAAACTCTTCGTTCATATTTTTACCCATCAAATATATTCCTATCCCTTTGAAACAGATGGTGAGGATAACTGGATGGGGAGATATTTTTTCACCGGGGGGCAAATGCCAGCCCAAGATCTGTTTTCTGAATTTCAAGAGGATCTTTTATTAGATAAACAGTGGAACTGGAGTGGCACTCACTATCAACTCACCTCTGAGGCATGGCTGCAGAATCTGGATGCAAATAAGGAAAAGTGCCTTGCCATCTTTGAGAGGGATATGTCGCCTCAAGAGGCCAAGCTCTGGTTTCATCGCTGGCGCGTATTTTTTATTTCTGTGGCTGAATTATTTGGCTTTAAGCACGGAACAGAGTGGGGCGTTAGCCACTACTTATTCCGAAAAAAATAATGCAGCTTATTTTGCGCCGGAATCTACTGTTTGATCCGTGGAGTCGCATTTCTTCGCTGAGTCGGCTGATTGAATTTGTTGCACTTGATCGAGTGATTGCTTTACCTTGCTATTGATATCAACATCCGCTCCACCAACACAAATGCCGCGACGAGTGATCAGGTAATAGTAGTAGGGATAAACTTTTTGTTTATAGAAATCACACATTATCCCGCGCGGATTGCAGCGCAGGGTATCAAGATCATCATTCACCTCCCATGTTACACTGCGAACAGGGTCATATTCATCGGGGATTCCCATCATGTGACCTAACTCGTGAGCCACTGTGGATTTGCCGGTATCATCGGAGAAAACGGAAGGAAGCCAATAAGTATCATAGAGATCGCCCTTGGCGTTTGGCTTTAAATCCACGGTGAAATCTGGATTGCCATCATCGCCAACGGAAATAAAGTGAAAATGGATTCCTTTACCAGGGCTTTGTTTTTCCCAGATCGTGGCAGCTTCATCGAGCCGCTGCTGAATCTTCTCTTTCATGCCGGCTTCTTTGGTGGCCACTCCGGTGAATTTAATTTTCACGGTGATACCGAGTTTGCCATCGGATTCCTGTACCATCGTATACCGATAGGGCTTGGAAATATGAAAACCCGAAAATCCAATCCCAGGCAGCGAGACGAAATGATAGGATTCCTTGCCTTCCACACGCACGGGATTTTTCGGCACAAAGTTCAAAGATTGCTGCGCAACGGGGGTGCAACTGCTCATGCCGTCGTCGTGGAGATGTCCAGTGAGTTCAAGGCAGGCCCAATCATTGGCTTGCTCATCTTTGTCCTTCGGGATCATCGCCTGTGCTGCCTTGTAACATTCTCCAGCCTGCTCGAAGTAACGCACGGATTCGTCATTGGCTTTTTGCCAATCATCACCGGTGAGTCCGGCTGCTCTATTGCTTGCCTCGGTTCCCTTTCTGGATAATTCTGCGCAGGCTTTGTTCGCTTCATCGTAGCCGGCAGGAATCTTGAGAGCATCCATCGCCTTGCGATCCATGGTGATCAAATCATTGCGCGAATAGCGGCAATTATCTCCGTTCATTGGAATATTGAGACCCGCGGCGACCTCAGAAATTTTTAGGTTTGTTCCAGTGCTAGTGGATTGGGCAAAGCTCGTGCCTGGTAAAAGAATCGCGAACAGCAAAAATGCATAATGGCTCATGAAATCCTCGTGTGTATCTATCGGCTTTTTATGGGCTCGGCTTAATCCGGGGCCGTGTAAATTCGCTGTTTTGATTCTGGCGCATAACTCCATTCACTGGAGGGGATAAAACGCCGATGAGTCTATATGCAATTTTGTTTAATGGCCTGCTTCCTCTTTTTATTGCTGCACTTTAACTCTGCACGGGCAGAGATGTACTTTTATAAGGATGCGTCCGGCGGCCTACATGCCGTAGATTCTCCTGGCCTAGTGCCGAAGGAATTCAGCTCCTCTACGAAGGAACTAAAACCCACAGTAGTTAATCAGCCGAACTCGATCGATGTTCCGATCAAGAGGTTTAATAATTCCCTTTTGCTGGATGTGAATTTTAATGGCCGAACGAGTGCGGTAATGGTTCTCGATACAGGGGCTGGATCCACTATGATTTCCAAGCGGCTTCAGGCCAAGTTGAAACTCAATAAAACTGGATCGGCAAGACTGCTCTCTGCTAGTTCGGAAATGGAAGTATCCACCGTGCTTCTTGACTCGATATCCGTGAAAAATTTTTCTGTGAATAGTCTAAAGGCTAGCGTGAACGATCTGCCAGGCTTGGGAGATTTAGGTGTGGAAGGTCTTCTCGGTCTAGACTTTTTGAGCCATTTTAAATTCCAAATCGATACGGAAAAAGAGATCCTTCACTTGGAACGTAAGGCGAATTAGTGCCCTGCGAAATTCGGGGCAAAATGTCTGCTGACTGGCTGAATCAGCTCTCTCGTTTTGCTCAGCTATCAAAAAAAACAGTGTAGCCCTGGCACATGCTTTGCTCTGTGCTCCTCAACGAACAAAACATTTCTCTTGGAGGAGAGCCCCATTATGTGGATTAAAAATATTAGCATGCTTGCTTTCGTTTCTTTCGGTCTTGGCTTTAACGCGATGGCAGAAGTGCCTACCACCCAGAGAGTAGAAGTTCTGATTGGAAATATTTTCGTGCCCACAGTGGGCTATGAAGAGAAAAATGATATTGAAGTAACCCTTGATGGGTATTTACCTAATGCCTGCTATCAACTGGCGAATGCGGTGGTGAAAGCTGGTGCGACTCCCAATACTTTTGTGGTGCATCAGTATGCGGATTTGCGGATGGATGGTGTATGCGCTCATCCTGATACAATTCCCGTGCAGATGCGGGATTATGTGCCCTATACGCATAATTTGAGCCTAGGGCGTCTCAACGTTGGCTCTTATAAAGTAGCGTTCAATTTGAATACTGGTCCAGAGCGTTTGAGCAGTTTCACTGTGGCTCCATCGAGCACCATGGCAGTGGATGACTATCCTTATGCGCCCGTGAGTGCGGTGAACATGGCCGATATGGTGAACGGGGCCAATAATGTATCCGTGAATCTAGTGGGTACGCTCGCTAATAGCTGCCAATATGTGCAAACAGTTAAAGTGCTTCCTGAGCCGCAAGACTATACGATTGTGGTGCTACCGATCCTCGGATTTCGCACTGGAGTGAAGTGCGCGCAGATCGTGCTGCCCTTCGAATATAAAGTAAACCTCGGACGTTTGGGTGAGGGCCGATACCTTCTCCATGTTCGCAGCATGAATGGTCAGGCAGTAACTCGCGTGTTTAGTGTGATTAGACCCGATCCATCCCTTTAAGTTTCGGCCGTGAGCCGTTGGCAATGCGCAGAGTCTACGAATTTAGCCACTCGAACATTTCGTAGTGCTCTGCGCTCATGCCAAGCTTTTGATACACTTTTTGTGCACGCGTATTTCGCTTATCCACGTAAAGACGCAAGCCTCGAAGCGCACCTCCACTTTGACTAACCATCCCGTGAAGGTATTCATACATCTTTTTATACACACCTTGCCCGCGGCATTCCGGCGCTACATACACAGAATGAATCCAAAGCACGGTGCCATTGCGCCAATCGCTCCATTCAGGAACGGTGAGCAGCACGGCGATGGGTTTACCCGCCACCTCTGCCACATAGTAGGCCCCTTTATGAGGGTCGGCAAAAACAGCAGCAACTCCCTTTTTTACTGTCCCGGGATCGAGTTTCAGTTCCTCGGTTTCCCAGGCCATGGCTACTTGGGCTTGCACAATGAATTCTTGGTCGCTGGATTGGGCTTTGCGAATATTTGTCATCAGAAGAAGATAGTGCAGAAGGGGGGTGTTTTGCTAGAGTGCCTCTTGTGGAAGAGCAGAAAGAATTACTCCTCAAAATCTCGCGAATGAAGATGCCCTTCGGGCGCTATAAGGATAGGCTCCTCGTGGATCTGCCAGAGCACTATCTCGTATGGTTTGCGCGCCAAGGCCTTCCCCCTGGGGAATTGGGCCAAATGCTAGGTTTTCTATTGGAGCTAAAGACGAATGGCCTAGAGTATCTCGTGAAAAATCTAGCCAAAAGCAGCAGCCACCCTTAAAGTTTTGTTGCATTGCGTCAATTCTGGTGCTACACCCTTAGCTATCAAAAAATTTGAGTTTTAGCGCTGGAACTATCGATCCTTTTTGGTCGGGCTGGCGCCACTTTTAGGAGCAAAATCATGAAGCTTTTCGCGAGCAAATTCGCCCTCTCTTTCTGTGTTTTTTTATCCATGAATTCCTTGATGGCAAACGCTAGCAGCCTCACGCCCTATGGACGCACTGAACAGTGCTACAGCGCGGATGATATCGGGGCCAAAGCCTATATTCTTGCGAATCCTGTGGCCGAAATTAACGATGGCAAACTATCTCTAAGCGTAGATGCGATGTGGCTTAGCTGTGAAGCCGATGAGCAAGAGGGAATGGCTTGGAAATTCGGATCGATGACAGGGGAGCCGAAACTACTTGTGAGTCACTGGGCTGGGATTTTCGATACGAGAGAATATAGATCTGCGTTTGATAGCAAATCGGCTTTTGCCAATTCTAAAGTTTCCATTCCAATGGACAGTGTTTTCTCTGTACGTGAGCTCGTGGGCAGTGACAAAGGTGCCGTGACCAAAGAGTTTCATCTCATGTTGGAGAGCGATGCTAGCCAAAACCTTCCTTCTCCTGGGCGCTATTTGCTGCGCTTGAGTGTGAATCCTTCCTCTCATGCTGCCCAAGTGGTGCAGTTCCAGCGAGAAATATAAGATTTAAGAGTATTTCAGGAATTTTTCCACCCATGTTCTGGTAAGGTTACGTGGGAGCTAAATGAATTTATATACTGCCTGCTTTCTAATCGCGTATTTTCTCATCTCACCAACAGCTCACTGTTTTGATGGGCTCGTAGAAAAAAAGACGGCTCAACTCAATTCCTTTATTACCGCTAGTGGTGAGACCATACAAAATGTGCAAATTGGCTATGAGAGCTATGGCAAACTCGCTTCTGATAAACACAATGTAATTCTAGTGGAGCATTATTTCTCCGGCACTTCCCACGCGGCAGGTCGATACGCAGGAGGGGAAAAGCCAGGCTATTGGGATTCGATCATCGGCCCTGGTCTGGCGCTCGATACGAAGAAATATTTTGTGATCAGTTCTGATACGCTCACGAATATCAATGCAAAGTCTCCACAGGTGATTTCGACGGGTCCTGCCAGCATTAATCCTTCCACCGGAAAGCCATATGGCATGAGCTTTCCTGCACTTTCGCTCCATGATTTTGTGGCGGCACAAAAAGCTCTCTTGCAATCGCTAGGGATCGATCATTTATATGCCGTGGTGGGGGCGTCCAGCGGTGCGATGCAAAGTATGCAGTGGGCTTCAGACTATCCAAACACAG
Organism: Oligoflexia bacterium; assembly: GCA_903867855.1. Lineage (GTDB taxonomy): Bacteria > Bdellovibrionota > UBA1018 > CAIPTA01 > CAIPTA01 > CAIPTA01. The sequence continues at coordinate 2,519 of CAIPTA010000008.1, read as the reverse complement.
TAGATAGAGTGATTGCGGTGATTGGCCCTGGCACGGCGATGCCGAAGTACGGAATTGCTATGCTACATTTATGGTCGATGCCGATTCTCTTAGATTCCCATTGGGCAGCAGGAGATTACTATGGCAAAGAGGAGCCGCAAGTGGGTCTTATGGAAGCCCTACAGTTTGTGCACTTTTCGTCGTCTCAAATTGAACCCTATGAGCAGCAATTTTCGCGCGATGAAGTAGGGGCGGGATTGCAAAAAATTGGCGAAGATCGAGCTCGCTTCGCTGATGCAAATTCTTTTCTCTACACCGCAAGGGCAATTCAAGGCTTCAACGTGGAGGCGAATTTACAAAAGATAAGGGCAAAGATTCTCTTCATTTCGGCAGAGTCTGATTTAATTTTCCCACCAGTACTAACGAAGCGTGCGGCAAAGAAACTGAGAGCCATAGGAAAAAAGGTAAGTGAGTTTATGATCGTGGGCGACGGCGGGCATCTAGACGGACTCAATAAAATTCTTCAGGCGGCGCCGGTGATGCGGGCTTTTCTTCAGGCAAAATAATCGTGTTATAAATTTCTAGCACATTTGGGAAGTTTTCTTTTAGCCAAGTAGTTTGCGTATCATCTAATTTGCCAAAGAGATTTTTTAAAAACTTAATCCTTTTTGTATCTATGGCATTTGCATCACGAGCCTTCAGTAGATCATCAAAATAAATATCAGCAAAAGAGTGCTTCAAGAGTTTTTTCACAAAGGCTTTATTTTCTTCATTGGTGCTTTTCGCCGCAGAAATTGCTAGCTGAAACTCCAGATCGCTACTGAGCAATCCTTCCATGAGTTCATCCTTCACGCTCTGTTCAATGGGGGTATTGTTGGCTACGGAACTTATGATTTTTCGAACATTGCTCACGTGCACATCGCAGGAGGCTTTCACGAGGGCCATACTCTGTGATCGATTTTTTTGCTCGGTGCGGAAAAAGGTGCCCAGACCAATATTCGGAAAATCCGGAAAATCTAGGCCTGCTGCCTCTAAAATATCATAGGTAAAGGTGCCGCAATTGGCGAGGAGCCAATCATAGTCGAAATAATCTCGGTAATGACGATCCACGCATTGCAAGCGTTCAATCGCGATACTTTCGGTTTCGTTACTCTTGATAGGGGTGGCACGACAAAGAATTCCCCCCTTACTTTTACTAAAAGACAAATCGCCTCCTAGTAGCGGATCTCTAGTTTCATAAACACCACCATCTATCATCGTGGCGATATGCTCCATCGGATTGAACTGTTGATAGATGGTTAGGCTATCCGTATTTTCAGTGAGGAGGTTGGCCGTGCACACTTGAATTCTATCAGAGAAGCGATCGGTAGCGTAGGTGGGGCTTTTTAGAATGGTGGCCACATCGGAAACCAAATCCACAAAGGCGGCCGCAGGATTTAGAATTCCCTCTGCAGAAACATAGCCCGCGCATTCGAGTTCAGCAGGGCTGCGATCGTAGGCTCCATGAATACCCATCACCAAACTTTTTCCTGTATTGCCAAGACGAGCCAGCGTTTTGCTGGAAAGCACATCTTCAAAGGGCCGCAGCACGATTCGCGGGGCTAAGAGGGCTGTTTTTTCCCGGCTTGTTTCAGCAGGGGCGTACCAAATAGCTTGGGTGTTTTTCTCGATTCCATCTGTTGCTGCTAGGCTTGGCCGCGGTAGGTAAAGCACAGCTAGAAATAGGATAATCCAATGCTTGTGAGGTAGAGCAAAATGCATAGTAGCTTTTCGGAGATTTGGCGTAATCCATTGAGCATCACTTGCTCACCTGATTAGGCTTTTTGCAGTGTCGATTATTTAGACAATTGTAAAGATCTTGGACTCAATAGAAACAGGTATTTAGCGCTGGCAGACTATTTGCTTCTATGTCTGTATGGACAAATTAAATATTTCTACTTTAGGCGTACTATTTTCAATGCTCATTTTGCCTGCGTTGGGTTTCGCAGCGGAGCCCGATGTTCCAGCAGATCCTCGATGGGTAGTTGATCCAAAATTAGTGGTCCAGGTGGAAACAACAGAAGAGTTAAATAGAGTACTGAATGGAAGCTCCAGGCAGGCTTGTATTTCCAGTGAGGATTGTCGATATCGTTTAAAGACCGTTGGACCAACGTATTCCGACCCCAAAAATGTGATATTGGGGCTTTTTGATAGACCAAATAAGGTAAGAGTATACGAGCAGGACGGCACACAAGTGTATTTCGGCCAAGGAAAATCCGGCGCTGGTTTTAGGTATTTAGGAGTAGAAACTCATACTGCCTTTTGAGATTATCGCTCCAGGCCGCTAATATTGCGGCATTCCGCAATAAGATCGGAATCTAGTTCGCCATGTTCCATAACTAGCTGTCGGATGCATTCCGAACCAATTTGGGTATCGGGCAAACTAGCGCAGGTATCAATATTGACCGATATTGCCCTCTAAATCGCTATCAATTTCGTTAACACAGATCGGAAGAGCACACGTCTGAACTCCAGTCACATCACGTTATCTCGTATGCCGT
>CAIPTA010000007.1 GCA_903867855.1 Oligoflexia bacterium | reverse complement strand
TACTCGAACCAATACGCGGCAATACCGCATCAATTCTTTCTACAGAGCGGTTATACACAAATATTTTAGGTTCCCCGGTTTGCAGGGAGAGTTCACAGCGCAATGGATTGAGCACCACACATTCCACATCCAGCTTGGCAGCTTCTTCCAACAAGCGTTTCGTGGAATGCAAGGATCTACTACGGGAGAGGATGGCTAATCGCATTAGGCCTTATGATGGTCTTTTACGATTTCTTTATGCTTCTTTAGCTGGCGCTCCACATGGTCCAAAGCAAGCTCTACAGAACTCAAAATATCATCGGTTTGTGCTTCACCAAAATAGTCAATAGAATTGCCGAGCACATGAAGATGGGCCGAAAAGTCTTCTTTCTCTTTCGAAAGTACCCATTTTGCATGAATCTTCCCCTGGAAATACTTCTTCAACTTGGAAGTTTTATCATCCACAAAGGCTTTAATTTCTTTTCCCGACTCAATTCCCTTAAACACATGATCGATTTGCATAGACAATTCCTCTCTTAAAACAATTTTTTCCGACGCGCAGAACTCAAAATGCCCAAGCCCTCGCGATACTTCGCTACGGTTCTACGAGCAATTTCAATGCCATCTTCGCCGAGTAACTCTACTAACTTTTGATCCGAGAGTGGACGCTTTGCGTCTTCCTTCCCGATCAGAGACTTGATTTTTTCTTTCACGCTCTCACTGGCTACATCGGCAGAACCATCGCCCATGGAGATACCGCTATTGAAAAAATATTTTAATTCAAAGGTGCCTACAGGCGTATGCACGTATTTATTCGTTGTAACGCGGGAGATCGTGCTTTCGTGCACCCCAATATCGCTGGCCACTTCGCGGAGCACCATAGGCTTTAAGAAGTGCACGCCCTTTTCGAAGAAATCACGTTGGTATTTCACGATGGATTCCATCACGCGATAAATTGTTTTCTGGCGATTATGAATGGATTTAATCAACCACACTGCAGAGCGCAGCTTCTCTTGGATATACTCTTTGGTGATAGTTTTGCCGGAGGCGCGCCCCTCCGCCTTGGCTTCCATCAAAACTTTTTTATAGTAAGCAGAAACACGAAGCTTCGGTAAACCATCTTCATTTAACTGAATCGCATAGTCTTCGCCTACTTTGTACACATACACATCGGGCACGATATAGTAGGTATCTGCATTGCTTTGAAAAGCCCGACCTGGCTTAGGATTCAGCTCCAAGATCTTCTTCGCCGCAATCACCACATCTTCCATGGTTGCGGAGGTGGCCTTCACGATCACAGGATAATTGCGACGCTCAAGATCTGGCAAATGATTCTCAATCAGTTTTCTAGTTAACGAATCTTTATCAAGTAGTACGCCAGCCTGCACCAATAAACATTCGCACAAATCGCGCGATGCCACACCAATCGGATCGAATTGTTGGATTAGCTTTAGCACTTCTTCAGCGTCTTCCAGATCAAATTCTAATTCTTTGGCAATATCCTCTAAAGATCCCGTGAAATAGCCATCTTCGCTTAAGTTGCCCACAATCATCAAGGCAAGCTTGCGCTCTGTTTCCAGGAGATCCGACATGGAAATCTGCCACTCAAGGTGAGAAACAAGATCCGTGCTCTGAGCCACCATATTTTCAAAATTCGGTAGCTCTTCGGGAATCTCTCTCGTGCTCGGAAGCGACGGACTCGAAGAGAAAGTATCCATATACTCATCCCAGTCGATCTCCGTTTTCCCATCCACTAATTTTTCATCGCCCTGAGGCGCAAGCATTTCTTCGGAAGTGGGGCCTTCTGCTTCCTTTTTTTCCATGCTCTCGAGGCTTTCGCCGTCTTTATTTTCTGTGTCACCTTCGTCTGTATAGGCATCCAGCTCGCTTACTTCTTCGAGGAGAGGATTTTCCACAAGTTCTTGGTTGATGAGTTCTTGCATCTCTAGGCGATTCAATTGCAAGAGCTTAATCGCCTGTTGCAACTGCGGCGTCATCACCAGGCTCTGCCCCAGCTTTAGACTCTGCTTGATTTCAAATGCCATTCGCTAGCTCCTCACCATTCTATAACGTAAAATCTTGTCCCAAATAATTCGCCCGAGCTCGCTCACTCTTCGCGATATCTGCAGGCAATCCAGCTTCTTCGATTTGGCCCGCGATCAAAATATAGGCTGTATCGCAGATGCGCAGCGTTTCGCGCACATTGTGATCCGTGATTAATACGCCCACTCCACGATCGCGAAGGGAGCCAATCAATTTCTGAATATCGCCAACTGCAATTGGATCGATACCGGCAAAGGGTTCATCGAGAAGCAAAAAATCCGGCTTCAGCGCTAGCGCGCGAGCAATCTCCACGCGGCGACGCTCTCCCCCCGAGAGGAGCGATCCATAGGTCTTTGCCACTCGCTGGAGAGAAAATTCTTCGAGCAGTTCATCCGTGCGACTGCGACAATAAGAGGGAGGATTATCCTGTGCTTCTAAAACCGCATACACATTGTCATATACTGTGAGGCGGCGAAACACGGATGCTTCCTGGGGCAAATAGCCGAGGCCCGCGTGAGCGCGCTGGTGCATGGTGAGGTGAGTGATATCACGATCATCGAGTGTTACCTTGCCAGCATCTGGAGTGAGCAAACCCACTACCATATAAAAGCTCGTGGTTTTTCCGGCTCCGTTCGGACCTAAGAGACCCACCACTTTTCCTTGCGGCACTTCAAAGGAAACTCCGCGCACGGCCTTGTGGCCTTTAAAACTTTTCTGCAGATCCGTGGCTCGCAAAAATTTCATGGAATCAACTCGTCATCTTCTTTCGAGGCTTTCATTTGTCGGCCTTCTTTTTTCGCAGGGTGATCCTGATTCGAAGCAGCGTTCGCCGACAATACCTCCACTACTCCAGTAGTTCGGTACATCGTGATTTTATCACCGGTCACTGCGTCGTCACCATCATAAACAGCGGGAAATCCCGTGAGCACGATAGTATCTGTGGGCATAAAAAATTCAGCGACCTGCGAGCGTGTATATTTCCCATTCGGCTCGGTTAAACGCACATCCTCTTGCAACGACATATAGCGTAAAGCCTTTTCCGGCGCCGCATAATACAGCGTTGCCTTTTGCGAAGTGCCCTTGGTTTTTTCTTGGTTTACTTCCACGTTTTTAAAAAACTCCACCTTCTCTTCGTCGCGATGCATATCGGCCATATCGCCACGAATCGTGGTGAGACCTCGTTTCGCCTCTTTATAGTTCGCGCGAGCATTTCCGAAAAGCTGCATACGTTTGGATTCCATATCGCCCTCGGCGCGATCACCCCAAATTTTTACCGAATTATCTTTCATGGTTCCTTGCACCGGTGTGGGCGAACTTAGGTGTTTCGTAGGCAGTAAATAATTTGTTTCAGCGCTAGTCATCACAAAACCATCCGGGCTCTCGCTCCGCACATTATCCTGCAAATGAAAGCGCTTCTCATTCATGTAAAATAATCCGCGATCAGAGGTGACCACAGTGCGATCTCCTTGAGTGCTATAGAAATAGATAGTTACATTTGTGGAATCCATCTCATGAGCAAGAAAATCAAAATTGGATTTTTTAGAATACATCTCCACTTCGCGCCTACCATCGCGCACAGAAACATAGCGAGAGCTCTCCATGCGATAGTCTGGTACCACGGCCTCTCCCAAACGCCCATTAGCGCCATCGAGTTCGCGCGGCCAGAGAAACCAGACGGTGAGAAAAATCAGCAGATAACTTGAATAACGAAGCGCTATGCGCATACTAGGCTTTGCCCTGAGCAGCTAAAATCATCTCGATCACTTCGCGAGCAGCTCCGAATCCCCCGGGAGCTTTGGTGATATAATCGGCATGCTTTTTAACTGCCTGCACGGCGTGGGGCACAGTGGCAGCGAAACCAACTTTCTCTAAAATGGCGATATCAAAAAGCTCGTCTCCGATAAACGCAAACTCTTCATCCTTAAATCCAGTATCGGATTTTATTTTTTCATAAGGCACGATTTTATTTTCATCCCCGAAATAGGCATGCTCAATTTTTAAAATTTTTGCGCGCTCTTTATGGCTCGTGAAAGATCCACCCGAAATGAAGCCCACTTGAATGCCAGCTTTCATCATGCGACGAATTCCGAAACCATCGAGCACGCTATACATCGCCGTCCAACCGGTGCCATCGATCCAAAGGATACGACCATCCGTGAGCACTCCATCGATATCGAGCAGGAGCATCTTAATTTTTTTGAGCGATTTTAAATTCGGCTTCTTGGCGGCCATAGAATTAGTTTGGCCGATTCGGAAGGGCAAGTCACGCGATTATCAATGGCTTTTCTGAGCCACGTGATGGATCGCGTCGAGCCGGCGCAGTAGCCTTGCTGCATCCGCGAGTGGCCAGCAACTTGGAGCATCGCATTTAGCGCTATCTGGGTCAGGATGGAATTCTAAAAACACGCCATCCGCTCCCGCTGCCACGGAAGAGGCTGCCAGAATTTCTACACCTTCGCGGCGTCCACCGGTTGCGGTATTTTCGCCGCCGTTACCTTTACCTGCACCCGGTAATTGCACCGAATGAGTGGCATCGATCGTAACGGGCGCGCCAAATTTTTTCATCTCCGCAAAACCGAGCATATCCACGATCAAATTATTATAACCGAAGCTCACACCTCGTTCACAAAGAATAGTGCGATCTGCTTTTGGGGCCGCCTCTTTAATTTTGGTGAGAATATTTTTTACATCCCACGGCGCTAAAAACTGGCCCTTCTTCACATGAATAAGCGCATCCATTTTTTGTGCCGCTTTTGCGGCAGCCACCACTAAATCAGTTTGACGACACAGAAATGCGGGAATTTGAATGATATCCGCCACCCGTGCGATCACTTCGCACTGCTCTGGCTCATGCACATCCGTGATGATGGGCAAATTTTCGAGCTCTTTCACGCGCGAGAGAATTTTCAGCCCTTTTTCCATGCCAGGACCACGAAAACTTTTTACGGAAGAGCGATTGGCCTTATCGAAGCTCGCCTTAAATACGAAACTGCGCCCTAAGCCAATCATCGCGTGCTTAAGCTCCTTTGCTGTTTCGAGCGCTAGGCCTTCATCTTCCAGCACATTCAAACC
>CAIPTA010000006.1 GCA_903867855.1 Oligoflexia bacterium | reverse complement strand
TAGAATGAAAGCTGATTTTTTATCGCCGAACATGGGCAAGATAATAGGCGAAGTATCGCCAGAAAACACCTGTAATGATTTTGTAAACTGTCTAATCTTTTGACAGGCAAGGGTTTGCATTCAGCTATGTTTTGACTACTATCTAGGAATGGCAGGCAGCAATAATAAAGGGCAGAAAATGGATCGGGTGGCGAATGCGGTCTTTTCCTTGCTTTTCATGCTGGACGAAAAAGGTATTAGCATGGCCCGGGTTGCCCGAAGCGCTAAGGTTTCGCGCCCTTGGATCTACAAATATATTGCCACGAATAAGGAGGAGCTTATTCGCTTCGCGATTTTATGCACCGGGAAGGCCCTTACAGAGAGGGATAAGGAGCTTGTGGTTGCAAATCGGAAGGAGTTTGTGGAGAGCATTTTGTTGGGGATGAAACGTATGTTTCAAAATACCGAGCAGTATCCATTTTTTATTCCTGTCTACTTTAAATATAAGGGCACTTCGGGAATCGCTGGACAAACGATTGATTTAGTAGAGCAGGCCTATAATGAGCGGCAAGCTAAGCTCATGCATTCTATTTTCAAGATGCCAAATCGGGCGGCTACTTTTTCTGCGGAAATGCTCACAACTTTCAGAATGGGTCTTGCGTTCAATTGGCAGCGAGGAACCTTAAAAAATAAAGCCCGCGAGGATGAGCTGCTCGGGGCCTTACAAGGATATTTTGAGAGTCTATTTGGCTAGTTGTTCTTTGGCGTTAATGAACAATTTTTGAATTCCATTTGGTCGTTCTCGGGAAAGAGAAAGGTCCAAAATTCATCAGACCGTTGATGATAAAAGAATCCAGTTCCATCTTTTTCAATGGAAAGCGCATCGCGATCATAGACGAGACTGGAGTATATGTTGTCATCACTTGCGTCATTCCCGTCTGAAATCTCAAGGAGAGTGGTTATTCGGGGATCATTGCGATCGTCTTCTGTATTCCAGGTATGAATATCCGTTAACTTTCTGGTATCGCTATCGGTGTTCGCAATTACTTCACATGTAGCATCACTGGTGCTGAGCTCTTTACAGTTTTCAAATGTGATCGTGATATCGCTATCATCATTTTTTTGCGTACATTGAATATTGTTTGAGGCTAGCTGCTGAAGTTGTTGCGGGGTAATGGCCGCGAATGAATTTTGGGCAGATTGAAGTGCAAATAGGGCAAAAAATAGTTGTGCTAATTTCATTTTAACTCCACGGTTCTTGGTGCGATAGCTGAATTGCTGATCACAAAGATGGATTACCATGGAAATTAGAAAACGATGATTCTCTAGGGTGACGCTTCTCACGGAAAGTGTTACTGCGCCGGCTGGCTAGTTAGAGAGACCCTTTGTCCAATTGGCCGTTTTGCTATTGCAATAGGATGGAGTTTCAACGCAGCCCGTGCCGCCATGGGCTGTGGAGCTTCTGTACGCATTGCTAGCACATGAATAGTAGGGAATGTTCACGGTGCAGCCAGGATGCACGATGGAATTGAAGTGAGCCGGCTTGAGCAGCGATTCGCCCGAGAAGTGAGTCGGATTGCTCGTAATGAGGGCGTGCTTATCGTCTATTGGTTTCAAGCCCATCACCATACCTGCGCTATAACCCGCCAGAAATTGATTTGCGCTAACGCCCTCACTGCCATTCGGACAAGACTCTATACCAGGGATGATTTTCGTAAAATGGCATGTGGGGGAGCGACACTCACAAGTTACCTGCACTGTAGTTTCAGAATTTATCCCAAAGCTTTTCCCCCAAGCTTTTGCTTGGTCTACCATCACAGAATCTGGATCTCCAATAGACCGGCAATCAAAGGCCGTATGGTCTTTGTCAGGAGAGCTCTTCGTATAGAGAAAAGGCTGCACGCCTGTTTTATCAGGCACAATGCCGATCGCTCCTTCGTGGTATTCATCCACGAGGCCAAGCATGTGCAAGCTTTCATGCAAAAAGATAGGGCAAGAAAAAGTTCTTAAATTAAAGTTTTCTTCGTCACCCCGAGAATCGTCTGGGGCTTGCTTGATATTGTGTGCCGGCGGCAAGGGGCCGGGATCGCCATCTTGAATCATCTTAATATGCAGGTGCTCCCCATTTGGGCCAAGCAAGGCCTGATCCGCGCGTTGATAACAGTAATTCGCATGTTGGCGAAATTCATCCGAAACCGCAGGGGTGTGATTTCCGTTTTTATCAATAAAATTTATGTTTACTTCCACTTCGTAGTCATTTTTGCTCGCATGGGTGATGCGATATCCAGCGGCGAGACTCGTGGGGCTTTTATCCGCATCTAAGCTGACGATCCGAGATTGTCCAACCGGCAGATCTTCGCATTGAATCGCTTGTGCTTTAGTGATGGCATCCATGGAGAGCTGAATGGTGGATTTATCTTTGTCGCCTGAGAAGGTGGCGCCTTCCTGAGCTGCGCAGGATTCATTTACAGCCATATTTTTTTCTTGAGCATAGCACGGAAGCGCAACTAGCGAAAAAATACATAAAAAATATTTAATTGTATTTTTACCCATCACGTTTGCCTCAGAATCCAGCTAGCGGTTAAAGTGCTATAAGCTTATCGACTCTTTAGAGCTATTTATTTAATGGAACAGGCTCGGCACAAGTTATTGATATTATTGTGTATTATTGGTGTAAGTGGACCTTGCTAGAGTAGGGCGCTTAAGGTTCTAGTCACGCTTTTTTCTTTCGTGGCTTTGGCAATGGATTTAGCGAATTCTGCGAGGCTTTCGTCTCGGGCGCCAAACACAATATAGGCCTCTCCCGTTTTTACTTTTGCGAGGATTTCTTCTCTAGAGGCAATCGCCGCCGCTTTTCCTGCAGCCACAATTCCAGCAGATAGGTCTGCACTAGCGATATCTTTCGCCACTGTGCCACCCACATAAAAAATCGGCAAGAACAGCACACGATCCGTTGGGCGAAGATTGTTCACGAAGGCCGCGATATATTCATTTTTCATCATACGTGTGGGGGCAAAGCCATGCGGTTGGAAAATATACGTAATTCCGCTGCGAATTTGCGAGGCCATTTGCATCATGGATTCAATTTTGTGGGGATTATGAGCATAGTCATCCATCACGAAACTTTTGCCATCGTTCACGTACACATCGAAGCGGCGCTCAATGCCACGGAAGCTCTCAAGTGGTTTCACGCAATCGAGCAGCGGTATGCCATATTCTGCGAGAGTGGCTAAGCAGGCCACCGCATTGTACACATTGTAACGTCCGGGTAAATTCACTCGAAACGGCACTCCTTGCAGGGTGAATTCGCTATAGAGTGGTGATTGCATGATATTTTTTGCTTGGTAGTTAGCTTTATTGTCGAGACCAAATGTAACCACTTTATCGAGGTTAAGATTGGCGAGGTGCGTATCGTCGGCGTTGAGAATCACTTTGCCGGCCGTATTCTTTTCCAAAATCGAAAACATAGCCGCGGTTTTTTCGATCGAGTGGTGGTCGAGGTCTAGATTCAACAAAATCGAAAATTCCGGTTTATAGGATACGATGCTGCCATCAGATTCGCAGGCTTCCACCACAAGAATCGGGGAATCGCCAGCCACAGAGTTGCCCAAATTATCTTCGCTTTTAAACTGCTGCACTCTACCGCCACCGATAAAGTTTGGCGAGAGGCCCATCTCCTTCATCATGTAGGCAAGGAGCCCTGAGCTAGTTGATTTTCCGCTCGTGCCAGCAACGGCAAAAGTTTTGTGAGTGGCTACTAGCTCCGCAAGAAACTCGGGGCGCATTTTAACGGGGATGCCGAGTTCAGCGCACTTTTTTGGTTCAGGTAAATCTTTTTCTACAGCGGTGCTGAATACCACAAAGTCAAAGCTCGAATCGATACCGCTTCCATCTTGGGGAACAAGCTTGATTCCCTTTGCTTTGAGCGGCGCATAGGCTGGATGACTTTTATCGAGATCAAAAGATCGATCGGAGCCAACCACTGTATGGCCCTTATCGGCCATAAATGAGGCAATCGCTGAAACACCACTACCACCAATACCGGAAAAAAAGATTTTCATAGAGACCTCATCATTTGCCTATTCTATCGGTAATAAGAGAGTCTAAAAAGATAGTTTTGTGGTGTAAGTAGAATATATTATTTTTTGAGCCATACACGGCGACGGGTTTTGTGTGATGAGGGTGGGGAAAATGGAATTCAAATTAAAGGGCGAAGAATATATTACGCTCCAATCTTTGCTTAAAGCTGGTGGTTTACTCGATTCTGGCGGAGCCGCCAAGATGGCGATTATTAGCGGCGAAGTAAAAGTGGATGGAGAAGTGGAAATTCGTCGGGGCAAAAAAATCCGGGTGGGGCAGGTAGTTGCCTATGCGGGGCACGAGATAAGAGTGGTTGAGTGAGCAACTAGTTTGCTCTCTTTGTGGAAATTTCCGTGTCGACTCTAGGATCCGTAGCCTTCGGTGAAGCGCCAGTTTTTGAGTTCCCGCGAAGTGTATTCACGGCCTTTGGTGCAGGGAATTGGGCAGTAGCTCTGTTGATGAATTCAATGCTCTTGGTGATTTGAGCCAGTTCAGCTCTGCGCGAGCTGTAGTACTCTTCAAAATCTTTTCTATACGTTTTATATATTTTGCACACATCCCAATCGGGAGATTTCTTATCGCCCAGAGGAGCGTAGGCGGCGGCGCTATAGGCAAAGGAACCCTGATTTAGAAACTTCAGCAAATTTTCTTCTGCATCGTTGGGCACTTTATTTTTTTCACAGCGCCAGCTGCGCCAATCCTTGGGCTCATTAAGATCTTCTGCCACAAAACTAGATCCGGGAATTGTGCTCACAATATGGCCATCGTTTTTGCAAACGCACTTCAATTCGTTTCCATTTGCGTCGGTGGCGTCAGGGTCACGATAGGATCCGCTCCAGGGGGAGCTTTGCGCGATCCCGCCTCTGGCATCGCAGCGCGCTTTGAATTGCGCAGCCTTCGTTTTGGGTATTTTCGCGGCTAAGGCAGCAATTTTCGCCTTATTGCCACACACAAATTCCGATAGCGCGATTCCCGAAGCGCTAGCTCCTGGCTTAAAAAAATTAATGGGCGAGGCGCTGTCTTCCGCTTCAAGCTGGCAATTATTGTTTACGTTGATTACTTTTGCAAATTCCGGATCGGCGTACGAAACAATTCGCGTGCCATAAGGAAAATTATACACTGCGAGCGCAGTTTTTCCGTCTCTATCTTTGTAAAGGATCGGTGTGATAGTGGTATCGTCATCGCTGGTAGAGTGAAGAGAATGAGATTCTTTATTATAAATAAAAAGTTTATAAGAGTTAAAAGCACCACGAATCTCGGGAGCTAATTTTTTCTCTTGCTCCGCGAAGGCAAGTAATTGATCTTTCGCTGCCTTTGTTCGTTCTGCAAATTCGGGCCGCCCATCCATTGCCCTGGCATGTAGCACCTTAAAATTCGTTTGTGGGAGGCCTGGAACGGGGGCCTCGATCTCAATATTTTTATTATTGGCGCGGTAGCTTTTCAATTCTTGGTCGGTAAATTGACCGCAAACAGGCGCTGCCGCATGGGCCGGAAGCGAAAGGAGGAGAATGAAAATAAAATACAAGGTACGGCTCTTCATCTCTCACTAATCGGTTGTTCTTAGCCTCTACTTAAGCTGCCTTATCGAGTGCTTTTCCCAGGATCTTTCATCGAAGCGAGTGACCAATATAAGCGTATTTTCTTGCATAAAATAATGCACGGCAATATACCTAAACGTCTTATTAAATATCCCTCTGGAGGCTCCCATGATCGGCTTGAATTCTACTAAAGTACTCGGCAAAAATGTAGCGCTACTCATGCTCTCCATGATGCTAACTGCGAGCGCCTTTGCTGCCGACAAAGCTTTGTTTACTTGTTCGCAGCTCCTCAGCGGCAACCTCTCTGGGCAATCTGAGCATCCTATCACTGGTGGAAGCGTTAGCCTCACAAGCTCTTCCTCTGCAGTAGGCGATATGGTGGAAGTGAATGCCTATCAGCTCCATGATAGCGCCGGAGTTAGCCTAGAAATGTTCTCTCCATTTTGGGCATTCTGGGGAGCAGCGAACGGCAATCCAAATAGCAATAAAGAGAATGAGCCGGGCACGCTCGTGAATAATCAGCTTATTCTCCAAATTATTGCGGGAAATCTTACGGAAGAAAATGAAGGGCGCGATTGGTATCGTTCGAAAAATGCTTTGCAGTTGAATAAACAAACAGGCGAGCTCCAGTTATCCTTTGGCCTTCGCACTTGCAAAAATGATTTCGCTGGCAATTGCTCTTTCATGTTTGGTGGCTTTAAGGATGTAGCTTCCGTGAAAATGAAGTGCACTCCAGCTAGCAATTAGAAAGCGTGTGCGTGGCGTGAGTTAAGGTGCCAGTGGGAGAATCCGATAGGTGAACAGGAACTTATCGGAAAATGCGATTCACACAGAATTATAAAACCAGCTCCATGGCTGTAGTGTTCGGTACTATTTCTAGCTTATTTTTAGCCTGCTTAGCCTTCGCTGTTTATACCGGAAATTTAGACGCAGATTCGATCGCCAAGTTCATCAGCGATAATAATATTAAAAGTGTGGATGAGCTTCTAAAGCAGCTACCCGAGGGCCTGAGATCTCAATTTTCGTTGGTATATGATACGCGAAATGCGGCTCAGTTTGCCTCTAAAGAGAAGCCTAGAGTGATTTTATTTAGCCCTGACGGAAAGTTCTATCTCACTTTTGCAGGCTCTCCCGATGTGAAGGGTGGCAATACAGTTGAAATGATCTCCCAGCGGGCCAATGGCACCTATAGTTTTTCCAATATTGTATTTGAAAATGGCATAGCTACCCATAATCGGAATCCGGCCGCTTGCGTGGCCTGTCATGGAAAGGAGCCTCGCCCCATTTGGGATGGCTATCCGAAATGGCCAGGAGTGTATGGAAGTGATCATGATGTTTTACGTTTGGATAAATCGGATTTTCGCCATGCGGACGATGCAAAATTCGAAAGTAATTCAAAAGAATTAGCGAATTTAGATGTCTTCCGCACCACTGGATTGCAAGAAGGTAGATATGCAAACCTTGTGAATGTTCCCACTCACGAAAATCTACAGCTGTATCCACACCTTTCGAATATGAATATGTACCTATCTGAGGTGCTGCAAGATTCAACTGACAGAGCCACGATTGGAAAAATTTTAGATACTCCTCGTGTCGCGGAATATTTGCCTTGGCTCCTGCAGCAACTCGGGCAAAACTATGGTCGCGATGTTTATATTATCAATAATCAATTTGACCAATTCCCCGGTGGAAATTCGGCAGAACTAATTGCTGAATTCCGCGCCTTCGCCAAAAAAAGAAGCGAAGAATTTCAACAATCTTCTCTAAAAATTCGAGAGCGCCTCGAAGTGCTCGATGCTGGAGTACATCCGAAAGGCTTCTTTGATCATTTTGGCCAGATTGATATCGACGCCTTTTCTCTGATTGAATTTGTGTGCCAGAAGGCTGGCATACCCCTTGAGGCTTGGGCTCCAGGGATTCAAGGAAATCTGCGCCAAGCGGGTGGAGGGCCTCCAGGATACATTACTTTTCATAGGCAGCTTGTTGAGCAGTTGATGCACCGAGACCCAAATTTGGAGCGATTTGTGACAAAAAAATACTATGGGTCTACTTTTATTTATGAAATATCGCCGGAAGGCTATCAGTACCTAAAAGACAATATCGCGAAGTTTTTGGGACCCAAGCCTTTGCTATTTCAGGAAACCACTAATCGGCATCCCCCTAAAAAGCTTTCAGCGATTAGCAGATGTTTTAGTCTTTTCAAATTGTCGCGATAGTTGTGAGCCGATTTCTGCCAAAAACACAGCCCTTTTTCTCGGAATCCGCTGTGTCAAAAATTACTTGATACGGCTGCACTCGTAGTAGCTGGTGAATCGGTCGTCGGAATCTAGATTTCCGGAAATGCTGGTGCTGTTTTTTTCGCTGGAGCTATGTGCGCCGGAAAGAAATGTGGCATCCATAATGAGGGCACGGTCGCTGCTTATTTCTCTGCCGTTAAAGCGAGCCTTAGCCACACCTTTTCTTGATTTATACTTTGGATCCTTGGTGGCGGTAAAGGAGAAACCATCTTCGCGTGCGTTCGCAAAACTTACTGTCGCTACGTCACCGTTGATTTCAATGGTTTGTCTTTGCGCGCCATCCACGCTTCCTGGGGCGCGAGTGCAATCATAGGTAAAATTTGCGAAGGCGGGTGTGGAGGCCAATAGAGCGAGAACTAGCAGAGCTTTCATACATTTATCCTTTCGAGATCTTGTTATTGTTAGGTGCGGTTCTTTATTTACAGGTAGCTTCAAAATGTTTGCCGTCTTGTTTCAATTCGAGGGTAACGCTGGTGTGACCAACGCCGTTCGAAATGAAATTATCGATAATGATTCTGAAATTGCCGGCCTGATAGACATCTGGGCCATCGATAATTTTATTGCTGCGTTTCATTTGTACTTCGGTGGAGGAGGCATTTCTTCCAGCGATAGCGCCTTGGTTGATCACAAGAATTACGCCGGAATCTGCCTCCGATTTAATGTCGTAGGAGAGGCCGCTCTGAATGCGCTCATCGCTTTTGCTGCTCGGCTGATCACACCTGTAGACTTCCGCAAGGGCGGATTGGCATAGTGCGATTGCGGCTACAAGAATCAAGGCATATTTCATAAAAACTCCTGGGAGGAACTTGTTATGATGCCGTGTATCATTTGTGTCGGAGCGAGCCAAATCGGAAGGTGAAAATATTTGCCTAAAAGCAAATGATTGCCCATTGAGGGCAGCGAGCTTGTATGTATGGCTGAGTCTAAAAGGAAAAATAGAGGGAAGAAAAGGGCTGCAAAATCTGCAGCCCTTGATGTGGCTATACGCTAGTTTTGTGGATCAAACTGATTGTGGCCATTATCCTTAGCTGTCTTAATGGTTGAGAGCAGGCCTACAGCAGTTGCATTGTCACCAGCCTGCAGCGCAGCTAAAAGCTGCGTAGCCGTGGTTTGTACGCCTGTAAGTTGCGCTTGAAAGTCGGCTTCTGTTTGGGCACCGGAGGCAACCGTATCTGGTGTTTCTTGTTTTGCTAGATTTATTTGCTGAATCAGATCATTCACTGTCGCAATCGTTGATGCATTTTTTGTGGCATCACTTATTTGCGTGGCTATGGTTTTCCAGTCGGCTCCCATATGTTTCATGATGGCTGCAAGATTATCATTGGCATATGCATTTGAAGTCAATGTAGCTGTTGCTAGAGCTATAACTAAAATAAGTGTTTTCATTTTGTTCTCCTAAAAATATTGTTTATTTACAAACCCAAACCAAGTAGGGGTCGCCATCTGGATCATCGGTGCACTGGCATTGCTGGCCTTTGTCGCTCACGCCCGTATTATTGCGAACCTGGCATTTTTTTCCATCCACTGGCTTGGTATCAAGCACTGTTAGATTATTAACCGGAATTAGATCTTCCGCAGAAGCGTAGGCTCCTGCGGTGAGAGCCAAAATTGCTACGAATAAATATCTTGTGATCATTTTTTCCTCCAGAACGATGTGCTTTCATGATCGAAAGTAAGTTCACTCTACGCCAGGAGCTTTAGGAGAGAAATTGATACTTATTAAATTTGCAATGCTGTTATTTAGTATTACAAAATTAACTAAACTTGGTACCAGTCGATACATACGCTAGCGAGCTTTTCATCTTTCGACTTCTTTACTCTATCGACGAGTTGCTCAAGAGTCTGGGCGAGTTTCTCACGAACCCACTCAAAATCTTCTTGTGAGGTGCTGATGATGGCGGAATAGTGGAGGTTTTCAGGCTTTTTCTGCTGAATGGACTCAATCGCACGGAGGCGCCAATTGCATTGGTGCTGTAGATTCAGTGGCGACTCTTCCTCTAAGTGAAGCGATGGCATTAGCTGCGTCCAGCGTCCATTTTTCTTGGTGATCATTTGCAGCTCATCGAGAAAATTAAGCACGGTTAAAACTCGAGCTCGAGTGAGATTGAAGTACTTCACTAGAGCCTCAGTGGATTGCAGTTCCGGGATCATAATTGCCATGTGGATAGCGCCATATAGCCAGCTGCTGTAGTACTCAACGCGTTTTTCTGGTGGAATTCCACTATCAATACGAAGGCGTTTTTTTAAAACCGTGCTCTGGTGCTTGATTTTGGTGATTTGACGTCCATAAAAGTCTTCCAGCTCCTTTGTGCCTGCTCTTGCCCTTTGAACGAGAAATACAAAATACTCCTTCTCCATCTCGTTAAGGCCCAGCCAGCGACCGCAGGCCTCACCCTGTTCAGGGCTAAAGTGATATTCGCCTGAGAGCACATGGGTGATAAAGGGTGTTTGGCAGCCGATGGCATCGGCCATGGCCTTGCGCAGGCCACGGCCTTCATTAGGGGTGCTTTTCAGCCACTGATGGATGTATTTTTTATAGTCATTGAACTCATAAATCATTGTATTCGCCATGAGTCACCCCGTTTAGTAATGCTAAATTTAGCATCTGTATTTTAGTAAATTATATTTTTAGAGCAAGCAGAATTGAGGTATGTACTGATTAATTATCTGGAGGCTTTCCATGAAATCGAAGTCGTTAGTATGCTCTGCAGTAGTTTTACCACTTTTCTTAACTGGCCTTTCCGGCTGGGCAATCGGCGGGATCAGCGGTGGTGGCGGTAATATTATCGCTCAAGGTAGGCCTACCGTTCTTGCTTCGGCCGAACATGCTGAAGATTTGGTGAGAACTGGATCTCAACAGTTAGAGAAGTATCTGCAAGCTAAGGTAGCAGTGCGGGCGAATCTTGCCTTGTTGGACGATCCGCTAAATCAACTATTTAATAAAAATTCTCAGGGTCAGAATATTTTCGATATTTTGGCAAATTCTAGAGTGGATATCCGAGATAGCTCACCCTGCCTTGATTCTGCTGGTAACCCTGTGGATGGTAGCAGTGTGATGGCCCCTAACTCTATTTGTCTGAGCTCCATGAGAATTGCGGCAAAAGTAGATGCCGATGAAATTCCTGAGCAAGCAGCTGCGCTCATGATGCATGAGTTTTCTGAGCGCCTTGGCTTTGATGATGGATTTGCGGTGGAAGTGCAAAAGCAAGTTTTGAGAGATTTTGAGCGTTCAGAGTCTAAGTAGATAAGTTCCTCGCCACCAAGTTCTCGTGGCGAGGATTTTCGTGAACTATTGAATTTTTCCTTCTAGGTGTACATTCACACTCACTTCATCTTCGATCGTGGCCCCGGCAAAGCTGGGTGCGGGAATTGAAAAATCAGAAAGCTTTACTTTAAATGAGGCCGATCCACTCATAGCTCCAGCCCTTACTTCTATGTCGCTACTACCACTTGTGGGCTTGCTCACACCATGCAGTTTCAGTTGACCGTGAAATGCAGCGCTTTTCCTACTATTATCTTTGGTGAAAAAGCCGGCAGGCAAATCGATGCTTTCCAAGGTGAGCAAAGCTACTTGATTTTCAGTTTTCCCAGTTTCTAAGTATCTTTCTTTCATGTGATGATCGCGGGTTTCGATGCCGGTTTTAAAATCGTTCAGATTGATTTGAAAGCTTCCATTCGTGACCGCTGCTTCTTGCTTCAGAGATCCAGTTACACCCACCGGTGATCCTTTTACGTTGATCATGCTGGGATGGCCTATCGCTAGAAACTCTGCCTTACTATTCGCGCTATCTAGAGTGACCTGCGAGGCAAGGCAGGTATTGGCAGCGAGAACAAAAGTGGTAGCAAGAATACAATATCTTTTGAGTAACATAGGTGATTCCTCCGTTTTATTTAAGTTTATTGGCTGGCACAGTAACTGATTGAATCGTTGAATAAAAACCTTGAAGCTGCAGTCGATCTATCATTGAACGAGCCACTCGGAAGTTCGTGAGAATGGAGGCCTGACGGAAAAGTGAGGCTTCATAATCTTGCAGTACAGCCTCTGTATCAAAGGTGCTAAGGCCAGAGTTCGGCGTTAGTTGGGCCACTTGCCTCTGCCAGCGTCGCTGGTTGGCCAATAGATTATCCTGTATTATGGGCCAGGCCTTTAAGGATTCATTCCACTGATCGGCATAGGTATCCACTTTTGTTGCAATCGCCGCTTGAAGTTGCTCTCGCCTTGTCAAAAGCATTGCAACGTTATCCTTCGATATATTGATATTCTCGCCTGTGGAGAAGCCGAGGTCCATCGATGGAGAGGCTTGCGGATCAAGCCAGCTGAAGTAATTTTCTTTTGTTTGGTTATTTGCCACTTCGACCAAATGATCTACTTGAGAAAGCTCGAATGCTCGGTTCAGAGCAACGGGTAAAATAGTTGATTGGTCAATCGGTTTTGCGGAAGTAATGAGAAGTTCATTGCTATCCAAGCTTAAATCTCGGATTGCGTCTGGATTATGGAATCCCATTGCACCAGCCAAATTTTGTTTATCTTGTGTCACCAAAAGTTGAAGGCCAGCAACATCTAGTGTCATCTGGTCCACGATCACTTTCATATTGTCGGTAGTTCCGGGAGAAAAAGTTCCAGCTGCCTCGAGCTCTTCTACTTGAGTTTGTGCCAGAATCGCCTCTTGTAGTAATTTACTAATCGAATTCAGAGTCATTTCATCGCCAGCGAGCGCATAGGCCATGCCTTCCACTTCAGCGCCAAGATCAGCATGCATTAAATTTAATGTATCTTGTTGAGCTTGAGCCTGCTCCTGCGTCTCTTGGGCTTGTAGCCAGCGATTTGGCAGCAAGAATGGTGCAAGATCGCCAACGCAGCCTAAAATGCTAAGTAGATTCGGCGTTAGATTTGCTAGTGCATCGGATAGATTCAGTTCGAGCAATTAATTCAAGCTAAACAGCAATCGCGTGCCGCCTATGAAAATCTTTTACCTCACCTGAATCTATCCGATGCACTAGCAAATCTAACGCCGAATCTACTTAGCATTTTAGGCTGCGTTGGCGATCTTGCAC
>CAIPTA010000005.1 GCA_903867855.1 Oligoflexia bacterium | reverse complement strand
GCCCCGCCGAAAAGAGCATTGAAACCAGAATCTCCACAGGGAGTTCTACCGTCACATAGACCTACAGTTTTCATTCTGTCACCGGCTGGAACACCGCAAACATTACTATTTCCATTATTTTGAAGGCAATCTTCAAAATTGATATTCCCGTATTCCGCGTTTTTCTTGCCTGCTTTTTTATTTATATGGGTTTGAAAATGCTATTCGGAAATTTCGGTTTTCATCAGCGCACTCATTATGCCGATGCGAATACCGCCGTTTTTTCCAATCTCAATGCGAAGCATGAAAAAAATGCGCACGGTGAATATAGCGTTGTGTTTGGTGACGGTAAAATTGATTTAAGTGAGGCTACGACCACCGACCCGATTGAGATCAATACAGTGTTCGGCGATGTGGATGTGGTTTTGAATCCAACCAAGCTCTATGCGGTGAACGCAAATTCTGTGTTCGGCAATATTCGTTTGCCCGATGGTGACACAGTTTCCTTCGGCTCCCTTCGCACGAGATTTCCAGATCATGCTGGCGAGCCACAGTTGAGAATTAAAGCGAATTGCGTGTTTGGCGAAATTCGCTTTATTGTAAAGGCGGCAGAGGAAAAGAAGCCTTAACTTCTAGAGGCTTTGAAAAGGGCCGGCTGGGCAAGAGGCAGTGCGATTATCAAAAGCCGACTGTAGCAAAAACGAAGAGCCATCTTTCATATTGAGTCGAACTTCCGTGGAAGAACAAAGATCGCCGATCTCTTTGCCGTCAGCCGTATTCCAGGCAGTTTGGCCTGGAGTATTGCTCACCGCTGGATCCGTGGCAGCCTCGGTGATTTCATGAGAAGTCACCGCAGTTACGTTTTCGAATTTGCTTGTTCCGAAGCCGCAACCAAAGGCGCAACTACCGCCAAGATCAGGCTGCACGCTATAGTACAAAATTCCGTAGCTGTTTGAAGTATAGTTGTGGTGGTAGCCACAAAATACAGCGCAACTCTTAGAGCCTTGCAGGGTGATCGTCATGCCAGGAGGGAAATAGGTGAGGTATACGGTGTTTTGATCTGGCTTTGGTAGTGCGCCAAGATCAATCTGGTGCTCTAGCTCCGCTCCAATTTCAGTATCGTCGATCGTTGTTTTGGTATTCGCTGGATGGATGGAGAGCACGCCCGCAAAGCTACCTCTCGTGATCTGTTGGCCGGTGCCTGCGCGTCCGTCTACCGATTTAATATTTGTTTGGTACTGCTGCAGCATATCCCAATAACTACTGTTTACAATCGCCGTAATCATCGCGCCAATGCCAGATTTTGTGGCTGAATCTACCTGAGGGCCCCACATCACCGCATAGGCCTTAATTTGAGAAATTACTGGGCCACCATGATAAAGGAGCTTCGTTTTAAATTGAGGGCCAGGAGCGCCATTCTTAGGCTTCACTGCGGCCTCTTCTCTAAATTGCTTGGTATACACAATCCCCATCGGTGCGGCATTGCTTGCTACGGGCAGTAGTAATAATAGAAAATAGATCCAAAGAACGTGCTGCTTCATATTTCCCCCTCATGATTCCTAGCCACCTTAAAGCAATTGGCGTACCGAATCTGGAATTGAATCTAGTTTTCTAATGTGAAGAAATCAATGAAGAATATTTGCTTCTGTGAAGAATTACAGCGCAGATTTCGAGAAAAATGAGACACATTGTAACATCGATGAGACAAGAAGCGTGGCGCAAGGCGCTATTCATAAGCTTTTTCGATGCCTCCATTATATTTCCTAATTTTACTCTCTCTCCAACAGCCGTTATTTTTGCCCCGTACCAAATAACAAAGGAGAAATAATGAAAGCAAAGAAGACCAAAAAAACGAAAAAAGCAAAGCTCATCACGAAGCTCATGGCCGCCGGCCCTGGCGCCCATGGAGGGAACTGTTGTGGCCGTTGCCATCAGTAGTTTGGCGAAAACTCTTCGCTATAAAAACGAAGCCATCGTGCAACGTTTTGCCGAGGAGAATTCACTTAGCTTGTCGGAGGCCGAAGTCGTTTTTTTGGAAACAAAGAAATGGCTTTGGCTTTGCGCCAAGCAAAGTGAGTTAAAGTACACTAAATTTCCACTCACTCTATTTTATCAAATGCAGCTTGTGGATGTGATGTGGCATACATTTATTTTATTTACCAAAGACTATGCTGATTTTTGCCATCAGCACTTCGGCTGCTTCATTCATCACGTACCGAAAGCAAAAGGGGAAAAGGAGCTAAGCCGTCGAATACAACGTGCTACCATTCGTTATACCTACGAATTTATCTATGACCAGTTAGGAGAAGATACGCTTCTCCTATGGTGCGAGGGCCTACGCGTCCGCTTTCCACTCCACGCGGGGGAATAGAGGATTGCCTTTTTTTATTGGGGTTCCTGGCTTCAAGAGCAGCACTTGCTTGGCATCTTCGAAGCTAGGTTCTCTTTCCCAGCCAATGGTTTGTAGAAGCTCTCTCATTTTCACGGGCATCACGGGGCTCAATAAAATTCCCGCAATGCGCAAGCATTCCATGCCCGCACCGAGCGTTTCGGCGGCCGCCGGCAGATCTTCCTTCACTTGCTTCCAAGGGGCACGATCACCTACATACTTATTGGCATCGTTTAAAAGGTCTACCACTGCCTGCACCGCATTGTGAGGCTCCATGGCAAGGATAGCTGCTTCGACCGCCGTTGCAGTTGTGGCGGCCTTGCTGAGAAGCGCCTGGGTGAGTGGATCTTTGGCGGTAAATTCTGGCACTGCCGCAGCGAAGTTTTTATCCACCAAATTGGTAACGCGCGAAAGCAAGTTGCCCAAATTATTGGCGAGCTCCGAGTTCACACGGGTCACCACAAGGGCGGGCGAAAAAGCCGCATCATTGCCCAGGGAAATATCGCGAGTGAGGAAATAGCGAAGAGGGTCTACTCCCACGATTTCCTTCATATCCAGGGGCTTCACCACGGAACCCTTCGATTTGCTCATCTTCTCTCCGCTTTCGGTGAGCCACCAGCCGTGAGCGAAGATTGTTTTTGGCAGCTGAGCGCCGAGCGCCATCAGCATCGTGGGCCAATACACAGCGTGGGTGGTGAGAATATCCTTGCCGATGAGATGCATGGGGGGATTCTGCGTCCACCATTCTTGAAATTCCGCGCTGCGATTGTTTTGTTGGTAGCCAACACCCGTGGCGTAGTTAAGTAGGGCATCGAACCAAACATAGGTTACAAAATCCGTATCGAAGGGTAGGGGAATTCCCCAACTCAAGCGCGCTTTTGGGCGAGAAATGCAAAGATCATGGAGCGGCTTACGCAAAAAACCCAGCACTTCGTTGCGGCGAAAATCCGGCATAATAAATTCAGGATTCGACTCGATATGCTTGATGAGCTTTTCCTGGTACTTACTCATACGAAAGAAATAGTTTTTTTCTTTTTCCTCTTTATCTTTTTTCTTACTTGAAGAATTCCAATACCATCCTGGTATTCCATTTTCTTTTCTAAAAAATAAACTCCACATATCTAATGCAGATGCTTTATCCATATATT
>CAIPTA010000004.1 GCA_903867855.1 Oligoflexia bacterium | reverse complement strand
CCGATGCCGGTGACCATACGGCGCGCTCGACGGCCTACAATTTTAATTTGGCGCGCATGGAAGCCCCCAAGGTGACAAAAGAAGCCCAAGTTCAGGTCTCAACGGATGCTCAGGGTTTCGTGACAACGCCGATGGAGTTCCGGTGGGTGGATCCCTCGGTCAGTGAAGCCTATGAATTTCAAGTCGCCAAGGATCCTGAGTTCTCGCAACTCGTGAAAGTTGAGACCACGGACCAGGATCACGTTATCCTTAATAAGATGACACCCGGCGAGTACTACTGGCGAGTCGCCTCGAAACATGCAAAACGGGAAGATCTGACCTCGATCGTCGCTCACTTAAGTTTGACGACGTCGACGCCTCGATCTTTAGCCTCAGAAGTTCCGACGCCGACAACCCTTCCTGCCGTGGCAACACCGCCCACGACCACGCTCCCAGAGAACAAGGCGCTGGAGGCACCAAGCCTCGCCTTGAAAGAACTAGATTTCGAGTTGTTCGAGGAAGGTCTCGAGCCCGATCTGCTAGCGCCTGGCTTTGTCCGTTGCGATCTGCCACCTTCAACACAAACACCGGCTCAATCCGCATTCCCAAGCGAGGAAACAAAGCATAGAGTTTTGTGAGCTCCAGCAAACTGATCGTTTTCGAGCCAAGCGCGAGCGAGAGATCACCGTTCACTGCGCCGTTAATTCCCAGTGCCTTAATATAATTTATAAAATACTGCACCTGAACTTCCTGCAGCAGCTTCACCGCAGGAACGTTTCGGCTATTGATCAAAGCGGTGCGCAGTGGAGTGTCACCGTAAAATTTCTCGCTATTATTTTCTGGAATCCATTTCAGGTTATTGCCGCCCTGGTTATCGAATACAATGGGAGAATCCACGATGATCGAAGAGGGAGTGAATCCCTTATCAATGGCAGACGCATACAGGAAAGGCTTGAATGAAGAACCCGGCTGGCGCTCTCCTTGAATGGCTCGGTTATATTCTGAGGATTCAAAATCGTAGCCACCCACCATCGCCACCACATAACCAGT
Organism: Oligoflexia bacterium; assembly: GCA_903867855.1. Classification (GTDB taxonomy): domain Bacteria; phylum Bdellovibrionota; class UBA1018; order CAIPTA01; family CAIPTA01; genus CAIPTA01. Next base: position 21,385 of record CAIPTA010000004.1, on the reverse strand, counting down.
GGCCGCATCCATGCTCAGCAGCGCTCCTTGAACCAGGGGCTCCTGTTCTAGCATCAAAGAAACCGCTTCCTCTTCTTTTCCAGGTGCGCCAGGTAAGAGTCTCACCAGGACTTCATCTCCCGCCTTGAGCGCCTCTGAAACACGATTAATCGTGGCCCAATTCGCTAACTCTGGCGGCTTAATTCGTTTCGCCCAACGCATATCCTTCAGGGCAAGCTTTCCTTTTATAGCTCCGATTAAAAGGGAGGCAGACTTATCGTCAGGATCAATATGGGTAACAACTGCCTTGTAGTGTTCGCCAGGAATGAGCAATTCCTTTTCATCATGGATCTGCCCGCTCTTTTTTAATTCACCGATAGTATAATCAATCAGCTTTGAGCTTTGTTCACCGAGCGCAGGGTCAAGAGGTAAAAAATGAAAAGGAAATTTTCGTTTTAGAACGTCCGCGCGAATTTCTTTTAACTCTTCCAACATCGCAGCTTCTGTATCTAGATGCGCTACCGGACCTCGATATCCCTGACGTTTATCTAGATCCAGGAGATTATCGCGAACCGCCTGTGTGGCAGCGATAGAAAGATTATAGTCGGCCGCTGAATCCACCACGATCCCGCCAGTATAAACGCGATCTTTGCCGTATTTTTCGCTTAGGTACTGACGAATATGCTCCACGTAATAGGGCGCAATCTTCGCATTGATATCTTCATCGTAATAGGTTTTCACCTGTTCGCTCAGCGCCTTCTTATAATCATCCGCTGAGATATGTCCGGTTTCATGCATGCGGCGAAGCACATACATTTGTCGCTCTCTCGCCCTGGTAGGATTATGAAGTGGAGAATATTTTGATGGTGCCTGCACAAGGCCCGCCAACAAAGCAGCCTCAGCGATGGTTAAATCTTTAGTGGACTTATGAAAGTAAACGCGGGAAGCAGCCTCAACACCATAGGCGCCCTCGCCCAAATAAATTTGATTTAAGTACAAATAGAGAATTTGTCGCTTCGTAAGTGACTGCTCCATTTTATAGGCGAGCAAGACTTCCTTAAACTTTCTTGAAAAAGATCTCTCTGGGCTCAATAGCAAGGATTTCGCCACCTGCTGGGTGATCGTGCTTCCCCCCTGCACCACATGGCCCGCCTTCAAGTTCATCAAGAAAGCCCGAAAAATACCTTGAATATCAATTCCTGGGTGCGTGAAGAAACGATCATCTTCCGCACTTGTAAAGGCGCTCACAACCATTTCTGGAATTTGATCTACAGCAACCAAATACCTACGCTCCGTAAAAAATTCGCCAATCAGGCGACCATCACGAGCGAGCACTCTCGTGGTTAACGACGGAGAATAATCTTGCAGCGAACTAATCTTCGGAAGATTCAGTAGCGCCCAAAGTAAAGAGAAAAACAAAACAAGCGCGCCGAACGCTCCAACTAAAGCGCTAGCAAGTAGAACTTTTTTCAAAGGTATTTTTTTAAATTCCATAGTCTTAAGGATGTTCCGTATTTGTGGGTGCATTTGCCGCATGAGCCACGGCAGCATCCCAATCAGCCTTGATTCGCAAAGCCTCTTTTTCTGCCACATCTTTTCCTATGGCAAAAATTTCTGCCTGTTTCGAAAAATCATCGTAGGCAATATTAGGCAAATGAATTTGAATAAACTCTTTCACATCTCGACGCTGCATTCTGAGTAAATTTCTCACCGGTGCGAATGCATGTTGAAATCGCTCCGCCCCTGGCGCCGTAGATCCCACATCATCCATTACACTTACTGCAATAATAAAATCAGCGCCGAGTGCAGCGGCGGCATCGAGAGCAAGGGGAGAAGAAATCGCGCCACTCACCAAATCTTGACCCTCTACTTGCCATGGATCAAAAATCCCAGGCAACGCAACGCTGGCACTGAGCGCATCACTAACACTTCCATGATTTAGATTATTCACCGCTCCACTCGCAGAATCAGTGGCTACCGCAGAAAACTGCAAAGGCAGACTTTCAATTTTTCCACCGCGGAATATCCCATCAAATACTTCATGCAATTTTGTGCCGCTCGATTTTGCTTCGCGAATCGCAAACACAGGAAAATTAAAGTAACTTGATTTATTCAGCTTAAACAGTTCCCAAGCCAAGGGATTGGCGCTGCCATTGGCACGCGCGAACAAGGCCCCAATAACCGCTCCCATTTCTGAACCAACTACACAGTGAATTGGAAGCCCCGCGCGCACTAAGGCATCCAATACACTCACTTCCGCCAGGGCTTTTGCCATGCCGGGACCGAGGGCGACGCAAAGTTTTGGCGCCGTACTTACTGGTGCTGCAACCGTTGCCGCTCGGTTTTCTCCCCCAGGCAAGGGAGGACCATACACTTCGCCACCACCCGGAACAACCGCTCCAACTTCCACTGGCTTATCCACAATTACGGGAGCTTGAATCGAATCATCCGTTTGATTCATTGAATGGCGAGTGCCGGCACAAGCTTGCAAAAGAAGCGTTGAAAAACAAAGGGAAAGAACTAGTTTTTTTAGGCGAATATTTTTCATTTGGTCGAGGGAAGGTTAAACCAAAATTAGCCTTGGAGCGAGCCTAAAACTGCGTGTAAAAAGCTTTCAACATTACCATCACCGCCCGCGATAGGTGATTCCATAGATCCCTTCACCAGGTAGCCATTTTCTCGTAGCGAATGCTGCACTCCCTCCAGAGCACGCCCACGATCCACCACACTCCGCACAATCCCTCCAGAGCCCAAACTCTTTTGGTCTAATTCAAATTGTGGCTTCACCAGCAAAATTAATTCAGCACCCGCGCCAAGAAATGGTTTGAAAAAGGGAATTACTTTTTTTAGAGAAATGAAGGAGAGATCGGCGACTAATAAGTCTACGGGAGTTCCAATTTTTGACGGCTCGAAATCTTTGATGTGAGTGGATTCAAACAAAACCAATCGGGGATTCGCCTTGAGCTTCTCGGCCAATTGGCCAACGCCCACATCGATTCCGAAAACTTTTTTTGCGCCATCTCGCAGCAAACAATCCGTGAAGCCGCCAGTAGAAATACCGACATCTAAAACCACCTTATCGGCAGCGCTAATTTGAAATTCCGCTAGGGCCGCGGCAAGCTTCACTCCACCACGGGAAACGTAGGGATGCTCTTCCTTCACGAGCACTATCACCGCATCCTCAGTGAATTTTTCGCCTGGTTTACGGCAGACAAGCCCATTCACCAACACATGCCCATCCACCACTAACTCGTGGGCTTTGGTTCTAGTGCTCGCCATCTTACGCTCTAATAGGAGAAGGTCTAAACGAATTTTACTCATGAAAAACGCGAGCTATTCAGCATCGAACGCTTTGGTATCAACACCATTTTTATCCGCCCGTAGAAGCACTTCGATCTTCTGCTCCGCCAAGTTCAAACGCTCCTGACAAGATTTTGCGAGAGTCATGCCCGATTCAAATTTTTGAATCGAATCCTCAAGCGCGCAATCGCCGCTTTCCAGCTCGCGCACAATGCCTTGGAGTTTTTCGAGAAGCACTTCGAATTTTTCTTCTTTTTTCGCAGTCATGCGCTGAAATTTAGCACGGTTTTTTTCTATTGTGCACGAAAATAGCCTCTTTGCTCTCACGTTGCAGAGCTGCCTAAGATTTGATACGGTGCGCTCACTATGGGCGAACAATTAAAGGCGGCAGCCATCCTCGGGGCAGGTTTAGGATCGAGACTGCAAAGTAGATCGAAATCGAAGCCGCTCTCTCCGCTACTGGGTGAAACGCTACTTTCCCGTCTCTTAAAGGACATAAAAAAGTATCCATTCGTAGACATCAGCTGCGCCCTGCGCGCCGAACTCACCAGCGCGGAAGAACGAAGCCAGCTACCCAACCGAGATTCCGTGCGCTACCTATTTGTGGATACAGAGAGCTCACTGCATACCTTAGGCGAAGTACACAAGGCGGCCACGAGTAACCCCGCTCACCTATTCGTAACAATGGCAGATACAATTTTGCTGCCAGGCGATCTGCACCGATTTTTACGCATTTGTGAAACCCTTGGAGCCGCGGAAAGCGCTGTCTTGGTAACACCCTTTATTGACGACGAAAAGCCCCTCTACGCCCACGTAAATACGGCCGGTGAAGTGAGCATGTTTGGCCCAGAGGCGCCTCAAATGGGCGAGAAGCTCGTTACCTCTGGGATGTATTGCCTCAGTCGCCAGGCCCTCGAACAGCTTCCTTTTGCCCTTTCTGGTGGCATGCATAAAATGAGAAATTACCTCTCTTTTTTGTTAGAGCAGCGCGAGCGAATAAAAACATTTGTAGTTCAGAAGTCAATTGATGTAGACCATCCCTCTGACCTAGACCAAGCCGCTGCCTTCTTGAAGGACCTTTAGGGGGTTTTTTGAACAAATTCCGCGTATTAGGCATTTATCGCCTGCCGCTATTCTCCAACAATGCTATCGAAGCCGATCGCATGATTTTGGAACACGCCATTGAAGCGCTCAAAGCGAAGTCTAGCGTAGTGCTCGATATTGATTTCATCGAAGAGCCTGAAATTTCTAAAGTGGAAAAAGCCTACGATCTCGTGCTCACGATGGCACAAAGTGTAGAGGCGCTTCAGCAATTAGATGCAAAACGCGAGCTGCTTCCCAACGTTTGGAATTCCACCAACGATGTTCGCAACTGCTATCGCAAAAAAATGTCGGAGCTCATGGAGCACGCAGATCTCGGCTATGCCCCCTTCGAACTCGTACAAACGGCCAATCTCCCCGCCAATAAGTTTGATGGGCAAGGCTCCCTTTGGCTAAAGCGCGGCGATTTTCACGCCATTTCGGATGATGATGTTACCCTCGCTGAAACTCCCGTAGAAGCCCGCGCGAAGATGCGTACCTTTGCCGAAAAGGGCGTGAAGGAAGTTATTGTTCAGAAGCACGTGCCCGGCGATATCTATAAATTTTATGGAATTGCGAATGGGTTTTTTACGGCCATCCGCGTGCGTCGTTTTTTAACTAGCGATGTGCAGTTAGACATCGAAAAATTAAAGAAAAATGTGCAAAGCGCAGCCAAGCTTCTCGATCTATTGGTCTATGGTGGTGATTGTATTTTGATGGAAGATGGTAGCTTTCAACTCATCGATTTGAACGATTGGCCATCCTTCCGCATTTGCCGAGAACCTGCTGCAGCTGCCATCGGCTCGCTTGCAGCAGAGTACGCAGAAAACTACATGCGCGTTCGCGCTTCTCAATCGACGCAAAAGAGCCACTAGTTTATGTCTTGGAAAGAAGAGTATTGGAAGAGCATCAAGAGCTTCGATACCGAAGAAAAACTGGATCTTTATTTCTATCGTCCCATTGGCTTTTTAATCGCAAAAATTGCCTTCGCATTGCGCATGAGCCCAACTGCGCTAACAATTATTGGCCTTTTTTTAGGCATAACTTCTGGATTTTTCTTTTCGCAGAATGCCACGAACACATCCCTCCTCATTGCCAGCATTCTGTTCGTGAGTGCAGGAATTTTTGATAGCTCTGATGGACAGCTCGCGCGCATGGGCGGAAAATCCACCAAGCTCGGCCTTGTTCTAGATGGGCTTTGCGATAATCTGGTATTTGCGTCGGCGTATATCGGATCCGCCTTAACGGTAAAAGCCGGCTATGGCGTTGCCCTTATCCCGATTTCCCTGCTCGCAGGAGTTTGTCACTCTGCTCAAAGCGCGATGTTGGATTTTTACAATCGTGAATATTTATATTTCGGCTACGGAAAAGTGCAGAATGACTATTGGAACTCTACGATAGCCGAGGCAAATCAGGAAAAAAATGAGGCCAAAACTAGAGAAGAGCGAATCTTTGCTCGCCTGCGATTTTCTTGGATTTGGCAGCAAAATAAAATCACCACTCGTAGCACCGAAGAGCGCCTGGCACTACGTGATTTAGTTCACAGCAAAAATACCGTGGAACTACAAAACAGCTATCGCGAGCACAACCAAATTATGTTGCGATTTTGGCGTCTGATGGGCCCTAACTTTCATACCATCATGATCCTGGTTTGCGTGTTTTTACGTCGCTTCGACTATTATCTGATTTACGTGGATATTATTGGGCTGACACTAGCCCTATTCGTGCTAAGATACTTTCAATGTCAGCAGGATCAGAAACTCTTTCGAAGCCTGAAGAGAAAAAATCTTCTCTGAGTTTCCTAAAAATAGTCTTCAGTCTGGTGGGCGTATGTTCGCTATATTTTGTGCTGCGCTCATATGGGTTTACTCGCCTACTAAGCGATATTCATTCCGCGGGCTGGTGGATAGTTCCAGTTGCCTTCACTTTTATTCCCACTCTTTTTTGCTATAGCGCGGCCTGGCAGCTTTGCACGGAAAGTAATAAGCCAATCCGCGGGAATTTATTTCAGCGACAGCTCTTCTTTTTCCGCACCACCGTGATCAGTATTGCCTGGAATAATCTGAGCCCCTTCCTAAAAATTTTAGGCGAGCCCATCAAGGCCATGCTTTTAGAAAAACACATCGGGCGCCGAGATGCCTTGCGAAGTGTGGTGCTCTATAATGTGGTGCACTTGATTGGAACTGTTTCCGCATTTCTCATCGCAGCAATCCTCATTCCTTTAATTTACCCTGTGGCTGAGGCCATGCGCTTCGGATGCTTTTTTCTCGTGGCAATTTTCTGTGCTCTTGCCGCTTTGCTATATTTTTTACCGTGGCTTCCCATTAAGCGCGTGCAACGTAATCGCTGGAAGGGTTTACGAGGAGCGAGCTATTGGCTGCGATGGTCCTTACAGAAGATGCGTGGCTTTTACCGTGCTCACAGCCTGGCGCTTTTCGCTGCCATTGGATTCGAAGTACTCTCTCGATTTTTAGAGGGAATCACCTTCTTTACCGCCTTTCGTGCAATCGGAGCCCCAATCACGGCGGGCACGGCAGCATTTCTCGATATCGGAAGAGCCCTGTTAGACAACGCGTTCTTTTTCATCCCTTACCAAGTGGGTAGCAGAGAATTTGGAGTAGGTTTTTTGATGAAGAATGTTTTTCAAATACCCATGGCTGGATATGTTACTGCCACGCTCTTCTATCGAATGGTGGAAATTTTTTGGATGGTGATCGGCTATATACTTTGGATCAAACCTTCAAGCTCGCCTAAATCTTCCACATAAGCGTTTGCTCCGCAATCCTGCTTTTTGCCGCGCTCATGAATCAGCACACATTTCATTCCCATATCCAAACCTGGATAAATATCATTCTTGGGGTTGTCTCCAATGAAGATACATTCATTGGGCAAAAAGTGTTGGGTGGCCAGTGCCGCTTCGAAAATTTTTCTATCCGGCTTGCTCGCGCCTGCATAAAATGATTCTGTGACGGAATGAAAATATTTTCGCAAATCAAATTCATTTAGAATTACTTCAAGATTTCCGGTGAAATTGGAAATAATTCCGAGAGGCATTCGTGCCGCCAAGCGCTCTAAAATTAGAGCATTCTTTTCTAGATACTTTGTCATAATAGTTGTTACGCTGTCAGCGGCCTCCATGGTTAAGGGGCTTGCCAGGTGCAAGTCTGCGGCGATCAAGGTGGCATTAAGGCGGTTGAAGTTCCGCAACTCCATCTTCTTTGCGATACCCGTTTTCATCATTTGATCGTCAGCCTTGGTATAGGCTTCTTGAAACTCCTTACGCCCCTCTTCGCGCACAAGCTTCTGCGCCAGAAATGCATTCCAGAAAAGAGTTCGCGTGTGCACTCCGCCGCTATCAATACATCCGCCAAAATCGAAAAAGATAAACTTTACCATTCCTAGGAATTAACTTGAACTGTGCGATTTGAAAAGCAGAGAGACGTTTTCCCTAGAAAATGATAAAACTCCAGCATGATGCCCGCCTCAAACCATAGTTCCAATGGCTTTCGATGGAACAAGGAAATCTTTAAGACGTATCTCTCGGATACCTTTCGGGGTCTTTCGCTTGCTTGGAGAGCATCGCCTGCAATTGGAATCATGATTCTCCTGCTTACAATCTGCTCGGCCGCACTGCCGCCAGCCCTTGCCTTTGTGGGAAAGATGATCATCGATGCGGTTGTGGCCCATAATGGTGAACGCACTATCCGCCTTGTGCTCGGTGAATTTGGTCTGATTGCGGCGATCACGATCGTGCAGAGATCGCTATTCCTAGCGCGAACCCTTTTGGGAAATCGACTTGGGATCAATGTTAATTCCATGATTCTTGAAAAGGCTGTTCAGCTCGATTTATCACAGATAGAAAATTCTGAATTTTACGATAAACTCAATCGGGCTCGCCAAGAGGCGTCTTCTCGTTCTCTCCAAATGGTAACCGATACTTTTCAATTTTTTCAAAATGCCCTCACTCTATTTGGCTATATTGCGCTCTTGCTATCGTTTAGCTCTTGGGCTGTTCTGGCGCTAGTACTTGCTTCCTTGCCAGCCACTTTTGCAGAAATGCGCTTCTCCTCCATTGGCTTCAAGCTCTATAATTGGCGCTCCGCCGATCGCCGCAAGCTGGCCTATATGGAATATGTTTTGGCGAATGATAGTCACGCGAAGGAAGTGCGCGTGTTTAGCTTGGGGGAGAATTTTTTAGCTCGCTATAAGGGCCTCGCTGAAAAATTCTATCGAGAAGATAGTAGCCTCGCGAAACGACGAACGATTTGGGTGGTGCTCCTCTCCCTCGTTTCCTCTGCTGCCTTCTATGGTTGTTATGCCATGATCGCCATTCAAGCTGCACGCGGGCAGTTGAGTCTCGGAAATCTCACGCTATATGTGGTTGTGTTCCGCCAGGGCCAGCAAGCTTTCCAATCTTGTTTGGCAGCGATTGGAGGCACCTTCGAGCACAACCTATATCTTTCTAATCTTTTTGAGTTTTTGGCGATTGCTCCGCCTATAAAACCCACTGAAGCCGTATTCGCCGCTGCAAAAGCCCTCAGCGTTGAGCAAAAAAAGGGAATCTATTTTGACCACGTAAGCTTTCGATACCCAAACAAAAAAACATTAGCCCTCGATTCAATCACCATGCACATTCCGAGCGGCCAGAGTATTGCGGTGGTTGGCTCCAACGGCGCCGGAAAAAGCACCCTTATTAAATTGCTGTGTCGTCTCTACTATCCCACGGAGGGAGCCATCTACCTTGATGGCAAGGATCTTCGTAATTGGAATCAAGAAGAGCTACTCAACCGCATCAGCGTTGTGTTTCAGGATTTCAATAAATACCAACTCAACGTGAGAGAAAACGTAGGCGTGGGTAAAATCGAAAACGTGGAGAATGAAGATCATATAAAGCAGGCGATTGAGCGCGGCGGGGCGGCGGAATTGTTGCGTGATTTACCGCAGGGCCTTTCTACTCCCCTTGGCAATTGGTTTAAGGATGGGCGCGAGCTTAGTGGTGGGCAATGGCAAAAGGTAGCAGTGGCTAGGGCCTTCATGCGAGACAAAGCGGATATCCTAATTTTGGATGAACCCACTGCCGCACTTGATGCGGAAGCAGAAAGTCTGGCCTTTCAAAAATTTCGTGAATTAACGATTGGAAAAACGAGCCTTATCATTTCTCATCGTTTCCCGGTGGCTCGCTTGGCAGACCATATTCTCGTGATCGAGCAAGGGAAAATTCTTGAATCCGGTTCGCATTCAGAGTTAATTCAGGCGAATGGTCGCTATGCCCACCTATTCACTTTGCAAGCGAGCGGCTACACTTAAGTAAGAAAGAGAAACGCGATCGGCAGAAAAGTCCCTGCGAGTAACACAAAAATTACTAGCGAGGTTTTTTTGGTATATTTCAATGCCAAGATAATTCCCAACACCGAACTCAAGATCATTCCAAGGCCCATGATTGCTGCTACGAAGTTAAATACTTCTGATTTTTCTTGCTTCGGATTTTTGCCAGGCAAGGTGGCATTCGTGTGAGGCTTGGAAATTTCGTGGAGCATCACTCTAGCGGAAGAAACTGGACCCTCTTTCGGCACATCGTTGAAACGAAATAATTGCCAGACTCCTGATAAACAAAAATAGATGATTAGAGGAGCAAATAAACAGCCGAGATAGAGGTGAGCTTGCCTAATTTTTTTCATAAGAAATCGATATCATGCTTAATTAGTAACCAATAGAGATATTGCTGAGCACTTTACCGTCGGTCATGCTCCAAATATCGGAGATGCTACCGTTACCTCTTATGCATCCAGCAGCTCCGGCGTTAAAAGATTGCCCGTTTGCGAGAGATAAAGTAACAGCCGCAGCCAGCGCCGGACCGGTTGTACAGGTCATCGTGTTGTTCACGTTAGCGTAGCTAGGGACATCTGTTGCTCCTAGATATCCAATGGTAGACCCAACTGCCGTATTCGTGGTGGCATCAGCAAAGCCAACAATATAATTTCTCTTTTGGCCCTCGGGTGAGTATCCGATCGCATTCATACTGGAATAGTAGGCGGAGTATTCGGCCATAAAGGACTTTTCGGCTGTATAAATGCCCGATAAGGCAATTTTCGCTTCTGCCTGACGTGCCTTTGCCTGATAGCGAGTGAACTTAGGTACAGCAACCATAGCGAGAATACCAATGATCCCCACCACCACCATGAGCTCGATCAACGTAAATCCAAAACTTTGATTAAGTGTGCGACAATCGATCATCTGCTTAGCGTACTGTAGAAATCGCAATATTTGTAGCTATCAACGAAAATTAAAAATCGTAGCTCAAGGAAAAGTTGTTAAATGTGATGGAGCTCATGGAAGAATCAGGCGCTACCTGGCTATAGATATTAAGGGTAAAGTTATCGTAGCCAACATTGGCGCCATACGCAAAAAAGCTGGCGGAAAGTCCGATTGTTCTGGGCCCAGTGGAGGCAAAGCAGGTGGAGTCAAAGCCACTCCCGTCGTCCGCAGTATTGCTAGTGGAATATGCCTTACATTTTTTAGACAATTCCTGGAAATACAGCGCGTATGGATTTATGAAAATCTTCCCGAAATGCATCGCGATCTGCGCACCGGCCATGGCGCCATAAATTGTGGGTTTGGCACCATAGCTAACACTGCTTGTATCGCCAGTACTAGAAACATTGAAGCTGCTGCTAAACGTAGATCCACCGATGCCAGTTAATAATCCAAGTGCCAATGGCGAGCGATCAGCTCCTAGAATTCGATAACTCAATCCCATCATGCCTACAAATGTGCTCGTATTAAAATCATTGAGACTGGTTACAAAGCTAGTACTACCAAGATTGGAACTTCCCTTGATCGAACTTCCGGCGAGGAAGACAAAATACCCCACATTACGGGAACCAGTGAATTTATATCCCAAGCTGATCGATTCGCCACTAAAGTGTCCGCTATAATAAGTTTGCGAAACACTACCAGCGCTATTTAAATTTGCCGCAAGATAGGAAGCACCAAGAGTTGCTTCTGGGCGCGCACTCTTCGATAAATCGGGCAATGGGGGATCGGCAAGCAAGTGTTCCGACGCAAGCAAAGAAACTCGAACCCCCAAAAGTGGATCAAGCGGAGTACTTGCCCAAACCGGCTGAACGAGAAGTATTGCCAGTAAACAAAATAGAAACTTCATTTTTTCTGAACAATGGACCATCGAATCCACTGTATCTTTCGTTTAGGCTTACCAAAGAAGGAGCGAATTTCATTCTGTGCAAATTGCAATAGCAGGCTAAATAGCCACATACTCGCGATGGCAAAAGCTAGGCATATCATAGGCTGCAAAGTGGATTTGTTGGGGGAAAAAATCATCTTGAAACTAGTAAGTGTAGCGGTGGTATAGATGGCGGAGCATCATCCACACTCGAACCATAGGCCGGATTCGGTGTCGCTCCCATCTGAAACACAAAGCGCGCACCATCCATTACATCCCCGTGACTGAACCAGGTTTTTGTATAAGCCTTGCCATTCATAGTTATGGATTGAATATAAATATCATTTATTGTTTTTCGAACTGCCTCAAAAATAAGCGCTTTACCATCTGGTATTGCTATTTCCACGCGATCAAAAATCGGCGATCCAAATACGTAATTTCCGCTCGCTGGATCTACCGCGTAGAAACCCATGGCGCTCATAATATACCAGGCAGACATCTGCCCGCAGTCTTCGTTCCCTGGTAGGCCATCTAACTTAGCTTGATACATATCTCGTAAAAGTTCACTCACTCGCGCTTGCGTTTTGTAGGGCTGGCCGGCGTAATTATAGAGATAGGCCACATGATGGCATGGCTCATTTCCGTGCGCATATTGGCCAACCATTCCAGTGATGTCCGGCGGCATATCGGGCGGTAGCGCTGAGCTTTGGTTGAAAAGGAGATCGAGTTTCTCAATGAAAATTTCACGGCCACCGAATGCCTCGATGAGGCCCGCGGGATCATGCAGAATGCCAAAGCTTGTTTGCCATGCATTTGCCTCAGTATAGTCGCGCTCATTGGGCTTATGACCAATCTCCAGAGGATTAAACGGAGTAACCCATCTTCCATCTGAATTCCGAGCGCGGATAAAATTCGTGGAGGAATCGAATAGATTTTTAAAGTTACGAGAGCGGTTCTCTAAAATTTCAGCATCACTATCATTCCCCAGGATTCGCGCCACCCGAGAAATCGCCCAATCATTATAGCAGTATTCTAAGGTTTTGCTGGCCGACTCTGACTCTTGGTTAGCCGCCACATAGCCTAGCTCACGATAGGAATCGAGACCCTGATAATCATCCTCAAAAGCACGCTGATGCATCTTACTATAAGCGGCATCGAGATTGAGCCCTGGAAATCCCTTAACAGCTGCCTCTGCGATCACGGATACAGAATGATAGCCCGTCATGCAGCCCGTTTCGATTCCTTGGAGTGGCCATACTGGAAGGCCGGCACGACTCTCTTGCGACATACGAATCAACGTATTCACGAAATTCGGCACTCGCTCTGGATGCATTATGGTGAAAAGCGGATGAAGGGCGCGGAAGGTATCCCAGAGCGAAAAAGTGCTGTAGTTGTGCTCGCCCGGCTGCAGCTGGTGAATTTGGTGGTCCATGCCACGGTAGCGGCCATCCACATCGTCAAAGAGCGTGGGTGCAAGCATAGTATGGTAGAGCGCGGTATAAAAAATTTGTTTCTGGGCGAGATCATTTGTCTGCACTTGAATACGCGAAAGCTCCCGATTCCAAGCCTCTCTGGCAGCAGAGCGCACACGATTGAAATTCCAATCCGGAATTTCAGTATTCAGATTCAATTGCGCGCCGTTTACATCGACTGCCGAAATTCCCAGCTTCAGCAATACACTCTCCCCAGCCTCTACATGAAATTGAAGATTTATTTTTCGTTTTGAGCCAGACGCGAAATTCGCAGCCATAAAGGGCTTAGAAGTTTTAAGAGCAAAATAGATTTGGCGCCCATCCGCCCAGGCATGCACGGTGCGGCCACCCATGAGACCATCGTTTCCCATCACTAGTAGCGAGCCCCCGTCAACCTCCACAGAGCCATCACCGAAGTGATGATCCAGATCGACGGCAATAGAAACCACCGCTTTCTTGGGAAAAGTATAACGATGGAATCCCGCTCGTTCTGTGGCCGTGAGTTCCACTCGAATTCCGTTTTTGCTAGTCACTTTATAAAAGCCAGGTTCAGCGAACTCCTCGCCATGGGAAAATTGAAATTTACCAGGCACGCCCGCGCCGAGGCCCGGAGTGATCAGCACATCGAGCATATCACCACAACCTGTGCCACTTAGGTGGGTATGAGAGAAACCGAGGATTTGAGAATCCGGCTCATTAGTATTTTGGTGATAGCCCGAACATTCGTCCCAATTTAGGTTACCCGTATCTGGACTGAGCTGAACCGCCCCGAAAGGCACGGTTGCTCCGGGGTACATATGTCCATGCCCTGCCGTGCCAAGGAATGGATTTACGAAACTCGCGAAATCCTCTGGTGCAATGGCAGGCGTTAATTCAGCCAGCGTTGAAACAGTTTTAGGTAGCCAGGCGTAGCTACGAAGAGGCCAACTGCCTGCAGCAATCGCTGAGCTGATTAGAAATTGACGCCGTGAAATCATCTCTCTGTTTTAGCTCGAATTGCTCACTTTGAAAATGCAATTGGATCACGAAAATGAATTTTGCGGCAACCGAGCTTGTGCAACACTTAAGCGCTCACTCAGGCTAGTGAGTCCGTTTCCAGAGGCAGCCCGGCTTTGCACTAGATAGTAATCTTCGAAATAAGACCCAAAGAGACGATCTGGAATCGTGGTCAATAGGCCATAGTGACCCTTAATTCGAGAATGATGGAGCGCATGATAGGTTGGAGTTACAAAGAATTGGCCGATTAAAGTGCTGGTAAACCAACTGGGATATACCTCCACATTCATGTGTCCAAGAATATTAAAAATAATCATCGGCACGCTATACACAACTACTCCTGCAAAAGTGATCGGAACAAAATGCGAGAGCAATGCGGGTATGGACAACGCAAGAAGTAAATGGGCCGTTTGCTCCCCGAAGGAAAAGGCAGAAACAGTGAGCGGCGAAGTTACTTTGGAACGATGATGAGTGGCGTGTAGCTTTATGAATTTTGGAGTGTGTTCAAGGCGATGGAAAAAATAGAACCAAGTTTCATTCCACAAGAAGAGGATTGCGAATGTAAGGAAAGTGCCCGACCAGCTAAAATCAGAGTAGCGAATTAGGTTCAAAGCATAGCCGATCGCTACCATCACAGAGTAGAACGGAATAATCTTTATGATCGTAGAAAACTCCGCCCACATCTGCGATTCCGATATATCGATCCGATAAATTCGGCGCGCCCTACCAAATTGTGTTTTCGAGCTTGCCAGCAATCCACCGGTGATCGCAACAGCAGAACGAGCAATAAATAAAATCGTAGTGAATAGTATTCCAAGCAACATAGGTTCCCCCACCTTCATGAGTTTAGGATCCATGATAGTTATTCTTTACTCACGAGATTGAGGTGACAGATTCGTTGGAAACTGTCAGGAATCAGCTTGCTCACCTATTCCAATGGTGTTTACTTCTAAAATAAACTAAATTGACTGATATACTTATGAATAGCCTATTAGCCAAAATTCAAGCCGCCCTAAAGATCCGAACCATCATCGTTTTTCTATTGGTTCATATCGGCCTTGCCGTTGGTATTTTTGCCCTGGCCCGAGCCTCCTACGAAGGCTGGGATCTCACCTCCACTCTATTTCTACTTAGTACAGTTTTCATTTATGGTGGATTTTTATTGGCTGTGCTTTTTGTGGCGCTACCGCTCGTAAGCTTAGCGAAGAAAGCTGAGCGCTTCGATAGCTGGACATCCCGTTTAATTCACGAGTTGCCTGCCCTCATCGATCAGTTGCCAAAGCTTGTGCTCGTTTTTGAAAGCCTTCTACGCGCCTGGAAAGAAGCAAAAAATAGGGAAATAACGAGCAAGAAATCTGATGTTTGAACCCGTCACCCAATTCTATAGAAAATATGCTCGCTGGGTTCCGATCTTTTCCTTTGTGCTCGGATTCTGCTTCGATTTAGTGATGCTTCGTCGGATCGATGAACTGCGCACCATCCTCCAACAAGCTGCGTATATTTTTATTGCCGGTTGCCTCATTGGATTGGAGCTCGTGGAAATAACGAAACCCATGAATCCACCCGGGTGGCTCAAGAAGATTTGGACCTATCGAGAATTCCTCCTGCACTTCTTGCTCGGAACCTTGCTGAATAGCTATACGATTTTCTACTTTAAGAGCGCGTCTGCCTTCAGCTCCTTCGCCTTTATTATTTTGCTTGTAGCGCTCCTGATCTTGAATGAATTTCTGCACTTTGGAAAATCACAGGTACAAGTGCATATGGCTTTCTGGAGCCTTTGCATTACCACTTATTTAGTTTCGGTAATGCCGATCTTCACTTCCAGTATCGGCCTACTTTCGTTTATCGGCGCCATTTCCCTCTCCACGCTGATTTACTTCGGCTTCGCCTGGTTCATAAAAAATCACTTTGCTAGCAAGCCAGAGTTGATTCGCAGCCATCTGCTGATGCCTTTCTTTGCAGTGCAAATCATTTTTTCCCTGCTCTACTTTTCTCATGCCATTCCGCCAGTGCCACTTTCCGTTTCCTATATGGGAATCTTTCATGAAATTGAGAAGGAAGATGGAAACTATAAGTTATCCTATACAGAACCCAGTTGGCATTTCTGGGAGCACGGCGATCAAAAATTTTATGCTCGCCCAGGCGATAGCATCTATTGTTTCGTGCAGGTTTTCTTGCCAGCGAGCTTTAAGGAAAAAATAAATATCCAAGTGCGCTGGCTATATTTGGATGAGCGCGGAAATTGGCAATCCGCAGATGCACTCCCCTTCCCCATGGTGGGTGGCCGGGAAGAAGGCTATCGCGCCTTCTCGAAAAAGAGCAATTTTCAGCCCGGCAAATGGCGCGTTCAAATCGAAACCATGGATAACCAAGAGATTGGACGCATTGGCTTAACTGTTATTGCCGATCCCGAAAGCTCGGATCGTAGCTTGAACACGATCATTCGCTAGATACAGCGCGGGGATCCGGCGAAACTAAAAGTCTCGTCGGATTTAATGGTGGGCAGTGCAGGGGCGGCCAAGAGCTCGCGCCGGCTTCACGCCGTCGCTCCTCTCGGCCCTGGGATTTCGCCTTTCGCGCCCATCACGGGCGCTCACCCTCCGCAGGAGGGCGGCGAATTCCCTTCGACCCCTTCTCCATTCCTACAAAACAAAAAATCCGGCGAAACTAAAAGTCTCGTCGGATTTAATGGTGGGCAGTGCAGGGGTCGAACCTGCGACATCCACCTTGTAAGGGTGGCGCTCTGCCAACTGAGCTAACTGCCCGGCAGAAAGTGTTGAATTGATAACTTCCTTTAGAGAAAGAGTCAACTGAGATTGGCAATCGGGCAAAAAAGCTATATAAGATGGGACCCTTATGGAAATTAGAAATATCGCTATTATTGCTCACGTTGACCATGGCAAAACCACTTTGGTAGACGCTCTTCTCAAACAAAGCGGGGTTTTCCGCGAAAACGAGGCTGTCGCCGATCGAGTGATGGACAACCTGGATCAGGAGCGAGAGCGCGGCATCACCATTGAAGCCAAAAACGCCTCCTATACCTATAAAGGCAATAAGGTAAATATCGTTGATACGCCTGGTCACGCCGATTTCGGTGGCGAAGTAGAACGTATTCTAACCATGGTGGATGGCGCTTGCCTCCTCGTGGATGCCTCTGAAGGCCCCCTTCCCCAAACTCGCTTCGTGCTCCGTAAGGCGCTCGCGCAGAATCTCAAAGTGATGGTGATCATCAATAAGATCGACCGTCCCGATTCCCGCATCAACGAAGTGGAAAATGAAATTTTCGATCTCTTCATCGACTTAGAAGCCAATGAAGAGCAGATGAATTACAAAACTGTCTATACGATCGCTCGTAAAGGTATCGCTACCCTTAAGCGTCCGGAAGATCACCATGAAGCACTCGCCATCAAAGGCGACCTCACTCCGCTCTTCGATGCGATCACCGAAGTGGTTCCGCCCCCAGCTTTCCACCCAGAGAAGCCCTTTGCTCTCTGCGTGAGCAACCTAACTCATAGTGATTTCTTGGGCCGTTTGGCCGTGGGACGTATCACTCAGGGCACTGTAAAAGTGGGTCAACCTGTGTTCGTGATGGGCCGCACTGGCAAGCGCGGTCAAGGCGGACGAGTGCAACAACTCATGAGCTACCAGGGCTTGCGCCAAGCTCCTGCCACAGAACTCTACTCCGGCGATATCGCTGTGATCGCGGGTCTTGAAGATGTAGAGATCGGTGACACCATTACCAATATCATTGAGCCGATCACTCTTCCTCGCATCGAAGTGGATCCACCAGCTGTGTCCATGGGATTCCTTGTGAACACCTCTCCATTCGCAGGTCGCGATGGCAAAGTGCTGCTCTCTCGTGAACTCTGGGCGCGCTTGCAAAAAGAAATGCTTCGTAACCCTTCCATTAAAGTGGTTCCTGGCAATACATCCGATGAATTCATCGTATCCGGCCGTGGCGAATTGCAACTCGCCGTGATCGTAGAAAATATTCGCCGTGAAGGCTTTGAAGTAGCGATTGGTAAGCCAAAAGCCGTGCTCAAAGAAGTAGATGGCGTAACCTGCGAGCCTATTGAAAAAGCCTACCTCGATGTGCCCGAAGAACATTTCGGCGTGGTGAACGAGATGCTTCACCTTCGCAAAGGCAAAATGGTGAACATGATCAATAAGGGCACTGGCCGCGTGAACCTGGAGTTTGAAATTCCAGCGCGTGGACTCATCGGTATCCGCACTCACTTCCTCACCTCCACTCGTGGAACCGGAATTCTCAATACAATTTTCCACGGCTACGAGCCGCACAAAGGGGATATCCCTGAGCGCGTGAACGGCGCCATGGTTTCCGATCGTCAAGGTGGCACGGTGATCTACGGCCTCTTCCACTTAGAACCACGAGGCAAGCTCTTCATCGGCCCGAACACAGATATCTATGAAGGCATGGTGGTGGGTGAAAACGCTCGCGACAATGACCTCTGGGTGAACGCCACGAAAGAGAAAAAACTCTCCAACATGCGCGCCACAGGTACGGATGAAATGATGCAGCTAACTCCTGCACAAATTATGTCGATGGAAAAAGCGATGGAATGGATTCGCGACGATGAAATCATCGAAGTAACTCCAAAGAACGTGCGCATTCGTAAGCGCAACTTGAAGAGCCCGATTTAGTTCTTCATTTCAGAGAATAAAAAAAGAGACGATGGAGTGATCCACCGTCTCTTTTTGTTTTAACCAGGAACACTTAGTGCTGAACTGAAGTCACTCCAGACTTACCGCCACCTTTTTTCTTGGAGATCTCACCCGCTTGAGCCTTCTCGGCGTCAATCACATCTTTCGGCTTCATGAAGTTCGCGGCATCTGGAATTTCCAGCGCCAAGCGAAGCACTTGATCCGCATGTGTAACAGGGTGAATGTCTAGGCCTTCCAAGATCTCTTTCGAAATCTTCTGAAGATCTTTTTCATTCTCCTTCGGAATGATGATCGTATCGCAGCCGCCGAGCTTCGCCGCAATCAGCTTCTCTTTCAAGCCGCCGATTGGGAGCACGCGTCCGCGCAAGGTGATCTCGCCCGTCATGGCCACACTTCGCTTCACAGGCACTCTCATGAATGCGCTCGTAAGAGCCGTTGCCATGGTGATACCAGCAGAAGGACCATCCTTCGGAACAGAGCCTTCGGGCACGTGCACGTGAACATCTATTTTATCGTAGAAGTCTGGTGCCAAACCGATGAGGCTCGCTCGAGAACGCACATAGCTCATTGCAGCCTGTGCCGATTCTTGCATCACATCACCCAGCTTACCGGTGATCTTCATGGAGCCTTTTCCTGGAAGAATCGCCACTTCGATCTGCAAGAGATCGCCGCCGCTTTCTGTCCACGCAAGACCATTACAAAGACCGATCTCTGCTTGCTCTTCCGTTTTGCTGATGGAGTAGCGAGGAGCTCCCAAGTATTTCTCCAAGTTCTTTGGAGTAATCGAGATCTTCTCACCACTGAATTCCATCTCCGCAAGAGTGGTTTTCTTCCCCTTCTTGGTTTTGTTCGCAGCCTTACCGGATTTGAGCACGATTTGGTGCGCCACTTTACGGCAGAGGCCCGCAATTTCACGCTCCAAGTTTCTTACTCCTGCTTCCCGAGTATAGCCCTGAATGAGAGCGCGCATGGCCGTATCCGGCATCACAAGCTGACCCTTCTTCAATCCGTGGAGCTCGGTTTGCTTTGGTAGCAAATACTTCTCCCCGATATGAGCTTTCTCGTTCATGGTGTATCCAGGAATCGTGATCACTTCCATCCTATCCAAGAGCGGACGAGGAATTTGGTGCAACGAGTTCGCTGTTAACACGAACATAACTTTCGAAAGATCGAATTCCACTTCAAGGTAGTGATCCATGAAGCTTGCGTTCTGCTCAGGATCCAATACTTCAAGCAAGGCCGAGGCAGGATCGCCGCGGAAATCATTGCTCATCTTATCGATCTCATCGAGTAGGAACACAGGGTTAGCCGATCCAGCCTTTTTCAAGCTCTGGATGAGTTTCCCAGGAAGCGCGCCCACATAGGTTCTTCGGTGACCACGAATCTCTGCCTCATCTCGCACACCGCCCAAAGAAGCGCGCACGAAATTTTTCCCAATCGCTTTCGCAATCGAACGAGCAAGGGAAGTTTTACCAACCCCAGGAGGGCCGGCGAGACAAAGGATGGAACCTTTGGAATTTTTTGTGAGTGTGCGAACGGATAGATATTCCAAAATACGTTCACGCACTTCTTCGAGACCATAGTGATCTTCCTGCAGCACTTTATCCGCACGATCAAGATCCCAATTGTCTTCACTGAATTCACCCCATGGGAGAGTAAGAATCCAATCGATATAGTTCCGCACCACAGTGGCTTCGGCAGACATCGGAGACATCATCTTCAACTTACGAAACTCTTTTTCCACCTTATCTTTGGCTTCTTTGGAGAGTTTCTTCGTTTGAATCTTCTTCTCGATCTCGGCTAGCTCAACCTTGAATTCATCCTTCTCGCCGAGCTCTTTCTGAATCGCGTTCATCTGCTCGTTGAGATAGTATTCCTTCTGGTTTTTCTCCATCTGCTTCTTCACGCGGGAGCGGATCTTGCGCTCCACTTGGAGAATCTCAATCTCACCCTGCATGAGGGAAAGAATGCGCTCCAAGCGCTCACTCGTGTTGATGATCTCTAGAATATGCTGCTTTTCATCCAGCTTCAGGGTGAGGTGGGCTACCACCACATCCGCCAAGCGGGAAGGCTCATGAATCGCATTAATATTCATCACCACTTCAGGTGGGATGCGTTTATTAAATTTTACATATTCCTCGAAGGTGCCCTTTACTCCGCGTAGCAGAGCCTCCAGACGCACTTCGTCCACCTCATCCTCTGGAAGTTCTTCCACTTCCACTTGGATGAATTGATCGTTTGGCATGTATTCAGAGATCTTCGCCCGGCGTTTGCCTTCCACCAATACCTTCACCGTATTGTCTGGCAGCTTCACAAGCTGAATGATGGTACCCATGGTACCCACTTCATACAGATCGCCCTCATTGGGATTTACTACGCCCGCATCTTTCTGGGCGCAGAGGAAGAGGTCTAGTTTATGGGTGATCGCTGCTTCTAGAGCTGCGATAGATTTCTCGCGACCCACGAACAGCGGCACCACCATGTGCGGGAAAATAATCACTTCACGCAACGGCAACATCGGTACAACTGTCTTAGCGCCTACTGCACTATTGGATTTTTTCTTATCCTTGGTCATTGTGAGACCCTCCCTGTAATAAAATTGTATGCCTTTTTTTGCGTGCGCGGGAAGTGCCAAACACCTGAACAATCCCCTGATTGCCAAAGCCAAGGACACCAATGAAGCATTCAAAATCCT
>CAIPTA010000003.1 GCA_903867855.1 Oligoflexia bacterium | reverse complement strand
TTATTAAAGGGATTATACAGCGAGCGATGAATATCCTTTTCGGGTAATTTGCGGTCTTTTTCCCAATTGAAATTACAAATTTCAAATCCCCAATTCAGGCTATCTTGATAGGAAAGCTGTAGGAGCCCAGAGCTGTAAACTGGCATATGAGTAACGGGATCTGTGCCGCGATCGGCAAAGATTTCCATGGTATTATTTAAGGGATCATAGCTACTTTCCCAGAAGGCAATATTCGCAAAAATTTCTGCCCACACGAGAATTTGCTGTTTACGAGTGATCTTACTGTAGTTCGGGCAAAACTGGTTAATGTCTTTGCCTGAGCTTAAGTCATCGAGCACAGGATTAATTGCGCGAAATGTATATTTCGACCATGCCACTCGCTCCGGGTGATCAGCATCTTCCCACAAAAGTGGGGTGGCTTCGGGAAAATCAAATGGCGGTGGCACTGGTGCTTGCGTAAGCAGCTCATTATAAACCGCCACCCGATCCTTCACCGTCATGTTTTCCATGGGGTCGGCATCGGTATCGGTTGCCGTGGCAGTGCTGCTTGCCGTTGATGTGGCGCTTGCGGTAGCCGTGGCTGTATCATCGTCAGCCCGAAGGTCCCCGCCGCCTAGAAGTAATGCAAGTAGCAACCATTTCATATCATTTTTGATCGGTATTTTGCTCTTATTACTTAAGGGCAAGCTTGAGTAGGAGTCATCCATTCTTTAGTTTGGTGTCTAGTAATTAGACACCCTATATGTCTAATAAGAGGACGCACCGGTTCCTCTGGCAAAGGAGGGTGACGGCATATCACTTGCATCGTTAGCTAGATGAAGTTTCGCCAAAAATTCTGCGCCAATTTGCTAGTGGTGCTAGCTTCCATATTCTACACCACCCTTGCTCAGGCTACGCTCGGTGGTGATTCTGCTTCTGTGAGGGCGGATGAGCAGGCGCTTGTAGCGTCTGATGCTGGCACTGTGATCCTCAATCAATATAGTATTCAAACATTTCTTGTTGGTACTCTAGTGGTGAAGGAATTTATTTCACTCGACGGGAAAGTTTTTGCGATCGCTTGGGAGGGCCGTCGCCATCCTTCCTTGAAAGTTTTGCTTGGTAGCTACTTCGCCGATTTTCAAAAAAGCCGAGTAAAGTCTAAAAAGCTTCACACCCGAGGTGCTCATTCGGTGAAGGGTGCGCAAATCGTATTGGAGACTTGGGGAAATATGCGGAAGTTGCAGGGGCATGCCTATCTGCCTTCTCTACTGCCTCAAAATGTGGGTGCCGATGAAATTAAATAAGGCACATCAATCACGTTGGCTTCTTTGCTTTCTGGCGGCATTTTTTAGTGCTGCTTGCTCCAAGAATGGTTTAGTGCCCAATGGCAACTTTTCCAATTTTTCTTCTCCTAGCTATTATGGATCTCCTGGGATTGCGGGTTTACCCAATGGCGTAAGCCTGCCCTCTATTTCTGGTAACAATGTGATGCAACTCTCTGTTAATGGATCACTTTGCTCGGCCGCAAATTCAAATGGTTATATAAATAAGCCTTGTGTAAGCGTTACAATCTGCGATTTGAGTGGCACAAACTGCACAACAATTAATGATATTTTATTGGATACCGGAAGCTTCGGTTTGCGTGTGTTCAATTCTGTGATTCAAAGTCAAAATCCTGCTCTCGCGAGCGCGCTCACTCCTATTCAGCATAATGGAGCAGCGATTTCGGAGTGTGTGAACTTTTTGGATAACTCAGCAGACTGGGGATCTGTAGCGCTAGCAAAAGTTACTTTGGCTGGAGAAGATCCAGTTACTGTTCCTATTCAAGTGATTGACTCAACTCTCCCTGGAGCTTCGAAAAATTGCGCGAACGCGGATAGCTCTCCTGTGGTGGCCGGCTTTAACGGTATTTTAGGTGTGGGAGTTTTTGCTCAAGATTGCGGCTTTAATTGCTCTGCGGGCGATGGTCTCTACTTTACATGCTCTGGAGCTCAATGCACTGGTTATGGACCCACCTTAGCGGAGCAAGTTACGAATCCTGTGTCGGCGCTTGCGCAAGATAATAACGGCGTGATCATTGAGTTGCCTAGTCTCGTACAGGGCGGACAAGCCTCCGTGGATGGCTACGTGATCTTGGGAATCGGCACGCAGGCAAATAATATGCCTGGAAATGTACAGACCTATGCAGCGGATCCCCAGACTGGGCAGTTCTTGACGAGCTTCGGTGGACAAAATTATCCCGCTAGTTTTTTGGACAGCGGCTCGAACACTCTCGCCTTTCAGCCTTCTCCCGCGATGGCAGCCAAATTGCCTGACTGTGGCTCCAATGGGCCTGGCTATTTTTGTCCCACGGATACCATTCAGTTTTCCGGAACTACGATGGCTTTTGACGGCTCCAATTCTAGCGAGATGCCCTTCCTGGTAGGAAATGCCCTAACGCTGGCGAATACGGGCAATATGGTCTTTATGGAGATTGCAGATAATCTCCACGATGGCGGCCTATCCTTCGATTGGGGCCTGCCTTTCTTTTATGGAAGAAATATTTATGTTGGGATCGAGGGAAAGTCGTCTCCACTCGCCGCGGGCACTTATTGGGCCTATTAGTCATAGTTGCATGCTAAAAATTTCCTGCTGCTGATTATACACCCGACATTCTTACCTCGACATACAATTGGCGCGCATTGTTCGTACTTATTACAGGGATGAAATGCTCAGCCATTCACAGTGTCTCAATGATTATTTGTTTCTTGTTAGAGTTTCCTATTTAATTGGCGAAGGTGGATCTTATTGTTATAACGATTTCGGATTTCAGGCCGTTGTTATTGGGGGTATCAAATGGAACTGTCCCGCAAGTTTTCGATCGTGAGCCTTTTTCTTTTCGCGCTAAGTTCCTTGCCAAGCCAAGCATCCTTTCCTGTTGATGTGGCCTACGCGCCAGACACAAATTTAAATTTAACGGTAAGCGCGATCAAGAGCGCTCAACATAGCATTCTCCTAAATATTTACGAGCTCACCTCTCCGCAAATTGCTGATGCGCTTTTGGGTCAAATCCGTGCCGGAGTGCAAGTGCAAATTCTAGAAGAAGGCCAGCCGGTAGGTGGCTTTTCAGCTGCCTCTAAAGGCATCGAATCGGAGCTTGCGCAGGCCATGAGAGCTGCAGGTAAGGGAGATCACTTATTTGTGATGACGGCAAGTTCAGGCGCTTCACGCCGCTTTCATTTCGATCATGGCAAGTATGCGGTGATTGATGGAAATGCCCTTCTGATCGGCTCAGAGAATTATTCTCCTACTGGAAATGCAGTGCCCGGCACCCTTGGTAATCGTGGTTGGGAAGTAGTGATTCACAATCCGCAGATTGCGCAAAACTTTCAGGCGGTATTCCAGAGTGATGCTGTAACCACTCATGGCGATGTGGTGGATATGACAGGTTCTGCTGTTATGATCAGTGAGTTTCAGTGTGATGATCTTTGTTTAGAGCTTGATGCGCGGAAGACCATGGAGCCATTTTCCTCCTCTTCTCTTGGTGATGCTACATTTCCCGCAGATGCAGTTCAGCGTATCACCTCCCCTGATTCTAGTTTGAGCGGGCTTTTGGGTTTGATCAATGGCGCGCGCTCCTCCATCGATATCGAGTTAATGACCTTTGATTCCGCTTGGCCAAGTGGTTCCAATCCTTTGATTGGTGCTCTGGAGCAGGCAGCGAGACGTGGCGTAAAGATTCGAGTGTTACTCAATGATGAGGCGGCCTTTAATAATAACGGCACGGGCACAGTGAATTTGTCGTCATCAAAGAATATCCCTACCATGAAAATCTTGAATCAATTTGGTTCTGGTATCGTAGCCAAGATCGCGAATATTAAGGGAATGGGCGTGGACTATATCCATAATAAGGGGATGCTTGTGGATGGAAATATCACGCTTATAAGCTCTATTAACTGGGATGCTAACTCTATTCAGAATAATCGCGAGGCTGCCGTAGCCATATCCAGTAGCGCTGTACACGCCTATTACGAGGGGCTCTTCACCAAGGACTGGCAAGTAAGTGGTGGCCAATAGCTAGTGTTTGACTCTCCTCGTCGATTCCGTTAAAAGAAGCCTAACTTTTAAACAGGAGATCAGTATATGAAGGCATTCTATTCAATTTGGATCATGGCCCTAATGGTGCTTGGCTCTCACGCGGCGTTTGCTGCAGATTTAGAAACTGTTTCTTCCGTAGACCTCAACCGATATTTGGGTTCTTGGTATGAGATTGCTCGCTACCCAAATAGCTTTGAAGTGAATTGCTACAATGCCACCGCTCAATATAGCGAAAACTCTGATGGTAGCATCAATGTGCTCAATACCTGCATCAAGCAAGATAGCGGCAATGCGGATGTGGCGAATGGTCTTGCTACTGTGGCGGACACGAGTTCCAATGCTAAATTGAAAGTAACTTTCTTGCCTTCTTGGCTACGCTGGACTGGTATTGGTCTCGGCGACTACTGGGTGATCCAGCTTGGCGATAACTATGAGTATAGCGTAGTGAGTGAGCCCGGCCGAAATTACCTTTGGATTCTCTCTCGCACTCCAGAAGTGGATGCTGCTACTTACGCCAAAATCATTGCTCGCCTTGTGGAGCAGGGTTTTGATATTTCCAAAATCGAAAACTCTCGCCGTTAAGGTACTGCCTCTATGAGTCCCGGGTTTTCTTTGCAGTCATTGCTCTTCAAGCCAATAGTACTGCCTCGGGACGAATCATTTTGCATTCAATTTCGTGCCGATAGTTATGTGATCAGTTTTGGGGATGCGGCTCGCTTTTATGGTGAGGACGGTCACGGTGCCAAAACCTATGTGGGCTACTTGCAGAACAAGTTGCTCCAAGATCCAAATTCCGCAGTGCATGTATGGCAGGGTGAGCGCATTGTGGGTCAGGTGGAGCTTGGCTTTTTGCGAGATGATCCTGCAACTGGGTATGTAAATTTATTCTATTTAATTCCCGAACTACGCGGCCACGGCTATGGAGAGCTCCTCGACCAATACGCCACTCTTCACTATAAGGCGCTTGGCATCGCTAGGGTGCGTCTTAGTGTGAGCCCAACGAATGCATCTGCGATTTGGTTCTATCAAAAGATGGGTTGGGCAGATTTGGGTTTGAGCGAGCGAGATCCCACCGTGCGACTCATGGAAAAGCTCGTCTCCTAACATACATAAAATCTATTTATTTTCTTTCCAGGGCACCCATGTTCGCCCGTTCGGCTTGAGATTACGGGCACTTAGGATCCCCCTTAAATATAGTTGACTCCTGTAGTCAGGTAAAATATAATTTAAATTAACATTATGAAGATCTTTAATAAAAATTCTATTATATCTGCGAAATTAATGGCTTGTGCGTCAGTGGCAGTGCTACTAAGCAGCTGCGGACCGCCCTCCACCCAATTTTCCATCCTGCCCACGAGCCAAGGCGTCTATATGGGCAGTACCGCCAATAATAAAGTGGATATACTCTGGGTGATTAAAAACTCGGGTACGATGTATACCAAGCAACAACTGCTCGCGAGTGGTTTTAGTTCCTTTATCAGTAATTTTACCCAAGGTAATTTTGACTATCAAATGGGCGTGATCACCGGCGACCTTACGGCCAGCGGCCAGGGTGGGATCTTGCAGGGTGCTCCTTCGATTCTAATTCCTACCACACCAAGTTTATCCTCCGTTTTCGCCACCAACGTGGAAGTGGGAGATACAGGTTCTTTTAATCAAACTCCTTTTGATGCCACAGAGTTAGGCCTCGGAACGGCTCTCCTTAGCGGGGCAAACTCTGGCTTCATTCGTAGTGGCGCGCAGCTTGCGGTGATCTTCGTTTCCGACTCGGATATGGACTACTCCACCGCAACTCCATCCACTACGGCTGCCAACTTATATACCTTCTTGAATACGTTGAAGCCGCCTGTGTATAACCTCACTACTGAAAAGTATACTCCAGCATTTACTGTTTCTGCTGTGATAGCCGATGATACTCGTTCCGACTTCGTGTTGAACGACTGTAAGTTTATGGGCGCACCGATCTATGAAAATGGATTAGCCTTTGAAAGTTTGGTGGGTATGACGGCTGGAAGCGTAGCGCAGATTTGTAGCTCTGATTTCTCAAGCGGTCTCACCACGATAAGTAATAGTATCGTGCAGGCGATCACCGAAATTAAGCTTGGCCGCGTGCCAGATACTAGCACGATTGTTGTAACATTTAACGGAGTGGTAGTTCCACAAAGCTCTAGCAATGGCTGGACATACGATTCTGTGAATAATCAAATTTTATTTAGTGGCACCGGAATTCCACAAACAGATACCCAAATTAATATCGATTATACTCCTTCGACGATTATTCTCTAATGGCAACGGTAATTAAGTTTTCCATATAAGCGATAATGTCCTTAGATTCATAGAGCCATTGCACATCATTGCCACCCCGATCGATGCGTAGGCAGGGGGCTTGCGCCTTACCGCCACCGTTAAGCAACTCAGTGCGGTAGGGGTCGGTTTTTGCGTCACAAATTGGGATGTGAATATTCTGACGAGCGAAAGATCTTCTCACCTTCACGCAGAATGGGCAGGCTTCAAATTGATAGAGAGAGATACCCACTGTTGCCGACCTAATCTTTTGCTGATCTTCAGCACTTCGCGCAATGGGCGTGGGCGCAAATATCGCGTTAAAAAATAAAATAAGTTTACCAAGTATAAAACGAATGATGAACATAGTTCGCTTCCTCTTTTTCTTTCCTAACAGTACTTGCTTCGCTATAACTAAGTGATGTCATTTCTAGCACCATTCATCAGTAGGATCAAAAAGATAGATGCTGCGCTATTGGCAGGCCTCATCACTTTTGCACTGTTTAGCCTGCCACTTTTGCAGGGCTTGCGATTCATCGGGGTTGATGCCACCTTGCAAGATATTCCCTATATCTGTGAAATGAAGCGTCTATTTATTGCTCGCCAAGCTTTCTGGCTTTCGCCGAGATTAGGAAATGGTTTGCCACTTTTCGCTGATCTGCAAAGCCAGACACTATATCCAATACGCTGGCTATTTTTTCTCTTAGCTCCCGTGTTTCAGAAATCCATGGAAGTGCTTATTCATTTATCTATCGCTGCGTTTGCGATGAGTCTTTTGCTTAAAAAATATGGAGTGCGTAGAGGCCTAAGCATCTTAGGGGGGATTTCCTTCGTTTTATCAGGCACCGTGCTAGACCTGGTGGATCACGGGCCCTATTTGATCGCTGCCGCTTGGCTTCCGCTGGGCTGGGCCATGAGTAGAGAAATTGTGGGCAATCCTAAGTGGCGGCGCCGTGATTTCATTTTTCTCCTAGTTTGTTTTCTTTTCCTCCTTCTTGGCGGCGAACCGCAATCCTTTGCCATTCTTTTCGTGATCGTGATGTTGGAGTGTTTCTTGTCTGCGAAAAACCGCGCGGGCTCATTGCTTGTATTTTTTGGGGCTGCAATATTGGCAGTTGGCATCAGTGCTCCGCTTCTTTTGGCTGCGAGTGGTGAGTTGAGTTTATCAACTCGTTTCACAGAGATATATTCCGATACGATTTTACAATGGTCGATGGATTTTCCGTCTGCCCTCGCCACCATTTGGCCGGGTGTTTTGCACGAAGCCACTCAGCAGGGCATCAATTTCTGGCAAACTTGGAGTAGTGAGGCTGTGGGTTCAACCGCCATGCCCTGGAATTGGAATCCCTATTTAGGCCTGCCAATCATAGCCTGCGCGCTATCTATTATTTTTCAGCGTCGTCTTCGCGTGCCAGCGCTCGTGCTACTTATAGCTTTAGTGTTTTCTCTTGGATCAAATTTGATTGGTATGAATCAGCTAGTGAGGCTACTGCCGATTCTTGGTTCCTTTCGCTATCCGATGAAATATTTTTTTAGCCTTTCCGTGGCCGTTTGGATCTTGGCCTTTTGCGCTTTGGAGGAAGTGTATGCTGGCTTGAAGAAGAATCGAGCCATTCTTTATACTTTTATAGCTCTATTAGTATCTCAGCTGCTTGCCCTTTTTTGGGTTCATTGGCAGGCGGACCTAATTGATGCGCAGGCTTTTCTATTGCGAAAGCAGCAGTTTTCCAATCTAGATTTGCCTCTGATGTCGTGGATGCTCAGTTTGGCGATCACTCACGCGATTGGAATTGCCTTGCTTTGTTTGGGGTGTCTCTATCTGCGCGTCTATCGTGGCTATAGAGTAGAGAAATGTGTGCCTTGGCTAATCCTCCTCGACCTCGGTCTAGCGGCTTATGGCGGGATCAGTTTAGACTATAATTTTTTAAGTAGGCCTAGCGCCTTGTCGCTTTCTCTCCACGCGGTACCTGGTGCCGCTCCCGTTCTGTGTCACAACTACGATGTAGCGAATATGAATGTACAGTTTAAGAGACTAACTTCCGCTGGGCTAACCACTGTAGATAGTTCTGATCTGATGTGGAAATACGTAGATATCCCGAACTTGAATGCCTGTGATGATATTAGCGCTGGCGTGCAATATTCGATGTTGGAACAGCCACCAAACTATTTACAATGTCAGGAAATGGCGGATTATCACAATTGACAGGAAATCAAGCGTCCCCTGATGGATGGGGTTGAGATCGG
>CAIPTA010000002.1 GCA_903867855.1 Oligoflexia bacterium | reverse complement strand
GGATTGCCAAATATGGCATTATGTATTTCTTTTTGGGATAATCCCTCGCCTGTGAATCCTTTGCTTCTTTTACCATTAAAGCGGCGTTGAGAATTGAATTCATCAGCTAAATCTTCAACATCATTCATTACGCCGAGCAATCGTCTTACAGACGCATCGCCATATTTACCGCTATTTTTTAAACTTCGTTCAAACTCGCGCTTTTCTCGCTTGAATTCTGTGAGCTGTTTTCTAACCAGAGCGTCTTCTTCCTCAGATAACTTACCATCACGTTTAGCTTGCGCTGTTTGTTTAAGCGTGTTTTTGAAGTCACTCCAGAATCTGATTCCTGCTTCTATCTGTGAGCGCTGTTCAGTATCGTCGCTAAAACTAGGATTTTCTCTAACTTCACCTGTATCAAACACAGAACCCCACATTTTAGGCGGCTCTTCAACATCCTTCAAACTTTTTTCAACAATTTTCTGATACTCGGCTTTACTATCCTGTGGCACCTGCGATAAATTGCTACCAACATTAATTCTCTCGTTCATTCTCTCGTTTGGTATCTCGATTCGTTTTGTGGAGGAAACCATACCTTGAGGATTTACCGGTACAGGTGATACTTTGTTTGGCGAATCTGCTGGTGGTTTAGCTTTACTATATGAGACCATCGCCGTAGGCTGTGACACTTCTGGTGCAACCACGTCTATGACTTTCCTCTTGATCCGAGATATAAGTCCATGTGTAGGCTCTATCGGTGCAGGCAAAGTTTCCATTTATCGCACCCCTGTTTCATTGTTAAATAATCATCATAGTTAATGGTCAAAATCAATCAACTCCGTGAATATTCCTGCATATATTGAATAGGTATCAGTAGACATTATTTTAGGTATCTGGAAACAAAAAGAGCCTGTTACTATATAAATAGCTAGTTTGCAAAGTTACGAAGTTTGGATAAAATAGATTTAGAAGTTGTGTAAAACTATAAATTAATATATTATTCAGAACGCATACGAGGGGAATTATTAAAAAATTAGAAAAGTCAAGCCATGCGCGACATAAAAAAGCTTTAAAATATTAATGTAAACTCAAAAATATAGTGAAAATAATATATTATTTTTGGGCGACATTTATTTCGAAAAATGCAAGTAAATTTATATAAAAAAATCGATGGCAGTAGAACTCATAGATAAGTACGTCTACCGACAATCGTTGTGCCGTATCTTGGGCTAAATGCAATAGCGTGCCCTGTTCGCGATTCGGCTGTCACAGATGCCACTCGATTTTGGGAAGCCGTTTGCGCATCTTCGACCAACTGCATGTTCCTTAAAGCCTGCGCCTGCGCCGCTTTCGCCTGTGTAGCCTTCATCGCGGCTACTGCACTAGATTCAGCACCAAATGCCATTGTTTTCACCTCTTTTACCTTTTACATAAATCCGAGGAAATGCATTATAGCTCCTGCACCAATTGCTAGAACCATTAATGCCGCCAGTGTGTAACCGCTGGTTATGTTGGTCTCGACTGTGTGGAAGAGACCTACGAAAGGACCTGTTGTGAGGTTAGTAGCATTCGTAACTCCATTCAAAATTACGACACCGATTACGAGGATACAACTGACTTTGATCACGGCTGATGCCCAAGCATCTGCCGGAATATCCCCTTCAGCTTTCTCTGTCTTGAAATTGAACATCTTATCACCTCATATGAATTTAGTTATGTTCGGTTTTGGGGATGCACTTGGTATCGATTTCCCATAACCTAGATTCGCCATCTGATTATTCGCCTGTATTAATGCCTGTTTAGCGGCGGCAAGCGCGGCGTTTCTGCTTGCAGAGTCCTTAGCACTGGTAGCGAGATTCAAATTCTTCTGAGCCGTTAACAAGGCTTCTTGAGCCGGCTTGTTCGAAAACTCATTACTCACACTCAGTGCACGAGCTATGTTCGACTGAATACTGCTGACATGTATGCTATTCGAAGTTAATGAGCCGGTGCCTTTCAGGGAATTTAACACGTCTTTTGCGATTTGGGACTGAGGATTCGATACGCCGCTAATTATTGCAGGATGACCGCCTGCGGTTGGGGATGCCGGTACATTTGGATGACTGCTTGAGCTTGGGGATGCAGGGATGAAAGGGTTATTTGCCATTTAAATCACCTTAAATTTCCTTTTTTCGCTCGCCATCACGTGAAGCGAGAGCCGGCTTGGATGGGCGATTTCATGCGCTTCAATACCACGCCTCGTGCAGTGCTCACAGCGTAGTGTTTTCCCTACGAATTTCTTGTAGTGTGGGGCATCTTCATTACAACATATCCCTATTCCGTTGTAGTGGGGATGTTTGAAATGATGTGTACAGTTCTTGCATTTGTCTTTCATATGAAAGCAAAAAAGGAGTAATAATTAATGAAGTTAAGTAGATGTTTAGGTAATGAAATTAAGGAAGTTAAAAAAGTGTATCAGCGGTAAACCGTTTAACTTTTGCTGACTCTGATTGTTCCTTAATTTTGGGTTTCTCGTCCATTTCCCACTCAGGTAGCACCTCAT
>CAIPTA010000001.1 GCA_903867855.1 Oligoflexia bacterium | reverse complement strand
CGCCCCTAATCGGATTCGTGGTGGCGATTGATTATTATCTGCTGGTAATTCCCAATGATGCTTTGGTGCTGGCCGCTGCGGCGTTCGACCCGAAAAAATGGCTTTCGATCGGTATTTGTGCAGGCATGGGTTCATCCTTGGGAGCGCTCAGTATTGCTTTTTTGCTGGATCGATACGGAATGGGAATTTTGCTTTCCCATTTTCCAAATCTACCTCAATCTCATGCTTGGATTTTTTCAGTGCACTTCATCGACCAGTACGGCAGTTGGGCCATTTGGTTGATTGCACTCGGTCCATTCTTGCAGCACCCCATGCTCGCGCTGGCGGTAGCTGATCATATGCCGCTCGCAAAGCTCTTTCTTTTTATTGTGGCCGGTCGCCTCCCGAAGTATATGTTTTACGCCTTTATTGCCGGACGAATGCCGGAACTCTTGAAATATCTTCAGCGAAAGAAGGGTGAATGAAAGCGTTACTTTATCTTTTTTTGTTTTCCGTTCCCGTGTTCGCCGCCGATGCCGGAGCACCAGTGGCTTCTCAGCGCGCGAAGCAAGCGGCTAAGCTCATTCAGGGGCAGTGTCAGATCGTGCAAAGCGAGAAGAATCCTTTTGCAGGGCCTTGCTCTAATGTCTCCCTAATTTTGCAAACGAAAGATGGGAAAGAATTTTTGCGCACTCGCACGGATCCTGATGGCTCATTTGGTTTCGGTTTTGACGATGCCGGCGATTATACAGTGAATTCCGGTACTAAATTTTATGAGCTAGCGCTCCCCGCGAAAACTCTACACGGCGGTGAAACCGTGCTGCTTTTTCTGCGCCGAAAGTAAGCCGTTTCCGCAAATTAATCTTTTGATTTCGGAATACCGAAATAGCTAGAGATGCTACGCATTTTTTTATTTATATTCCTCCTTTCCTTGCCTGCTATCGGCGGCATTGCGGCCCCCGGTAATGATTTATTCTCCTGTGGAGAAGGGTACTCTTGGCTATCCAGCGCGGAACATTCCAGGCCGGAACATTTGATGAGCGAGGCAGAAATGCTGACACTCCTAAAACAAGAGCGAGCTTTTCAAGCCGTTGATAGCCCACAAAATTTCGTAGCCGATTATCGGAAAAATGGATTTAATCCCTTCGCCGCTGCTCGCCTAAGCGATCAAGACCGTGTAAGCGCAGCGAGTCTGTTGCTGGGAAGGAAGCTCTCTGCAGCCGAGGGCCAGCAGATCATTCATGATCACGGGCTTAGCCTAAAAAGCTCGGCGAATCCGCAGTACCAGGTTTTATTGGATTCTGGCGTAACAGGTAAATTTTCTCCGGATCAACAGAGCTTATTGCAGCTATTACATCCATTTTACAAGATGGCTTTTTGTATTCCGAAATCGATACTGGATACGCTGCTTGGCTGGGCCTTTGAATTATTTCCAGACACAACCAAGATTCATGAAGGTCATGGTTCGGGCATTTGGACTATGCCGCATATCCATGTGAATGGTCGTCATTACCGGATCTGCGACTAGTGGCCGTCTTTAGATAACATAATATATATTATCCGACATTGTGAATGGCGCTTTCTAGATCTTTCCCGCTGCCGCTGCGCCAAGCAGTTTTGCATGTATACGCGCGAATAATGAATTCCTTTCTGTTTCGAGGCTCGCAAGTTTTCTGTCTGGCTCTTTCGAAACGCAGGATTTCAAATCGTCCGATTCATAGATATACGTGGGCATGTTTTTTGAGACTGCGGCTAAGGCGTCTACGCAATTCGAATTGCGATCGGCCTCGCACACGAAATTCAGGCTCGTTTCCATGGTCGTATTCATAGTTTTAGATATGTTATTTGTCTTCACCATAGCTTGCAGAAAAATTGTCGCGTAGACATCGCACTCGTCAACGCAATCCGCGGAATCTGCCGGGCAATTAAAGCTCGATTTTAGTTTCTCTTGGATAAAACCATCAAATTGCTCCGATATTTCGGTGCTGGTTAGGCGATTTTCATAGATGGTTTTGCATTCTGTGGGATTGCCTAGGACTAACTGGAGATTGTGGATCTGCAACTCACAATCGCCCTCTAAGAACTCCACAACTTCCAGGTATTTCTGTTGCAGCTTTTTTGCTTTTACGCAGGAGGCCGGCACTGGGAATCTATCCAATAAAAAGGCTTTTACCTGCTCACGGGTGGCATGGCAGTCTGGCGCCTCTGCTAAGGCATTCTCTAACTCACTGAAGCCGTTTGCAACGAGACTCCCAGATCGAGCCTTGAACTGCAGAATATAGTTTATCTCTTGTTCGCTTTGGCAAAATCCGTTCGTAGCCAGTAGGAGTAAGAATAGAGATAGCATTACTATCTATATCGACCAATAGGTCCACTTTATTGAACTACTGCGCTAACCAGCCTTTTGCGAGATTTAGGAATAGATTTCGGGCGTCCTTCACAGCCTGACTATCTCCGAAGGAGGCTGCGTTCAGATCAAAGTGATGGCCGGCTCCAGGAATATTGTGAATCACAATTTTTGTATTCGCGTTTTGTTGCTGATCTAGACCGAGATTGGTCCATACATCTTCCGAGCCGTAGGTGAATAAAATATTGGAAGGTGAGTCGGAGGCGTTCGTCAAGAATGGTAGGTGGTATTCTTGGTTATACTGGTTCGCATTGAAATAAGGAGCTGCGCCAAAGGCGCTTTGGCAGAGATCTTGACCGGGCACTAGGATGGTGGAATCGATAGAGCCCCCACTTGCCTCCCAGAAACCGAGTTCCGAGCAGGCTTGGTAGCCCCAGACGCGAGAATCATTTGCTGGATTGGTGGAGCTCATATCTCCTGGGCCACCATGTTGCACTTCCCCCACTCCAGAAATCATCGGTGCAGAAGCAGCGAGTGCGCCTACTACAAGCTCTGGATGTTTATAGCGGTAGATCGCGGAGAGCGTGGCGGAATAGGAGCCGCCCACTACGATCCATTTTCCCGTCCAAGCATTTTTTGCAGTGATGGATTTTTGAAATGTCGCCAAATCTTCGAGCACATTGTGTAGGGTTAAGTATTTTAGGTGCGCGTTCGACAAATCATTGAAGGGAACGCTAGCCCCATAATAACGATGTTCTAGATATACAAGCCGTGCTCCAAGTTGCTTCGCCCATTGGATGGCACTATCGTGAAGGAAATAGCCTTCGGTGCAATTCGCTTCGCCGCATAGGTGGTAGATCACTGGAGCGTTTGCGCTGGTGGCAAACTCAGAATCCACCCAATAGCGCTGCGAAAATGTGCCAGAAATTGCGCCGCTATGATCGATGGCTTGTTGATAGCTGCCTTCTACAAGCGCGCTGGGAGCGGCAAGCGCAGCATGCCTCACGGAAAAGTTCTCTGTATTGGCGTGGGCCGCAAGAGGAAGAAGAACAGTGAGTAGAGCAATGGCTAGTTTCATAGATTTGACCTCAGAGAAATTGTAACGAGAAGAGGCCAGGAGTACACAATTAAATTTGAATCAACGTGTCGCATAGGTTGATTTTGCATTTATTTCATGGTCTTTTTTACTTACCGCGAAACACAGGGTCGCCGCTACGGATACTTCCCTAAATGTAGATTTACCTAATGGTGTTACTTCAAGCTTTT